>JANXSG010000241.1 GCA_025352825.1 Chthonomonadaceae bacterium | reverse complement strand
TTCTTCCAATGATGACCGTATGCTTAGGGGTCGATTTATACACTTCTCGGTTGGTATATGCTCCATCGACTGTCACCACCAGATTACGCGTTTTAGATTCTGGGTCGTTGTCGAGGTTATCTCGAAGCGCTTGTATACGTTCAGCTCCCACCTTACTAACACGCATCGACTTCTGTTTGTCCTCATATTCCTTCCACTGCTCTTCCGTAGCATTTTTACCCAGCTTCTTTGCTATTGGCGCATGGACAAAATCGACGGGAATACCTCGTCCGTTACTCCCAAAACCCAGAGCGGCGACAACCGTCATACCTTCCTGAAGCTGGTGTACCACCGATTTACGAATGGGTGCAAATAGCTTGTCCTTCGATTTGCCAGGTTCCATCTTGTGCGAATGTAGGCCTGGTGTGTTCCCACAGAGTATCGATTTCTTGGGTCATTAGTCCAGAGTTTTTTTTAGAGTCGATGGCGGAGTGTCTCTTCTTCGCAGTACGAGCTGGCTTTTGTCTTCGACGACCCACTCGACAGTTTCTCCTTTTTTGAATTCCATAGCTTGTGCGATCTGAGCTGGGAAGTTAATGTACCACTGCTCGCTCTCTTTGCGTTTGATGAGTTGAATTTTGGTGGGGCATCCCATGCATGGCTCCTTAATCTAGTTATAAAACTAGATTATCACATAGCACAAAAAAAGTCAAGTTCTGAAGAAGTGAGCTTCAGAACTTGACCCTACACAAGGAATTCTCTAGTAAAATAGCCAAACATGAGATTTCGGGGAGTTGAAGACTCCCGGCATCAAAAAACAGGCGTCTTTCAGACGCGATTCCGTCCGGAGGACGGCTGGCCGCAGGCCTCCAAGACAGGTACTTCAGTGCCTGGCAATGTGTGATGAACTATTTTGGAGTATTTTCACAAGCCCTCTAACCCGTCGCTGGAAAAAAACGAAATTGCGAGCATACTGAACGTAATATAACTTCTAAGTGCTTAACCTCCCGGCCCACATCCCTGCTCACGCAAACGATAATGCAGTTTGCATTAGGGAAGGAAGAGCATTTATGATAAAGATTCCCCTTCCTCCGTCGAATGAGGGAATCAGCGAAGGGGGATGAGGCATGAATTGTACTTGCTGGACATTTGCAATTCCCTATAGTAGTATCGCATTCGGATGAACTACCCATTAACTTCATCTCCAACTTTCAGCTTGTTTTCCCCAACCAATAATTTCAAAAATACTTGACATGATTTTAAAGGAGTGTTATAATGAATCATATGTTATATAACACTTGTGAGGGCAGTAATGTCTACGACGAATGTTGAGGAGCCACATTATAAGCGCATTCGTCGCCATATCGAGATGCGGATACGCAGGGGAGAGTTTAGCTCGGGCAATCGTTTACCCGGAGAGCGTGATCTGGCAACTCAGTTTGGAGTAAGCCAGATGACTGCCAACAGAGCTATACAGGAACTTGTGACGGATGGCTGGCTGACTCGGAGAGTCGGTTCGGGAACTTACGTCAACAGGCAGGAAAAGTTGGAAGTGGAAAGCCAGGAGATGCTGATTGTCCTGGTCACCGCGTATACGGAACACCCGGAGCAGGACGTCTACCTGCAGGCTCCCTTCTGGGCGATAAGTGAGTATACAACCAGCACGAACTGTTCATTGCAGGTGTTACAAAGCCCGGAAAACCGGTTTTCGCATCTTGTAGATCGCTTCCCTCATGCAGTATTTATTTTTGTAGCGCCGAGTGAAGACAGCTACGATACATTGAACAATCTTTATAAGCAGCACGTCCCATTTGTGGTATTGGGCGCTTCATGGCCGGATGCGAAATTCGCCTGCGTAGACAGTGATAATCGGAGCGGCGCTTCCACCGCAGTAGAGTATCTGTTTCGACTGGGCCACCAGAAAATTGGTTTTATTAACGGGATATCAAGTGCGACGAACTGTCGGGACCGGCTGCTGGGATATAGAGAGGGAATGGCAACAAGAGGAATTTCAGTAAAATCCGAATGGGTGGTTGAGGCGGATTCTAACAGGGAAATAGGAGATAGAGGCCGTCGTACTATAACGGATCTATTGCTTCAACGAGAGCCTGTGACAGCTATAATTTGCGCAGGTTTTGCTCTCACATTGAGCTTGATGGAGCTAATACGCTCCATGAAGCTGCGAATTCCGCAGGATGTGAGCATCATAAGTTTCGATGACCCGTCGGCAGCTTCCTATATGTCACCACCACTGACGACGATAAAACAACCATTGTATGCTCTGGGAGAGCGTGCTGTACATCGCGCACTTCCGCTTATATCTGGATGGGAGGTGAAACCTATCGGAGTAGAATTCCTGCCAGTTGACCTTATCGTACGCGCTTCTTGCGAACGATTAAACTGAAAACATGTTCTCTGTTCTTCTGTTTCTGATGATGCATCAGAATCACTAATGGTCTTAATACGGTTCGTTAGTACAAAACAATCACTTGATGGAGAATGTCATTCATGAAAAAAGCATTTACACTTATTGAGCTGCTTGTAGTGATCGCAATAATCGCTATTCTGGCTGCTATCTTGTTCCCGGTGTTCGCTCAAGCAAGAGAGCGTGCACGATCCATTAGCTGCCTGTCCAACACCAAACAAATGGGGCTGGCGGTGATGATGTATTCCCAGGATTATGATGAAACCTATTTCTGGCAGCCCTGGCCGGGCAATCAGAACCCGGATTGGAACCTCCCTATTCAGCAGCCTTCTATCGGCTGGTACGATGTACTTCAGCCGTACGTAAAGAACCAGGGGCTTTTCAAATGTCCAAGCAATAACGATGCCTACTACAGCGGTAACTACCCGATCAACTACAAAGTGACCTATGGCCTGAACGAACTGCTGTTTGGCTATCACGCGATAGCAGAGGCAACTCTAGATTCGCCGGCAGACATCGCTATGATTGCCGACGCGAACTCAATATGGGCAACCTTTATTGGTGAAGTGGTTCAGGACCCTGATGGAGTTATGCGTAGATACTGGCTCCGCTCTGACCAAAAATCATGGATATATGGTACCCCCCGGCACTTCGATGGCATCAACGCGATATTTGCTGACGGACATGCCAAATATGGTGGAAAAACCTCTGTAGCCAATCCTACAGATGGGCTCTATTACGGATACTATCATGGCCTTCGTCTCAGTAACAAGAGCGACTGGAGCCCATCGGATCCGATCAAATAAATATGTAAGATGGCACACCGAACGATCCTACTCTGATCATCGGTGTGCTTATCAGATACGAAAGGATTTAAACTACAATGCGACGCGAAATATCCCCGATGATAGCTATTACATTAGTCGTGATTTTTATTGCCATGGCAGGTGGATTCTATTTCTTTATGAATCAGTCTAGCGATACTAAATTGAAAACAGGACCGGGTGGCTTGAGTGCACAATCGAGTAAAGGGCCGATCCCGCAGCAGGCTGTTATCCCGAAAGCGTCTGGTTCATAACAACAGGGAAGAATTTCATACTACTGAAACTATCCGGTCCAGCAAACCCTGATATGAAAACTAAAGCCTCGTTCTTGAGGATTATAGCCTTCCTCACTATTCTCCAATTCCACAGTTGCTTAGCCCCGACCGCGTTGGCTAACAATATGATGCAGCGTGCCGCTGATCAGATCCTTCATCATCAGACCAGTGATGGCGCTCTCGCTATGTCTGCGGTCTCTGCATCCCCTTCGGATGTTGTTCCTTACTTCTCAAATCTATCAGCAATCGGGCTTATTCATGCCTACCGCATCACTCACAGGGTTGATTTAATCATCTGCGTGATGAAATGGGTGAAGTGGTATGAAGTTCATATTAACGCTGATGGCACGATCTTCGACTATCATGGCTCACCAGGCAAATGGCAATCGACTGGAACATATGACTCAGTGGATTCATACGCCGCAACATATCTTGAACTGGTGTGGGGCGTGTATCAGTCTAACCATGATCTCGCCTGGCTGAAGGCACGCAAAAATTCAGTCCACAGAGTTCTTGGCGCTATCCGCAGTGTTTTACAGCCGAACGGATTAACCATTGCAAAACCTACTTACCCGGTAATGTACACCATGGATAATGTGGAGACTTTGCGTGGATTGCAATCTGCAGTGCAGATTGAGAACCTTCTCGGGGATCGCAACGAGACAGCAAAGATATCAGCATGGGCGTCTGCAATGCTGAATGCAATCTCGGTTGAATTATGGGACATAGGGCTGCAATGCTATCGTGTGGATATCCAAACAGATGGTGGGAAAGAGGAGGGACTTGGTAAGTGGTATCCAAACATTATGGCTAACTTGATGGCCATCGCGTGGATGCCTTCCAGCTCTATAAATCGTGATCTTCTCAACAAGCTGAATGATCGATTTGGCAGAGAACTGCCATCATCAATTCGAAACAATGATGATCTTGATCATTTTATCTGGTGGGGAATGGCGGCGCATGGAGCAGGGGATAGAGCGCTGCTGGACAGGATAAAGCGAGTTCTCTCAGTTTCAATGCCCACTGTATTACTCTTGGATAATCTTGCAAATATGGGGCATATCTGTCGTCTTTAAGAACGTTGTGCCTTCATTTTTTAAATAAATAAGTCTTTTCCATCTTTGAAAGTAGTTGAAACAATCTTCACGTCCTTACCTCTCGTCAGATCATCTCAAAGATTCGATCAATGTGGTGACTTTGGCACAATATCTCAATAATTTATTGGATTGCTTCAACTAATTTTATAATTTTGCGAGAGGCACTAAACTTTGCTAATTTCCAAATCCATTTCAAATCAACTAAATCAGGGTTTAAAATCTATGAGTTAAATGCCGTTACTATATTAGAAGTTGAATTGCATTCAAAACGCATGCAATCTTGTTTTTCCCGATACGGGTTAAAACCATTCGCTAGAAAATACAAGTGTCCTTAGAACACGAATTCATATCCATCAGAACATTTGCACTTTGTAGCGAATATATTTATCTCAGCGCGCATCCGAATATGTTCTTGAAATTCTTTTGTTTGTGGCTGTGCCAGCTTATGTATTAATCCAATTTAATATGCCGTGACAGCGTTTGTGAATGTGGTCGAGTCCCTGCATGGATGCATGAAAATCGAAGATGACCTCAGATGATTTTAAATGGATTAGTTCTGCCAATTCCTGAATGCTCCGCTTGGCCATCGATCTATTAAGTCCCGCATCTTTTGATAGCGTTCGAAATGGCTAAGGCTTACACGGTCAGAGGAGTATTCACTTCCTATTTTCATCGCCATTTTGTTGGAGAGTTCAGGATAGATGACAGTACTCAACATATCGTAAAATGGTGCGAGCTTCGTTTCGACCCCTGCTTCTTCTTCGTAGAGGAGTGAGAAGTTTTTACCGTGTGCATCGTTGTTTCCTATAATGAAGTTGAATACTACGCCATTTAATAGAGTTTTCAGATCGTCAGCGAGAACGGATGAACTCTCTCGGACTTATCGGAAACACTGCTGCAGTGATGGGTCGCCTTCATTTTGATACTTATTTTCTGAGATTATGACCAGAGCCTGGCAAAAGTCTTCCTGATGTAACCGTTTCAAAGGTTTGCCATTTGTCCGAATTCGATCGTATCTTTCCACCAGAAGATAGTCGATACTCTCTACACTGCCAATCTGTGTATTAGCAGTTGGTATGCCTACCTTCTGAGCAAGATTCATACAAAACCATTCATTGGCTACAATTCCCTCAAATCCATCTATGGCCGGTTTGAGGATATGTGTGCTGACAGCTCCATCAAGTGGAATAGATATTTGATCGTTTTCGATATGGACTGCAATTTTATCTTGTGCGCCTGCAAGGGATAGACGTATACCTGTTTCTCCTGCTAACAACGGCCGAGGAGGTAACATTTTGAGTGTATTCGCCAATTCCTCGCTATTGAGTTGATGATATCTTGCGTATTGATAAGGAAGTTTCTCGCCCGAATGAATGAATGTGACTGCGCCTGCACACTCTCCTCCGATCTGCTCCAGCATCGCAAAATCATTCCTAGCACTAATACCGAGATTCTTTGCAATGATCTCACGATTCTCAGACTCTGGCAGTATTCCTCCAAAGAATCCCTTGCACTCTCTTCTGCTATAGCGCTCTTTTCTCAACGGAAGTGAACGAGACAGAGGTATTGCATTCGGATTATTTACCCAAGATTCGGTGTAGTCAAACGCCAAATCACCGTTTTCATCCTGCAGGAGTTTACCTACAATATATTGATGCAGATATACGTCGAGCGATCGATTCATTTACTTTTTTCCAATTTAACGTCATCTCTATTTAACTGACGAGGCGGATGAAAATCGATCTGTATGCCCAGAGTGTTCAGCACATTCAATGCCTTGCCTAGCTGACAGGTAGGCTTTCCTCTCTCTAGATCGATGATGAATCGCAGACCTGTCCCAGCAGTCATCGCGAGAGATTCCTGAGTTAAACCGAGACTTTTTCGAGTATCGCGGATTAATACGCCTATAAGGAAGGAATTATATTTCAAAATTTCCTCTTAATATTACTGAACGGGAATGTTAAATTAAAATTAACTTGTATTCTGTGATATTATTACCGTACGGTAATAATATACCATGAATTACTTGAATCTCATCTAAATATTCCTGATCAGGAATATTTAGATGAGATTCAAGTAATTCTAAATTCCAGAGTTTAATCTAATTCCAATATTTAGATATCGAATTTATTGAAACACTAAGGGCTAATGGTGTGGGCAATGTCTTCCATGACTCGTAACATTTCATCCCATAACTCTAAACTATCTATGATTGGCCACGCGCTAGATTGAACTATTACTATATTGCGCTTACGATTAATATAGATGCATTGCCCGTACGCACCCAATGCGCATAGTATTTCATCACTGCTGTCTAGCAGCCACCATCCGTAGTTGTAGCCCATGCTTTCACACAATTTATCAGATGAATAAGGTTTGGGGCGGAGAAAGTCTTGATCTGGATGGCCGGAGGCTTGAAGCCAGGATTTGGAAATCACTTGAGTGCCTTTTAACTCCCCACCATTCAGAACCATTAACCCAAATCTCCCAAAGTCTCTCAAAGTAGCATTAATCGTACCGGAAGCGCATATGTTTGGCTGATTTTTACCACGTACATAGTAGGCATCGCTCTGGGTACCAATTTTGGCCCATATTTTCTGTGCAGTGTACTCATTGAGTGGCATACCAGTTACTTGTTCAATTATTAGTCCAAGTACAACATAGTTTAGGCTCTGGTATTCAAATTTTTGTCCAGGCAATTCCTTAGTTTTTACAGAAATCGCAATTTCATTGAAAGTGGGTTTTCCGGTAAGCCAGGCCGTGCAAAACTCGGACAAATCATTCGTAACGGTAATGGAGCCATCAGCAGAGATTTCATCCCACTTGATCCCAGAACTCATCTGAAGCAGATTTTTAATGGTAACCTTGCGATAACCACTTTCAGAAAGATATGGAAGATATTTAATTACAAGATCATCCACACTCTCGATTTTTCCATCTTCAATGGCAGCAAACGTTAATATTGCGGTTATAGACTTACCAACTGAATATGAAATGAATCTAGAGTTTTGATCAGCACCGTTTAGATATTGTTCATAGATAATCTTATTATCATGTAATACCAGAAACCCTGACGCACTATTTCTTTCTAGATACTCATCTAATGAATAACGATTTCCATTAAAAGTGTATTCTAGGGAGAAATTTCGATCTTGATTGCCCAGTATTGAAACACTATCACTTTTACCAACCCAATCGACTTGGAACCCAAGCTTGTCCATATTGTGAAAATAGTGGTAATTATATGGATGCGCCATAAAACTATATTCATCCAATAGTGCTCGCGATATATTCATTTTCTCAAGTTTAATTTGGTTCATTCTGAGCAATAGCCTCCTGAATTGATTAAAACACAGATAATTATTACAGTTTCACCGCCTATTTCTTAAATCTGTTGACTTGATCTGGTTCGCCAAACGCGCCTTTCTGACCAAAACCAACAAACCTCACTTTCATGCCTGGCATACCATCAATACGAATAGTTCCGCCATTCTGCCCACTGTTCACGGAGACTCGCGTTAGATCGGGGTTCAACTTTGCCTTGGGGTGTATGGTTCCGATCAGGCGTCCTCCATCCATGTGCCGCAGCCCGTTCGGAATGCGAAATAGCACCCAGTTCCATCTATGATTCTTTGCCTCCGCAGGAATCGTGCCTCCGTCAACGGCGATAGGTTCGGGGAGAGTGCCTGTTAGGAAATTGAAATATCTTGGAGTTCCATCCGGATTGAACAGCGCCTCATCTCCATAGACCTGAAGCAGAATATCCACAGTATGCTCATTCGCCCACACCGAGTACTGATCGTCCGCCGTATTGAACTTGAATATTGCCACTCGAACAGCCTTATGGCCGCCGGCCTCGTCAGGCTCCGTCGGATGATCGCCGCCCGTTAGGATTTTGAGGTTGGAAGTCCAGTCAGGGCCAGGAGGCGCAAACGCGTTGTCGACCGAGACGAAGTGCACCGTTTTTGTAATGTCGATGCTGGCAGGCCACATCTCTGGGCTGAAAGGCCCTTTCTTTGCATTACTTCCCATGCCCAAAACAACCACAACTGATAGCGCGCAACCGGATATGAGCCTGTTCATGAGCTAACTAATTTCCTTTAAGTGGGATGCATGGAAGCTAAGGATGTACTGGTTCGGCTGTAGCATCGTCCATAGGCATGCCGGCAGGCGGAGCCGGTTCATTTTTATCAGTGTGCGGTAGAGGTTTCAATCGCAAACTCAGGAAGAACGCTATCGCCATGAGAGCTGAGGAGGAGACGAAAGGAATTGCCGAGTTAACTCCGACCAGCGTGTTGTTGATGGGAGGTGCTATAATACGTGCAAGACTTCCTAACCCTTGCTGTGCTCCTGTGAGCGAACCCCGATCCTTAGGGCCTGCCGCATGCGTAATTAAAGCACCCAGCGAGGGATTCATCACTCCATTTCCCACAGCAATCATAGCCGAAAGCACCCATATTAGTGGCAGTGTAGGGGCTATCGCTATCCCGATTAGTGTGCAGGTCAGAAGTACCGAACCAAGCATTACCAATCGATTCTCTCCGATTTTTCTGGCAAGCCCGCGCATGACGGCCACTTGGACAATGAGTATAGTAATTCCCACGATGCCAAATATCTTGCTGGTTGCGGCAGTTTGTGCTGTCTCTATAAGCGATTTTTGTGCTGCAACGGTTAGTGTGGAGAATAGCTGATCGGGATGCATACTGTTCCAAAGCTTGGCTGCCTGGGCGGTTAGTACAGAGTGGAAACGCAGGATAACTAGCCATGAGAACGAAGATTCGACTGCAGTAAATGCAAAAGTCGCGAAAGCAAATACAGTCAGCTGCGCCCCGACGTCAGACCTTCTCAGCGAACGTGCAATCGTTGGAAAAACCTCAAGCAGTCCTTTATCTTCATGTGATGAATGCCGATTGTGGTGGCTCTCCGGAAGCATGAAGAATGCCCAGACAAAAGCTATCAGAGCTAATCCTGCGGCGAAATAGGAGGGAGTTGCGAGAGCAGGATGCCCAAATATTGAATATTTGCTAAGCACACCACCTAGCCAGGGACCAAAAGCAAATCCCAGCCCGAATGCTGCACCAATCATCGCCATACCGCCCGCTCGTTTCTCGGGGGAAGTGACATCTGCTATGTAAGCATAGGAGGCAGGCAGGCTGGCCGCGGTAAGAATGCCAGCTGCGACGCGAGCACCAAATAACCAGGCCAGATTGGGTGCAGATCCAAACATAAAGTAGCTGATTGCTGAGCCTATCAAACTCATTAAAATAAGGGGCCTGCGCCCATACTTATCCGATGCTCGCCCCCAAATAGGGGAAAAAATAAACTGCATACAGGAAAAGCTTGCCAGCAGAAATCCACCTACCTGGGGAGTACCTCCGTAATGTTGAATGTAAACCGGAAGCAGGGGCAGAATTAATCCAAATCCGAGCAGATCCAGGAAGACCGTAGTAAATAGTATAAGAAGCGGAGATTTTTTCATATTGGAATGCTTTAGTTCAGACAGAAGGATACGATACAAGGGTAAGAATGCAAAATAATTTAGCTTTTCGCTGGAATTCTATAGCCAGTATGACATGCTTCAAATCCTCAAGTCAACCGAGCGAGAATACTATGACTGTGCTTTATGGGTACAAAATGATGTAGAAATGTAAATTCTACAATAGTAATACGGTGAATACTATCCGATAATAGTATTGACAGGAGATAGATTGAGATGTATACTGTAAGTACTTTGTATAGCAAAGTACTCTGTATTATTGAAATTTGTGTAAGGAAAGTAATCATGGTAAGTGCTGTTTATGAACCACGCGCAAAGCGTAAAATTATTTTGGCCCAAGCTGCCGGTTTCTGTTTCGGTGTGAAACGAGCTGTAGAGATGACTCAAGAGGCGCGTATAACACGGGTTGGCAAACTCACCACCTTAGGCCCCATCATTCATAATGAACAAGTTATCGATCGCATGCGCGGTGCGGGAATCGATACAGCGCTAACTCTTGATTTGATAACCGAGGGAACGGTTGTAATGTCGGCCCATGGCGTCGCTCCTTCCCAACTTGCTCAGGCACGTGCGCAGGGACTGCAGATACTGGATGTCACATGCCCATTCGTGACCAAAGTACATCGCACCGCGAAACAGCTTTATGAGCAAGGCTATCAGATTCTATTAGTGGGTGACAAAGGACACACGGAAGTTCGAGGGATCGTTGGAGCGGTGGAAGAGATTGGTGGGTCGGTGATTGTTATCTCTTTACCGCATGAAATAGAAGAATTTGAGCTTGGCAAGAAAGTTGCGATAGTCTGCCAGACTACTCAGAATAGCGATAACTACGCTCGAATTGTGGCGGAAGTGTGCCGTACAGCTACCGATGTGCGCGCGATCAATACTATCTGTAATGCCACGGATGAACTTCAGGATGCAGCAGTTCGTATGGCACGCCAATGTGATGTCGCGATAGTCGTGGGTGGCCGCAAAAGTGCGAATACGCAGCGCCTTAGAACTATTTGTGAAGCTCAGGGGATTCCTGCTTACCATATTGAAACGGTCGAAGAGATTGAAGAAACGTGGCTTGAAGGTAAAGCTGTAATTGGAATAACCGCCGGAGCTTCTACTCCAGACTGGATCATCGAAGAGGTAGCAGCTCATCTTAACTACGGCCAGCTCCCCCCTGACTGGAACCTCCACCACCCCAATGAGAAGTGTTAAACAAAGGTCATGAGCACTGTCTATTTACTGCCTTCCGCGCTTAAATGAGGTCACAGAAGGCTTGACTATTTGTGTAATAAATTGACTAGAATATCTGTATCTTACTTCCTCCTCATAACTTGCTGATGAACATATCAGATGTTTTTGTAACTACATTGTATATATCATCATGAAATATCCGACTATGACTATTTATCGGAATGATCAATGTCACTATCCGACAGGGATACCTTTGATGATTGAAGTGATAGAGCCTGGAACGAGGGGTTGCGATATACCTCTCTGCCCTCCAAAAGTGTTAGTAGAACTTTTACCTTACCAATTTCTTTTGCTGGGATGTCGAATAGATTACGCTCCAGTACGACTATATCCGCAGCTTTACCTACCTCTATAGAGCCAGTCTCCTTCTCAAGAAAGTTGATAAAGGCGGCATTTATGGTATATCCAGCAAGTATAGTTGGCATATCTACAATCTCTTCTGGAATAAACGGTTCACCGATCGGATTTTTAAAATCTAGTCTGGTCAGAGCAACCTGAATAGCTTCTAATGGGTTCATCGAAGATACAGGCCAGTCACTTCCACAGACGAGCATGGTCCCTGTCTTCACAACACTTTCTATTGGATATAGCCATCGGGCACGTTCAGTCCCTATAAATGGAAGTGTCAAATCTTTGATATAGGGATCAGCGAAAGCCCAGAGGGGCTGGAAATTAGCGGCAACACCAAGTTTACGAAAACGAGGAATGTCATGAGGATCCAGCAGTTCCAGATGGGCGATATGATGCCGCGAATCTCTGCTTCCATTTGTTTTCCTTGCTTCTTCCAATGCATCGAGAGTCATGCGTATAGCCCTATCCCCAATAGCGTGCACATGTATCTGAAAGCCGGCTTTATCGAGAAATTTCACATAACGATTGAGATTTTCAGCAGAATAATTCGGCTCTCCTCGTAACTCTTTCATCCCTACGTATGGTTCGAGTAGAGCAGCTGTCTTTGCTTCAATTACTCCATCGGCATAGATTTTGACAGTCTTCGCCTGCAATAAGTGAGTGTGATACTTCCTTCTCATCTCCTTGAAATAAGGAAGCATCGACTCTCGTTTTGCATTGTCCGAACTCATCGCGACATGAACCCTAGTGTTAAGTAAGCCATGTTTTTCGAGATAGGAGTAAGCCTTTAAGTATGATTCCGGGACATCGGCATCCTGAATAGATGTAATACCGAATTTGCTTGCCTCCGCAAGGCCAACCGATAACCATTCACGAATCTGATCTGGAGACGGTTCAGGTATTAGTTTCGACACCAATAATATTGCATCTTCGCGTAATGTGCCTGAAGGCTCACCTGTATTGGGGTAGTGTTCGATGCGACCATTTACCGGGTTGGGAGTGTCACGATTAATTCCTGCCAATTGAAGCGCACGAGAATTGACCCAGGCGGAATGGCCATCCTCAGATAATAGGTAGACCGGACTGTCAGGCGATGCTGTATCTAAAAGCGCTTTGTCAGGGTTTGCATTCAAGAAAAGTGGTAGAGGCCACCCTGCGCCTTCAATCCACTTTAATTTCGGGTTTTTCAGAACGTACTTACGTACAATTTCGGCAGCATCCGCTCCTGTTTTAGCACTGCGTAAATCGCACTGACTAATCAGCTGACCGCCGCCCAATGGATGCACATGCGCATCTTGAAATCCTGGTAGAACCATTTTCCCCTGAAGATCGATTACGATAGTACTGCTGCCAACGAAAGGTTCGATCCCACCGTTCGCCCCTACATACACAATCTTCCCGCGACGTATCGCTAGGGCTTCGGTCACTTGTCTTGTAGCTGATATAGTATGAATAGAGCCATTTCTTAAAACAATATCTGCAGCATCTTCCGCGTGAACTGGGCTAATAAATACTGCACAAAACACAAACGCATACGCAGTCGGAAATATTTTTCTGAGATTCAGCATTAACCATCTCCCATGTAGAATTATTGATACTGTAATTATATCCTGATCTGGAATTGTTAAGTCAAGATTAAGTGGGTTTAAAAACTATCGCAGGATTTGAAAGCCCACCTACGCAGACAATGGCTGAAGCACTGATGGTAGTCTACAACTGTTGCGGTAGCCATCTCAGGCTTGTTTGGAGTCTGATGGACAAAATATAATACTTAAAACTTCCGGCTGAGGTCGAAATGGCCCTG
>JANXSG010000218.1 GCA_025352825.1 Chthonomonadaceae bacterium | reverse complement strand
AGTAAACCTGATGTGGCCAGAACCGTTGTAACGAAACTAATAACACAAGATAAAGTGGTTGCAGTTCTAGGTGAGGTCGCCAGCACCAGAAGTATGGCCGCAGCGCCTGTGTGTCAGCAGAACAAAGTTCCCATGATAAGTCCATCTTCCACAAATCCTGATGTCACGAAAAAGGGAGACTACATATTCCGAGTCTGTTTTACGGATGATTTTCAAGCTGCAGTTGCGGCAAAGTTTGCATTCGATCAAGGATTCAAAAGAGTAGCGATATTTACTGATATTAAGAACGATTACAGCATGGCATTTGGGAAATATTTTAGCCAGATGCTGATAAAATTAGGTGGCAAAGTAATCGGTGAGCAGACTTATCAGGAAGGTGATACCGATTTTAAGGCTCAGCTTAATAGTCTTAAATCATTGACACCAGATGCAGTTTTAGTTCCAGGATACTACACAGAAGTCGGAACCATAGCTCGCCAGGCAAAAGAGATCGGTTTGAACGTTCCTCTTGTTGGGGGAGATGGATGGGATTCCCCGCAGCTAGTTCCAGGGGCCGGCACCGCTCTGGAGGGCTCGTTTTTTAGTGATCACTACTTTTCCACATCTTTGAAAGAGGGAAACTCGCAGAGTTTTATAGCTGCCTATAAAGCGAAATACAACGAGGATCCAGATGCTCTCACGGCATTGGGTTACGATGCTGCCAAGATGTTAATCGATGCTATGGGGCGTGCGGCTACTCTCGACGGCACTGGGATACGAGATGCGCTGGCAGCGACAAAGGACTTTCCTGGCGTCACCGGAAAAATTACTATGGATGCCAATCGTAATGCTCGTAAGGCTGCTGTCATCTTCCAGATCAAGGGAAAAGAATTCACAATATTTAAGTCCTACACACCCGATCAGGTCGGCTTGTAGATGCAGGCTCTCCTGCAAAATCTCATCTATGGTGTTCAGCTCGGCAGCCTCTATGCACTCATCGCACTTGGCTATACGATGGTGTATGGTGTACTGGGGCTGATTAATTTTGCTCATGGCGATGTCTATATGGTTGGAGCCTACGTGGGATTCTACGCTTGCACGAAATGGCTGCCGTTTCAGGATATTTCGGTGCATCCCGAGGCGGCGTGGCATAATCTTGGCATGGCTTTCATTACACTCATGCTTGCGATTCTCTTATGTGCAGCTCTCGGAATGTTAATTGAGAGATTTGCGTACAGGCCTCTTCGCAACGGGCTTAAGGACTTAGATGCACATTTTTGGGGCTTTGTAATTGCTCTTCCTCTCACGGCAAAGTTTATAACGATTGCGTCTCCATTTGGATTGATTTCCTTCATCGGGGTGGGAATAGTTGTTGGGTATGTAATGCGGCCTTTGATCAAGCATCTGGCATCGCGAATAAAGCTCACTTCCTCCCGACTAAACGCTCTGATTACAGCCATTGGAGTCTCGCTATTGCTTGAAAATGGTGGGATTCTTCTTTTTGGAGCTAATCCCAATTTCATCCCAAATCTACTCCCTGAGCGAAAGTTTAATTTACCGGGTGGTATTTCAGTGCAGAGTGGTCAGATGGCGATCCTAGCAGTTTCGCTCTTCCTCATGATCTCTCTGCGCTATATTGTGCTCTACACTAAACCGGGCAAAGCGATGCGAGCAATTTCGTATGATATCGAAGCGGCGAAACTTATGGGAATCGATACCGACCGGGTTATCTCCTTCACCTTTGCTATCGGCGCAGGACTAGCTGGTGCGGGTGGTGCCATGGTAGCAGCGTTCACACATATTAAAATCACTCCTCTCTTTGGTCTCCAACCAGGATTAAAAGCATTTGTGGCTGCCGTGCTTGGCGGTGCAGGTAACATACCAGGAGCTGTTTTGGGTGGAATTCTGATGGGAGTTGCCGAAGCTTTTGTCGCGGGATCGAAGTACGTAAGCTATAGGGATGCCATCGCTTTTTGTTTACTGATACTTGTTCTGCTGTTTCGCCCATCGGGTCTGCTTGGTAAAAATGTAGTCGAAAAAGTTTAGAATGCCCTCACCCCCGACCCCTCTCCCAAAAACAGGAGAGGGGAGAACAAATATATTAGCGGTGGGGAAATATTAGAATGCTGTCGTAAAAGCCGAAATATACATAAAACATTCCAATCCCTATCATATTCTCCCCTTACCTGTTTTTGGGAGAGGTGTCGGGGGTGAGGGCTGATTGATTGGTAAATCTATGCGTTTCTGGATAGTACGTTTCCTGACTATTGTTGGAATTCTGCTGGGAATGTTTTTCCTTAGCAAAATCATAACTGACAATCTAGACTCCTACTATTATCAGATATTGATTCAGTGCGGCATCTTTATTACGCTTGCCGTCAGTCTTAATCTTATCAATGGGATCACGGGGCAATTCTCAATCGGTCATGCCGGCTTCTATGCTGTTGGAGCGTATGTAGGCGCAAGCTGGACACTCTTATGGCAGCCTCGATTTCTTCACTCGGCTCCGTTTTTACAGATGGGTACCACTTTTGGAGACGCGATAAATCTCGTAATCGCTCTTGTTCTAGGCGTGCTCGCTGCGGCGATGGCGGGGTTTGTAGTTGGGCTGCCCTCACTCCGATTAAGAGGCGACTATCTTGCGATTGTAACACTGGGTTTCGGGGAAGTAATCCGAATAGTTGTGCTCAACATCGATGAAGTTGGCGGTGCCCGAGGGCTAAGCGGTATTCCAACTCTGGTCTCCACCGGTGGGATGGCGGTATTCTGGGTATTCCTGCTGGTGATAGCTGTGGTGGTGCTATCAAAAAATCTGCTTCAGTCAGTACGAGGCCTGACCTGGCTAGCCGTACGTGAGGATGAAATTGCTGCAGATGCCATGGGAGTCAACACCACCAAAGTGAAAGTAACTGCCTTTGTCATTGGCTCAGCGTTTGCTGGCGCTGCCGGTGTGCTCTACGCACATTTCTTCACGGGAATCAGCCCAGATGTATTTGATATGAATACATCGATTGTAATTACTACCATGGTAGTTCTGGGAGGTACAGGAAGTGTAACAGGCGCTATACTCGCAGCTACGCTGCTCACCTCCTTGCCAGAGATGCTCAGATTCCTCAAAGATTACCGTATGGTCATCTACTCACTCAGCCTCATTATTATGATGCTGACTCGCCCGCAGGGACTATTCGGTACCAAAGAAATTGGTTGGAAATCGTTTCACAGAAGGCGCCGTACCTCGGCTGGAGGCAGCGCAGCAGCATGAACAGGCTTCTTGAAACGAAAGCAATTACAAAAAAGTTCGGCGGGCTGGCAGCAGTCAGTGATCTTAATATCTGGTTAGATTTCGGCGAGCTAATAGGAATGATCGGACCAAATGGAGCTGGAAAAACAACCGTGTTTAATCTGCTGACAGGTGTGTACGAACCCACAGAAGGGGATATCTCATTTGCTGATCAGAGAATAAATGGCCTTAAAACATTTCAGATTGCACGGATTGGGGCAGCCAGGACTTTTCAGAATATTCGACTTTTCAAAAACCTCACGACACTTGAAAATGTTAAGGTTGCTGGGCATATGAATACACATTCGGGACTCTATGCCTCTCTGTTCAAAACTCACAGTCAGTTAACCAGTGATTCGGAGATCGATGGCAGGGCACGCAAGATGCTGGAAGCAATGAATTTGTCTCATGCCGCCGACATTAGAGCCGGTGATCTAGCTTACGGATTACAACGGAGGCTGGAGATTGCACGGGCGCTTGCTACTTCCCCAAAGCTGCTTCTTCTAGACGAACCTGCCGCAGGAATGAATCCTCAAGAAAAACAGGAACTGATGGGATTGATACGGAAGATAAGAGAAGATTTTTCGCTGACAATTCTCTTAATCGAACACGATATGAAACTAGTAATGGGGATATGTGAACGCATCTATGTGCTGGACTATGGAAAGATAATTGCTCAGGGTAACCCATCTGAAATCAGTCGTAATCCAAAAGTAATTGCAGCCTATCTAGGGGAAGACTATAGCGACGATACTGCACTGGAGACGCCCTAGTGCTCACTATATCCAACCTAACAGTCTTTTATGGGGCAATTCAGGCGCTGGATAGTATTTCACTCGAAGTTAATCAGGGTGAAATAGTCACCATGATAGGCGCGAATGGCGCCGGCAAGAGTACCACCATCCGTTCTATTTCTGGTCTAGTGCGCCCCCGAAGTGGGGAGATAATTTTTGAAGGGAAACCGATTCAAGAGCTGCCAGCCCATGAAATTGTTAAAATAGGGATAGGGCAGTCTCCAGAAGGCCGACGAGTTTTTGCAAATATGACGGTACGAGAAAACCTGGAACTTGGCGCTTATACTCGGCTGCAAAAAAAAGTGGAAGTATCTTCGGACATTGAGAAGATGTTCACGCTTTTTCCACGCCTTAAAGAACGAGAAAGACAGTCTGCAGGAACACTATCAGGCGGTGAACAGCAGATGTTAGCCATAGGAAGAGCGCTCATGACACGGCCGCGCCTGCTGCTTTTGGACGAACCTTCACTGGGGCTTGCTCCTTTTTTAGTTCAGAGTATATTCCAGATCATTCGAGATATCAACCGCCAGGGCGTAACAGTACTTTTAGTAGAACAGAACGCCAATCAGGCACTGCGTATCGCGAACCGTGGGTATGTGCTTGAGACGGGCAATGTGGTTCTGGCAGAAAGCGCTGAAAATCTGTTAAAGAATGATGATGTTCGAAAAGCCTATCTCGGTGAGTAGTATCAGAAAGTTATCCGATGGAGGACGGGCTAAAAAATTTAGCGTTTGGTTTCCTGGCCTTCGCAGTTTTCCACGGGTGCCTGGAAGCCAGGGCACATCAGGATATTAAACATCAAGTCGAAACTGCCTTTCATCATACAGGAAATGTTCAGGTGACTTTAAAGCCGCGGGGAATCTTCGGACTGTTTGGAAATGATATTAGTTCCATTGACGTGTACGGAAAGCGCCTTCAGGCAGATGATCTGCCATTTGGGCTGCATGTCAAACATTCATGGCAGGGATCTATTCAACACTTGCGCCTGCACTACCAGGATTTTCGGCTGCGCTCCCTTCATGTGGATCGCTTTGATGCGGATATACCCAATGTAAAATATGATGTGAATGAAGCGTTGTCACGGGAAAAGCTGCTCCTGCGCGGGGCGGGAATTGGCCCGGCATCCGTGGGGCTTAAAACCGATAGTCTTACGGTTTTTATAAACCACAAATTTCCAAATTTATTTTCTGATTTGATTATCACACTACAACCTGGACATGTAACTCTTTCTGGCAAAACAAGCATTATTGGAATTAGAGCGCCATTCCAGGTAGATGGCCATCTGATACAGAGAGATAGTAGATATATCGATCTGATTGCCGAAAATATATCTATTAACGGTATTCATGTAATGCCGAAAACTGCACAGTCATTGATTGATAAAATTAATCCGGTTCTTGATATCAATACCGATCTTGGATTGAATGGAATATTCGCTATCAATGATGTTGCGATCGACTCAGAATTCATAACCATTCGCGGCTCAATAACTTTCCCAAAAATTGACTAATTAGGATTCAACAGCGCACTTCTCAATTATATGAATATTTTAGGACAGGATTAACGGGATTTACAGGATTAGATGCGATTTAACTTTAAGAATTTGTTGTTTTGATTTCAGTAGTGCATTCTAATTAATCCTGTAAATCCCGTTAATCCTGTCCTGAAATATTTCATTCGACTTCGTATATTTGTAATCCCGTTGAGGTAGTTTAATAATGCGCAGAACGCCGCTAACTAGTAAACACGAATCGATGCAAGCCAGAATTGTGGACTACGAAGGCTGGTCTATGCCTGTAATGTACGCCGGTATCCTGGAGGAGGCGCGCGCAGTTCGAAACGGCGCAGGCATGTTCGATATTAGCCATATGGGCCGCGTACGATTCGGTGGTTCGGGCGCAACCGCATTTCTGCAGTCACTCACTTCGAACGATGTTGAAGCACTAAAACCTTCCGAGGCACAATACTCTTTGCTGACCAATCCTGAAGGCGGCATTATCGATGACATCATAGTGTATCGAGAATCCGAAGAAGCCTATCTTGTGGTGATCAATGCCGGAAATGCGGAGAAAGATAAACTCTGGTTCAAACAGCATCTGACGCCTTCAGTAAACTTTACAGATTTGAGCAGTGAAACAGCTATGATAGCTGTACAGGGGCCGAAGGCACCGGAGATCGTGGCGGATCTCGCCAATTTTCCCGAACTTCTTAACCTCAAACGATTCCAATATTTCAATGGAACCATATCAGGATCATCCGTTACCTATTGCCGAACGGGATATACTGGCGAAGATGGTTTTGAGATCATTCTCTCTGCTGGAGCGGCGGAAACGGTTTGGGATGAGCTGCTTAAAATAGGGGTAACTGCCTGCGGACTAGGCGCTAGAGATGCGCTGAGAATCGAGGCGGGATATCCCCTGTACGGCCACGAAATCGACGATGCTACATCACCTGTCGAAGCGCTTCTCATGTGGGTTGTAAAGCTGGATAAAGGGCCGTTCACTGGTTCGGATGCGATTGAGACGCTGAAGAAAAACGGGGCGCCTCGACGACTAGTAGGGCTGGTTTCCAGTGAACGGATTCAGCCGCGTCAGGGGTATAATATTTTTGAGAAAGGGACGGATAAGCAAATTGGTGTAATAACCAGTGGTGTTTTTTCACCGACGCGAGAACGCAGTATAGCAATGGGATATGTTACAACTGAGTTCGCTGCGACTGGCACGATAGTGGAGATTGCGATCCGAGATAAACGAATCATCGCAGAAGTAGTGCCGAAGAAGTCGCTGCTGACGAGTTAACTTCCCATTGCGAGTAACAGGATTAACAAAAGTATAGCAGAGGTGTATTATGGCGAAAGTGCCTGAAGATTTGAAGTACAGTAAAACGCATGAGTGGGTGCGAGTGAATGGTAAAATCGCAACGGTTGGAATTACTGATCATGCGCAGTCGGAACTAGGGGATATCGTCTATCTCGACCTTCCGGAAGCGGGCAGAATCTTAAAGATCGAAGACCAGTTTGGAGAGGTAGAATCTGTGAAAGCGGTTTCTGAACTATACTCTCCGTTATCTGGCGAAGTCGTTGAATCGAATACGGGTATTGCCGATAAAACTGAGACTGTAAACGAGGATCCATTCGAAAAAGGTTGGCTTGTAAAGATTCGCATGAGCGACTCATCCGAACTTGATACGCTGCTTGGTGCAGCAGAGTACAAGTCTTTCGCTGATGAAGGGGGCCACTAAGCCTTGAGTTATGTCAGCAATACGGCTGCCGATCGACAGGAGATGCTGCAGACGATTGGTGCCGCTTCAATATTAGACCTGCTATCGCCGATTCCTCAGTCTGTTCAGTTAAACCGACCTCTGAATCTTCCACCTGCGCTCGATGAAATGTCGCTGGTTCGCCATCTCCAGGTATTGGCTGCTAAGAATGCCGATTTAGAATCGAATCTATGTTTTCTTGGCGCAGGCATTTATGACCACTTCCGCCCGGCAGTGATCAACGCACTCATCAGCCGTGGAGAGTTCGCAACCTCATACACACCGTACCAACCCGAACTGAGCCAGGGCATGCTCCAGGCGATATATGAATATCAGTCACTTATCTGTGCGCTGACTGGTATGGACATCTCCAACGCCTCTATGTACGATGCGGCCACAGGTCTGGCAGAAGCTGCTCTCATGTCTTGTGATCACAGTGATCGAACGGAAGTACTCGTTCTCAAGACTGTGAATCCGCACTACAGACAAGTTATCGATACTTACTTGCGTGCTACCGGTTATACACTGGTGGAAGCTCCATTCAAAGAAGATGGTGATACGCTGGAATCTGTGAAATCGCAGATCACTTCAAAAACTGCTTGTGTCATTTTTCAACAGCCCAGCTTCTTCGGTTCGCTGGAAGATGTGAGCGGAATAGTGGAGTTGGCTCATAGCAACGGAGCTCTGGCAATCGCGGCAGTCGATCCTATTTCGCTTGGACTGCTCAAGCCGCCAGGTGAGTTCGATGTCGATATTGTAGTTGGGGAAGGGCAGTCTCTGGGTAGTCCGATGGGGTTTGGGGGTCCGCTCCTCGGCTTTTTCGCCTGCAAGAAGCAGTTCGTTCGCAGTTTTCCTGGTCGAATCGTTGGTGCAACAGTCGATCAGCAGGGGCGACGCGGTTACACGATGACACTGCGTACGCGTGAACAGGATATCCGCAGGGAGAAGGCAACCAGTAACATCTGCACGAATGAGGCGCTTCTGGCGCTAGCCGCGACCGTCTATCTTTGTGAACTGGGAAAGACTGGGCTGCGGCATATTGCTGATCTCTGCCTTCAGAAAGCGCACTACGCCCGAGAAATGCTGAGTAAAATTCCTGGCGTTTCTGTATTAGGCTCCCACCTGCCTTTCTTCAAAGAGTTTGTGTTGAAACTGCCCGCAGATCCAGTATTGATAAATAAGCAGCTTCTCAAGAACAATATAGTCGGTGGCTTGCCACTAGGAAAATACTACCCAGAGTTTGAAAACGGAGTACTGCTCTGCGTCACGGAAACCAAAACGAAAAGTGATATCGACCACCTGGTTAGTTCGATGTCATCTGCTCTGGGGGTTAGATAAGATTTAAAATGAGCTCAATTGAAATTGCTGATGGCGAACCCCTGATATTTGAAAAAAGCAGAACGGGACGCACCGCCGCGAATCTGCCGGAATGCGATGTGCCTTCTATACCTGCATCCCTTCTGTTGGGGGCGGAAAACCTGCGTAACAATCTTCCTCTGCCGGAAGTATCAGAACTGGATGTTGTCCGCCATTTCACGCATCTTTCCCAGAGGAACTACTCGATTGATGGCGGGTTCTACCCACTAGGCTCCTGCACGATGAAATACAATCCCAAGGTCAATGAGAAAACTGCTGGAATGCCAGGTTTCGCCTGTATGCACCCCCTTCAGCCTGAGGAGACCGCTCAAGGCGCTCTGGCGCTTATGTACGAGCTACAAAAGATGCTGGCAGAGATATGCGGCATGGCAGCAGCCACTCTGCAGCCCGCCGCCGGAGCTCATGGCGAACTGCTTTCTATGATGATGGTTCACGCCTATCATCGGGAAAGAGGGGATGAGAAGAGGAACATCGTCATCATCCCGGATTCGGCACATGGAACCAATCCTGCGTCTGCTGCGAGATGCGGATTTAAGGTGAAAGGTATTCCTTCCAATGAGCGCGGATGTGTGAACCTGGAATCGCTGGCACAGACGGTAAATGAGAACACGGCCGCGCTGATGCTGACCAACCCTAATACGGTAGGACTGTTCGAGAGTGATATTCAGGAGATCTGCCGGCTGGTTCACGAGGCTGGCGGACTTGTCTATTGTGACGGCGCGAATATGAACGCGATGCTCGGAATTACTCGCCCCGGCGATATGGGTTTTGATGTGATGCACTTCAATCTTCATAAAACGTTTAGCACTCCACATGGCGGGGGCGGCCCTGGATGCGGCGCAGTAAGCGTGCAGCCCTGTCTGGAACCGTATCTTCCCACACCAACCATCAAGAGAATAGGGAAGGGGGCTTCTGCGGTCTACTCATTCGATACGGATCGTCCGAAGTCCGTGGGTAAAATCCACTCGTTCTATGGCGCATTTTTGATTGCTGTCCGGGCCTATACTTATATCAGAAGTCTTGGTGCGGAAGGATTGCGCGAGATAGGGGAGAATGCGGTGCTCAATGCCAACTATATCCGGGCGCGGCTTACTGGCCACTACGATATCGCTTATGATGCCAAGTTCTGCATGCACGAAGTCGTACTCTCTGCGAATCGCCAGAAACAACTGAACGGAGTGCGTGCGCTGGATATCTCCAAGAGGTTGATGGACTATGGCTATCATCCGCCCACCAACTACTTCCCGCTGATAGTGCCGGAAGCGCTTATGATCGAGCCGACAGAGACCGAAAGCAAGCAGACTCTCGATAAATTTATCGATGCCATGATTCAGATATCGAAAGAGGCTGAAACCGACCCTGAACTCTTACGATCAGCACCGCACAACACAGTCGTATCTCGCCTCGATGAGACTGCCGCCGTTAAAAATCTGGATCTGCGCTGGGAACCACTCTTCGCCGAATAGATAAAATCATATTCACGACGAAATGAATTTATTCGCTATGTGGCGTTCCGCCGAGCGTGCTTCGCACACCATCAAATCTCGTGTCCGAAGGTCACTAAGCCGAAGGCTACCAAGCGATGAAATTCATTTCGTCGCCCATGATATAGCGTTCGTTTTGAGTGCAAAATAACATCAGAGGTACGAAACGCATTACATCCCGTTTAATAATTGATAAAGCCGGAGAGGCAGCCTGGAATATGGCAGCGGATGAATCTTTACTGGTACATTCTGCTATTTTTCAATCCGGTATCGTCGTAAGGATATATGGGTGGGCAAATTGGTCGGTGACAATTGGCCGTTTTCAGAGCCTCTCGCGTAATTTCCAATATAGCGCAGCACATGATTTAGGAATTCCGGCTGTTCGACGGATTACGGGAGGACGAGCCATACTCCATGGTGATGATCTAACCGTTACTGTAATAGCTCCTCTCAATTTATTAGGCTTTAAACCGAACACGCCATTCAGCGCTTCTCGCGTGTACAAAACGCTATCCAAACCGTTAATATCCGCATTGGAATCAATTGGCATATACTCGACTGCTGGAGAGTGCAATGCTCCTGATCCTTCATTGCCTGGCGACTGTTTCCAGATAATCAGCGCCGCAGATATCGTGGATAAAGTCTCTGGCAGCAAAATAGTCGGAGCTGCTCTCCACCACAGAGACGGTATCGTGATGCAGCAAGCCTCGATTCCGCTGCGAACCAAATCACTTGAAACGGAACAGCAATCACTACGTTATAAATTATTTGGCGGCGAATCAAAGGTTACTCAAGGCCTCTCATCCATTGATAGATCTGCCTTGACCGCGGGGTTAATTAAGTCGTACGGCAATTTTTTCAGAAATCCGTTAGTATCTTCTTCTATGACAGAGGAAGAATTGAACTCGGCGTCGAATTTAGGTATGGAAACGTATTTAAACCCGCAGTGGACAGAGTGCCGGCCTTGAGTACAGATGCAATTGACAGTCCGCACAGGTTATGATATAATTTAATTATAGCCATCGATATTGATTTACATGCGCTGGATTTTCCATTACGCCAAATCGTAATGAAACAGGAAGGGTCAGAACGAATGCCTAAAAAGATATTAGCGGTTGACGACGAACGTCATATTGTGCGTCTTGTTCAGGTTAATTTACAGCGCGCCGGCTACGAAGTCGTGACAGCATTTGATGGTAAAGAAGCGCTGGAAAAAATCAAATCGGAGAATCCTGACCTTGTTGTACTTGATGTCATGATGCCTTACATGGACGGATTTGAAGTGCTCCAAACATTACGTAAAGATCCTGCAACTCGCGAACTGCCGGTAATTATGCTGACAGCCAAAGCTCAAGATGCTGATGTGTTCCGAGGATGGCAGAGTGGGGTTGATTGTTATCTCACCAAACCATTTAACCCTATGGAACTGATCTCTTTTGTCCGAAGAATATTTAAGTCCCTTGAAGATGGCGGTGGGGATAACAGATACGATTTAGGTGGTGGGTAGTAGTTCTTGGTTTTTCGGCATGGAAAGGCTGATGTACGTGGTCTCCAGCAAAAGAAATAAAACGGCAATTTGGTCGGGTATTTTTGCAGCAGCGAGCGGTATGGCTGTGGCTGTAATTGCATGGCAGTGGAAACATGCTCAAAATAGTCAGCATCTTGGAGTAACAAAAAGATTGCGAAACATTCAATCTCTGCTCTCCGACTGCCACAAAAAAATTAATGAGATCGAAACTCACCTTCCGGATGCAGTCTCGGTGTTCAAAAATACGACACAGTCAGTATGATGTGGAATCGGTTCGATCTCGAATTTTAGCATAGTTTTAGCTTAAGCAGCACAAATTGAATATTTGATGTAAGTAACACCTTCTTTTTAACATGGGAGGTGTTTATTTGCGTCTGATTGAAAATAGTTGTATTCAGATTTCGGAAAATATTATTTTTAAATAAATCTATAGATTTTCCTGTGTTAAATGTACTAAACAAATGATGAAAATACTCTTCTATATTGAGCTATATATTGATAAATATATATTAATATATAGTTATCGGTATAATAGAAGGGAACGTGAAGATGAACACCGATTTAAATGTAGATGTCGCAGTAGGGCATCTGAAAACAATCACAGAAACAAGTACATTTCTTGTGAGTGAGTGCAATGAAGCGCTCAGGAGGAAAAAAATGATCGGTCGAGGAATTTTGCACAGTTTTAAGAGGCATTTTCAAGGAGTACTCTCGCTAGTACCGGTTGTCTTTGCGGCAGCGTTATTACTTGCCCATACAACTCCAGTGAATGCCAGTCAGGCTTGGGGAAGTATCAATAACTTTGATACTGTGAACGACACTGGAGGAGAGTGTCACGGATTTGAGATTGAAATCGACGATATGCATAGTACGGCAATAACGTACACATACGACTACAATCACTATGGGGTGCCGAAAATAACTGAGGATAACACCGACCCATTGCACCCAAAAGTATTCGTGCGATACCAGAGCGCTAAAAATCTTGATGGCACATGGGCTGCTCTGACAATTGTTCCTACAGGGCCAATTAATCCCACCATGGGGCATCAGTTTACGAATCCTTCCGTAAATTTCGGTGGTGAGCATTTTGGGGTAGGGTACTATGGTCAGCCCACCTCAGTGAAGTACAACTGGCTAAAGGATGATGGTACAGGTAATCTGGTTCATGCAGGTGTGGTGAATATTTCGACTCCTACATTTACCTATGTGCCACCCGCCGTTGCGGTGCCTGCTCAAGTCCAGGCGGTCATAGTGCCACCACCACCTCCAGCCCCTCCAGTAATGGAATTTGGTCCGGCAAGCTGGGTTAAAGAGACAAAAACATCCTCACACAACAATAAAGTAGTAGAACTTAGAGACTTGGTTTCAGACGATCCTAACGACCCGAATTTCAAGAGCTGGAAAAATGGCGAGCCGGATCAGGTCGAAGTCGAGTGGCGTATAATGCAGAAATCCTTTGTAAAGCCGGATGGTGGCCCAAAAGTAGCAGTGGTAGGCGCTCCTGAAGGTCTCCCAAACGGCGACGAAGTAATCACGCGCAGATACGACTTCTATAAATATGTTGGCCCTCTCGACGCTGAGACAGGCGAGTCTATGGGTGATACCGTCGGCCCCGATGGTAAACACGGAATCGGAATAGTAACCTATGCCGATCACTTCGACCCGGCGCTAGGTGAGTGGGTTTTAATTACAGTGGATATGGCCACAAAAGTGGTGGTAGGCGACTATGTGGGCGCTCAGATGGCTGGGTTCGATGCTGCAGGTAAAATCGGATTAATCGATCATCTCCAGGACGGGGAAGTCAATTCAAAATATACTGACCGCTCGGTTGTAGTTGCAGGCACAGCTCCTATTCTGACAACCAGAACGGGAAGTCTGCCGAATGGAATGAGTTTCGACGAACTTTCGGGCATAATTTCTGGAACTCCAACCGTTACTGGTACGTTCACTTTTACCGTCCACTCCACGGATGCGGTCGGTGGTGATATCACAAAAACATTCAACCTCACGATAAACGATGTGGGAGTCAATCCTCTGCCTCACTTTGAAATTAATACCCTGGCTGCGCCGGCAGCAGGGGGCAGTACTTCGGGTGATGGAGACTACAACTCCGGTACAAACGTAACTGTAGTGGCAACCCCCAATCCAGGCTATGCCTTTCTTAACTGGACAGATGGTGGAGCAGTAGTGAGCACCACTGCAAGCTACTCATATATGGTCGATGTAAATCGCCACCTGATTGCAAACTTTATCCCAGCGGCAAGCGTCACAGTATCGACTAGTTCTGTCCCTGCAGTTGGCGGTACCACCACAGGTGGTGGCACTTACAATACCGGTGATCGTATAACTGTTACTGCATCGGCAAACGCTGGATACGGCTTTGTCAACTGGACAAAAGGCGCAGTAATCGTGAGTTCTTCTGCCAATTATTCTTTCACGGCCAGTGGTAATAGCACACTGACAGCAAACTTTGCTGCTTCGCTTCTCACCACGATCACTATGAGTACCGCAAAGGGTATGGTAGGTAAAAGCACAACACTGATTGCTACACTGCGCAATCAAAAGACCAAGGTAGTACTAGCGGGCAAAAGTGTACAGTTTTCACTTGATGGTGTGAATATTGGCCCGCCAGTAATAACTAACGTGTACGGCAAGGCTACATACAAGTTCATGGTGCCTGAAGAGACAACCATTGGCTTGCATGTGACTACGGCCACATTTGCCGGGGATACTGTTTTCGCACCCGCTGTAGTAAGCAGCACGTTGGGAGTAACCAAGGGAACGGTGGTATTGAGTATAACGAATGTGTCCGGTCATGCTGGAAGTACGGTGACACTGACCGCAAAACTCAAGAATGGATCCAGCGTACCTATGGTAGGTGAGAGCATCACTTTCTCTGTAGGAGGAATGGAATATGGTTCCGCAGTTACCGATATCTATGGAATTGCAAAATTGAGTTACATAATTCCTGTAGGTTCGGCGTTAGGCTACTATGCGCTTGTGGCAATCTTCAACGAAGATGCTGACCACTTTGGAGTAACCAGAGTGGGCTGGCTGCAGGTAAAGTGAGAGCAAATTCTGATCTGTAACTCAAGACATCCGGTTCATGAGAATGAACCGGATGTTCAATTTTGATAGGGAAAATAAGGGTTTACTGCTTTATGTCCAAGCTGGTAAAAAAGGAATGAATAGGATCGCCAAGAAAGTGAAGCCTAGTCTTAACCAGAGCGTCGAGGTCCATCCGTGTGTTATCGTGTAGTGAGCGTTTTTGTTATTTGGCCCCAAGTAGTCGTAGAGTGAACTGCCAAATATTTCGCTTACTAAATATGCAGAAGATATTGCAGTGAGTACCAAGCCGTAAACAGTGAGATTCATGATGATAAAATCAGGGAAAATAAACGTCCGATAATATTAGGTATGTATTATATATGCATTCCAGAGAGGGGCAGGTGAAGTATAGTTAAGTGGAGTACACTTCACTTAACTATACTTCACCTATTTTTTGATTTTGAATTTGCAAAGTCAACAAGGGCGTGAGCAGCATCGCCATCTTTCATGTTTCCTATTTCCCAATCGTTTACATCCAGAGTCTGTTTGATGCGTGCTGCAGTGCAAACTTTATCATTTACAACGAATACCAGACTCTCATTTAGATGATCGTGGGACCATTGAAAAAAACGAGATCTGCCTTCATCGTTTAAATTAAGATGAACCGTATAAGTTTTACCTTCCAGTAGATTAGCTGGTTTTTCTTCCAGCCATCCGCCGGTGAAATGAACGCCTGTTAATACAACCGGACAAGTATTTTCCAGCACTGTAGCAGGAATTGCCAATCCGTGTTCCACTTCACGGCCGCTGCCACTCCCTGCCTCTTGAACTTCGTTATCGTTTCCTTTTCCATTGGCATGTTCGGCAAATTTGCTCAACAGCTCACCAAGCGTCGTCTGTTTGTTAGTAAGTGCTGTTCCTATTGTTTCCGTGTAAGCGATCGGGGTCTCTTTTGAAACTATAACAGTTCCAGCTCCTTTTTTGAGAAGTCGATCAACTCCAGACCGAAGAAACGGCTCCAGCATCGCATAGCCTGCAACACCATCCACGGTGATAGCGGATCGAATTGTGCTGCCTACCTCATCTGTAAATAGTTCCCCGTTACTGGGGTCGAATATTCCTCGCCAGCCGTAATCTGTAAGTTCTGCTCTGGAACTCTCATTCAGATGCACTATCCGAAACATATTTCGTTCAATATTATCTCTTGCATCGAGTGTTCCGACTACCGAAAGTCCGTTCATTTGAGGCTTGAGTGGCGGCCAGGTAGTCTGCAGAAGAAAATGATCGTGAATTTTGCCGTATACAAACCAGATCACGAGCAGACTTACAAAACTGCCCAGCAATTTACGAGTCCCTAGCTCCCGAGTCCATCTCATGCGTGTCGGTGCATTATCTAGAACAGACTGAGCGTTCTGATCTGGTGCAAATAGTCCCATATTTGTAAAGGTCACTTTCGTCGATTGATTAATTTCACGGCGATTAAAATAAAAGGGCTGAAATAAATTCGCGTCTGGAAGACGTCTGCTTTTTAATGCCGGTAGTTTTCAACTCCCGGTAAATATTAGTTAATTATGTAAAATAGATTTTAACGCCGCTAGCAGTAGTAGTACATTTCTCGGGGTTGCCGAAGCGCCCATTGTTCCGATGCGCCAGATTTTACCCTTAAGATGCCCCAAACCACCACCGATTTCCAAACCATATTCAAACAGCAGTCTTTTACGGACAGCCATTTCATCCTGAACATCAGCAGGGATTATTACTGCATTCAGGGTGGGGAGCCTGTATCCCTCTTGAGCGAATGGGTAAATTCCAATCTCGTTTAATCCATCCGTGAGTAGTTTACTTACCTGCTCGTGTCGAGAAAATCTGTTCTCCATCCCTTCTTCCATTGTTTCTGCAAGAGCCTGGTTCAAAGCATAGTAGAGATTAACTGGAACCGTATGATGATATAGATGTGCGTCGTCAAAATATGCACGCAGCAGTTTCCAATCGTAATACCAGTTTGGTACGGCACCTTTCCTGGCATCTACTGCTTTCCACGCCCTGTCTGAAACTGATATCGGCGCCAATCCTGGGGGAGCTCCCACACACTTTTGGGTAGCGGAGTAGGCAGCATCTGCGCCAGCGTCATCAAGATTTACGGGCAGTCCTCCAAGAGATGTTACCGCGTCGACTAAAAAAAGTGCGCCATGATCGTGGGCAAGCTTTCCAATAGCTTTCAATGGTTGTTTAATGCCTGTCGAAGTCTCCGCATGGACACAGCCTACAAGTTTCACTTTGCTCAGGTTTTTCAGCGCCTTCTCAAACTGCTCTGGCTCCAGTATCCTCCCCCACTCTCCTTCGATGACAGTCACTTCAGCCCCTAGCCTCCGGCTAATCTCTACCATTCTAGTACCAAAAAAACCCGCCACTCCTATGACAACACTATCTCCCGGCTCAATTAGATTCACAAGGCAGCTCTCCATTCCGGCCATACCAGTACCGGTAAGAGGAAGAGTGAAATCATTGGATGTGCCAAATAATTTACGCAGGCCACTTCTGAGTTCTCCGAGAAGTGTAAAAAGCTCCGGATCAAGATATCCAATCGGTTCACGGCCAAGTGCTTCCAGAACTCTGGGAGTCACACAACTCGGCCCTGGCCCGAGTAGTATTCTTGGAGAGGGCAGTGGTGTGTATGGCATTAATTTGCTCCTAACAGTAATTCTGCCGGCAATTTCAATGCCCTGCAGATTATTCGTTACATTCCTAAAATGTGGTAACCGCCATCAACATAGATAACTTCCCCCGTGATAGCTCTAGCCCAGGGACTAAGTAACATGAGAACGGAGTCCCCTATCTCCTCACCATCAATTCTACGATGCAGGAGACATTTCTCTTCCGAATCTTTCAGCATGGAATCAAAACCGGTAATTCCACTGGCAGCCAATGTTTTGATGGGAGCTGCCGAAATCGCGTTTACACGAATATTTTCTTTCCCCATATCAGAGGCTAGATACCGCACACTCGCTTCTAACGATGCCTTTGCTACTCCCATTACATTATAATTAGGAATAGCCCGTACTGCTCCGATATAACTTAGAGTAACAATACTTCCTCCGCCTGCCGCCTTTATTAATGGACGTGCGCCTCTCGACAGGCTGATTAAAGTATACACGCTTGCTTCGTGGGCTAGGTTAAAACCTGCTTTAGAAGTAGATACGTATTCGCCCGCAAGTTCCTCTTTGTTGGCAAAAGCCATCGCATGAAGAAGGCCGTCCAGTTTACCATCGCAATATCCAGATGCTTTATCGAAAAGAGCTGTCACTTGATCGTCTTCTGTCGCATCGCACTGGATTATAGGACCATTCATTCCTGCTTCTCTTAGCAGCTTCTCAAGTGATCCCATCTCTCTGTCGCTAAAAACAGAATAGATCAGATTTGCTCCTTCGCGATGAAGGGACTTTGCCGCGTGCCACGCTATACTCCACTTGTTCCTCACTCCGGTAATGAGTACACTTTTGCCTTCCATTACTGCAGTCATTCTGAGCCTCCCGTTTAAAATATTTCCCATGTGGATTTAAGTAGATATTGTACCTTAAGCAAAGGTCAGAGGCTAAACTTTGATAGATTTCCACTTGCCACCACGGAAGAGAGAGAGAGTCATTAAACCCGCAAGCGTTGTGCTAATGAGCATGGAATACCACGCGCCGACAGTCTGCATATTAAAAGTAAACATGAACAGATATGCTAATGGCAAACGGAGCACCCACATTGTGATGAAAGTAATAAATGTCGGCCGCAGCGTATCACCCGCGCCCTGAAGTGCTCCTGTAAGCACAATTCCGATCGCTATGAATGGTTCACAAAAAGCATTTATTTGGAGATAAGCTGCCGAAAGCTTCTGAACAGTAGGATCAGTGGTGAAAAGAGCCGATATCGGATGAGCGAAAACAAAAAAGAGCATCGCCATAAATGACATTACACCGACACCTTGCATATTCGCAGCCCACCCATACTCCTCTGCACCTTCGATATCCTTTGCTCCCATACTTTGGCCAACAAGTGCTGCAGCGGCTACACTATATCCAAATCCAGGCATAAATGCCAGAGCTTCTGCTCTCAAACCGATCTGCATGGCGGCAACACCGGCAGATCCTTCGAGAGTACGTGCGAGCAGTCCCGTAAAAGACATCATTCCTAATGTTCTGATCACTGACTGGATTGCTGCGGGGATGCCAATCTTGAGAATTCGCTGAACCCACTCATATTTAAGTTTCATCGCAGAAATTTTTAAAGAATCAGAAATGGGAGTGCGCTTAATAAGTGCAAAGAAATACAAAAATGTGCCTACAACTATAGATAAGAAAAATGCCGCTCCTGCTCCCTGCACTCCCATTCTGGGAAATCCCAGATATCCATAAATTAGGATGATGTTGAAAGAAATATGCGTGGTGATGACGGCCGCCTGGATTAGCATCGGTGATCGTGTGTCGCCAAGACCTCGAAAACTGCCCATCAATGCATTCATCAAAAATAGTGGTACTGTTGCGAGGAGGGCGGCTCCAAGAAATTGAGAGCACATCACGCCAGCAGCTGCACCATCACTGCCGTGCAAAAGCCATCCGACAAGTTTATTTCGGGATGAATAAAAAACGAGAAAACATATCGTGGATAAAACAAGGCTCAGGGAAATGGATTGTGAAGTAGCTTTTGAGGCGCTGTCCCGATCTCCACCGCCTATAAATCTGGCAACGAGGGCAGTTGTGCCCACGGATACTCCCATCGCGAGAGAGATTAGGAGAAAGATTACCTGGCCTCCAACTCCGGTTGCTGCTAGAGCCTGCCTACTTTGGGGAAGACGCCCTACAAAAAATACATCAAGAAGACTGTTTACTGTCTGCAGGAGCATGGTTGCAACAGAAGGCCAGGCGAGACTCCATACTTCGTGGTGTATATCTCGTCGGGTTCTGCGAAATGCAAATGCAGGGTCAGTTCCTACTTCAATATGAGTACCTCGATGTTGTGCACTTCCTTTGAGCGCATCATCTTGTTCCATTTCGTCTATGGACAAACCATATTTCCATCCTCAAATGATACAATTTTTTATTGGTCGATCTCTTATGAAATTTAGCAATCATCTAAAGTTCTACAGGGTCTACTGCGCGCCAGACTCCATTACCCATGTACTCAATGATAGCTCCGCATTTATCACATTTTGCCCGTGAAAGTATGCCTGCGCCTACGGGTGGGGCGGCTGGTTCTCCGGTGTATCTATCTCGTGGGCGCAAATGTTTACCGCAGACGGGGCATCGCCCAAAAATAGGCGGCATCGTGGTGTCTAAATCTGCAACTTCAGGTTCTCTCTCTTCGACAGGCATGTCTACCTCCAAAACGAATCGTCATGCATAATTCATAATGAAATTATATCATATAATTGGATAAGATCGCAGGATATTACAGGTACAATTTCCAGGTTTTGCTGCTTATCCGCCACTCCAATCCATTTTGCCGTATGTGAGGTAATTGCAAAAAGGCGAGTATATACGCGTATTTCAGCCCTCACCTCCTGCCCCCTCTCCCAAAAACAGGAGAAGGGGTGACAAATCCACGAATCTAAGCAGATGCAGAAAGCGTGTAGCGACTATAGATGGGCTGAAATTCCTGATAAATTCTCCCCTCGCCTTTTTTTGTGAGAGGGGGATCAGGGGGTTAGGCAAAAATTGGTATTTCCCTGGGTTTTGCAATCACCCCAGTAACCACATTATGTTTAGTTTTGATTAGTTTGCACACGCAATTCAAATTAAAATAATTTGTAAATATATCAAAAATGCTAACCTATTGCCCTTGTACAATTCTTTTTTTCCATGTATAATATCTTTTGTTTCACTTTCGGTAACCTCGACATCGCAGTCAATTCGTAACCTCAATCTAATGTTCGTATTTTCTATGCTTTTTCAGGAATCTATTCGTTCCAGTCTAAAATCATCAAGGAGAGAGTAAATGGCATTTCCTATGAAACGTGGTTTCACACTTATCGAGCTTGTGGTGGTCATTGCGATTATAGCTATTCTTGCGGCAATTCTATTTCCTGTTTTTGCTCAAGCTAGGGAGAAAGCAAGAGCAATTACATGTGTATCGAACGTGCGGCAAATTGGATTGGCTTCTGCGATGTATATCCAGGATTATGATGAAACGTTCTGCCCGAGCGCAGTCGATGTGGTCGATTTGAATTATGATCCAAGCGGCGGTCTGGTGACACACGCTTTTGTTTATGTACTTCAGCCATACTCAAAAAGTAACTTGTACTCAAAATGCCCTGATGCACCAGTTCCTACCAAATTTAAAAAGGCGAGGGATGAAGGCAGATTAGGATACTCTATGGCGACACCATCTCCTGATGGAGTCGCATTAGGTTCAATCGATGAGCCATCCAGTCACGTCGCCTTCATGGATGCGCAGATAGATAACTGCATCGCCACCGGAGATGCTGCGGGCTGCTGGTGGGAAACGGTTCCAATCTTCTTCCCATGGGTAGTTCCACCACTTCAGGATGATGCACTCGGTGGCGCTGGTGATCCTACCTGGCAGGAAGTTTGGCACTCCAGCCCGACTCCACGACACAATAGACAGGTCAATATCTCATTTTGTGACGGGCATGCCAAAGCGATGCAGATGGATAGATTATACGGAGCTTTAGATACCGTTCGTACACGCTACGATATCCCGATCGATAGTTCCAACGACACGAATGTGTATAAAACCAAATATCCTGATATCTGGAAGCTATGGCAGTGGTAAACATTCATAAAATCAATACTCACCATAAGTTTGCAGTTCTTTTCGGAATTGTAAGTACGACAGTGTTCTTTATGGCGGGGTGTCATTCTGCACATAGTTCCAACAATGATGCCGTTAATCAGTCTGGAGAGATCGATCCTAGTCTCAAAGGCTCGCCACGAGACCCTGCAATTCGTGCTCGCGGCGGCCCTATGGTGGGCCCGAAAGGCAGAACTGCTGCTGGTTCCCCATAAGACAATTAATCGACATCCTTAATAAATTGCACTATATAAATCGCCCTTTGATGATCATCGAAGGGTGATTTTTTACACTTTACATAATATACCCCCGTAGGGTATATTATGTAAGGAATATCTTTGAGGGAATCATGACGCAGAGCAATCGAAAGAAAATCGTTTCAAGAGCAAATAGGATCGCTGGACAGTTGACCGGTGTACAACGCATGATTGAAGAGGATCGTTACTGCGTCGATATTCTGAATCAAATTTCCGCTATGCGTTCTGCTCTTGATGCGCTGGGGCTTGAACTGCTCAGCAGCCATATCGAAACGTGTGTTATCGGACATGGAACTGAATCAGAACATGAGTGTGCGAAACCAATGACACAGGAACAATTGGCCAAAGAGCTGCGTAATGTTATTTCAAGGTTTTTAAAATAGTGAAGGAGATCAGTGATGATGACAACCAAGCTTGTATCGCCAGACATTGAGTGCGAAGGCTGCGCAAACGCGATAAAGAAAGCGATAGGAACATTTCCCGGTATAACCGACGTCTCAGTTGATATTGAAAAAAAAGGTATTTCGATTGACCATGAACAGTCGACGAGCATACCTGAGATTATAAAAGCACTGGACAAAGCTGGGTTTTCCACTAATAATTGAGAGATCATCGAGGCTGCATGTCGGATGTAAAAGATGTGATACAGGGATCTAATATAAGTAGTATTACTATGCCTATAAAAGGTATGTTTTGTGCTGCTTGCGCTACCAGAATTGAAAAAAACCTGAAGAGATCCGAGGGGGTTTCGTCCGCAAATGTCAACTTTGCTACCAACGATGCTGCTATCATATTCGACCCAACACTTACTGATAAGGGCAAGTTGATAGATGTAGTCAGAGATTCTGGGTACGACGTTCATGAAACAGCTCAAGCCGAGACTCCTGAAAACCGTATGGATTGGGAACAGAAGGAACGGGAAACAGAAAAACGAGTCCTCAAAAGTAAACTTCTTGTTGGATTGGTACTGGGAACACCCGTAGTTGTCTTAGGGATGCTGCACATCCATGCTAAATGGAGTGGTTGGGTTCAAATGCTTTTGACCACTCCCATACTCTTTTATTCTGGCCGACATTTCTACTCTGGAGCCTGGAATTCTCTAAAACATCGTGCTGCGGATATGAACACTCTCATAGCCCTCGGAACCGGATCTGCATACATCTATAGTCTGTTTGCCACTATATTTCCAAATCTCATCCATTCACACAGTGAACAGAAGATGACTCCTGTATATTTCGAAGCTGCTACAGCGATCATCATTCTCCTACTGCTGGGAAAACTGCTGGAAGCGCGAGCAAGAGCGCAAACAGGCGATGCCATTAGAAGCTTGATGACTTTGCAGGCACGAACGGCACGAGTGCTGCGTCATGGAGTGGAACAGGATGTACCGATTGAAAGCGTTATCTATGAAGATACTGTTATTGTGCGGCCGGGAGAGAAAATTCCTGTGGATGGCAAAGTCATTTCAGGTGAAAGTTCGGTGGATGAATCGATGCTGACCGGCGAAAGTTTACCGGTATTGAAAAAGCCTGGGGATGAAGTTTTTGGCGCTACTATGAATAAAACAGGAGCTTTCCAGTTCAGCGCTACAAAAGTGGGTGCTGATACGGCTCTACGTCAGATTATTCGACTGGTTCAAAGTGCCCAAGGCAGCAAGGCTCCTATTCAGCGAGTGGCAGATATTGTGAGTGGAATATTCGTTCCAATCGTGCTGGTGATTGCCATTATCACATTTTTTGCGTGGATGCTTCTCTCGTCTTCTGATCTTAGACTTCAGGAGGCATTGACTGCATTTGTATCGGTATTGATCATCGCGTGCCCCTGTGCACTAGGGCTGGCAACTCCCACAGCAATAATCGTGGGATCGGGAAAAGGCGCTGCCAGCGGTATCCTCATTAAAGGTGGTGAAAGTCTGGAAAAAGCACATCGAATCACCACGGTAGTCCTCGATAAAACAGGTACGATCACAAATGGTAAACCAGAACTGACCGACTGTATTACTTTCGGATTTTGGAACCAAAACACCTTACTCCAGTTAGCAGCTTCTGCAGAGCGATTCTCTGAACATCCGCTTGCTGAAACGATTGTATCTACTGCACGATCCCTCAGCTTAATTTTATCTGAACCTGCTTCTTTTCAGTCTTATAGCGGAAAAGGTGTGGAGGCGATGATCGATGGTAAGTCAGTACTGATTGGTAATAGAACATTTATGATCGATCGAAATATTGCGACTGACCCTTTTGATATGAACATGGAAAAATTCAATAATTCCGCTAAGTCACTAATTCTTGTTGCGGTGGATAACATAGCTGCTGGCATTCTGGCAGTTTCTGATACGATTAAAGATCATTCGACAGAAGCAATAAGTGAATTAATTAAGATGGATATCGATGTGATTATGCTCACAGGCGATAGCAGATCAACGGCTGACACAATTGCGAAGCAGGCTGGGATTAGACATGTAATTGCCGAAGTACTTCCGGAGCAGAAACTCGACACCGTGCGAGGATTACAGACTAAAGGGAAAATAGTGGCAATGGTTGGTGATGGTATCAACGACTCTCCTGCATTAGCACAGGCTGATATCGGGATCTCCATTGGAACTGGAACAGATATTGCCATGGAAGCTTCAGATATTACTTTAATCAGAGGCGATCTACGCGGTGTAGCCTCAGCTATAAAATTATCACGTGCAACGATGAGCACAATCAAGCAGAATCTCTTTTTTGCATTTATATATAATGTCATCGGAATACCTGTAGCGGCTGGAGTGCTTTATCCCGTCTATCATATACTACTCTCACCGATGATTGCCAGTGCAGCGATGGCTTTGTCCAGTGTTTCCGTAGTAACGAACAGTCTACGCTTGAAGAGTGTAAAGATATAGGTGAATATCATCCACCCTCAGCATCCATGAATTCATTTGGATGTTTTGACTTGATTATTCAGTCGCTTAGAGTATCGATGGTATACTCAGATTTACTATATATCAGTGAGAAATTCGAAGACACGATCATTTATTCCAGGCAGTCCCTCGTGTCCAAAATCAGGATATATTACAAGATCCTTTTTACTCGATATTTTATTATATGCTGCGAACTGGCTTGATGGCGGACAAACGGTATCCATCAGCCCCACTGCCATTAGAATTTCAGCCTGTATTCTGGGTGCGAGATGCTGATTATCGATATATCCAAGCTTTGTAAAAATCTCTGACTCTCTTTGATGCAGAGGGTCGAACATACGAAAATAGGTGCGCAGTTCATCATATGCGTGCAGAGCCAGATCCATCTCCCAAACTCTCTGATAATCACATAGAAAAGGAAATTCTGGGGCGGCCTTCCTAATCCTGGGTTCGAGCGCGGCGCAAGCCAGAGTTAGTCCACCACCCTGCGAACCTCCCGCCGCCACTACTCTATCTTCGTCGACTTCTGGCAAACTCATGACAATCTTTGCAAGCTGTGCTGTATCAAGATATATCTGTCGGAATAGCAGTTTATCAGGGCTATCGGAAAGCCCTCGTATGATATGGCCGTGGTGAGTGTTCCCGTAGCTTCCTCCAGCATCATTCGAAAGTCCGCCCTGACCTCTGCAATCTAGCGCCGCTACACTAAATCCTTGTGCCACATAGCCAAATTTATCCGCCCAGTCTCCACTGTTTCCAGAATAGCCATGGAATTTAAGAATTGCGGGGTGTTTACCTGTCGAGGCTTTTGGACGAATATATTTCGCATGTACACGAGCACCTCCCATACCAGTAAAATATAGATGGAAACATTCAGCAAAGCTGGTCTTAAGAATATGCGGAACCAACTCAACTTGTGGATCAATGGAATTCATCTCTTGCAGCGCCCTATCCCAGTAATTGTCAAAGTCATCTGGTATCGGGTTTCGACCCTGATACTCTAGTAATTTTTCCAAGGGCATATCAATCTGCGGCATATCAACAAACTCCTTAAGTAAATTTTACAAATCATAGTCTCGTGGATTATTAATATTTACAGTTTTAAAAGCTAATTTACAATTAATTTTAGAAATTTCAAAAAAAACTGGTGTAATTACATATTCAGGGAACAGTTGGCATAGATATTGCTATATATAACAACGAGGAGAGCGTTACAATCGTATCCTTAAATTAAGTGACGTGCTGCTGGGTATGGCGTTAAGGATGAGGGTTCCGGACCAAGTCTCGCTGTGTTCCGCCTATCGTCACTTCTATTGATGATTAGAGGGTTGTATTCCAACAGGAATACAACCTTTTTTTCACTACATGCTGCTTTGCAAGGATCGGTATTTTTGGTAGTGTTATTATATCACTTTCTGCAAATTCAGACTAGTGACAACGTAGCCTTGTTTCTTATAGAGTGAAAGTGCGCCTGGATTGTGCGCAAACACATGCAGCTCTATTTTATTTGCTCCCATTTCAACCGCTTTTACTTCCAGCATCTTCATGGCTTGCTCGCCGTAGCCTCTTCTTCGATATTCTGTGTAGATAGCAATATCATAAATCCAAAGAGATGAGTGCATCCCCCGCTTCTGATGGTGATACCAGATAACACCCACGGTTGTGGATGAATCAACATCCACAACCCGCATAAGGTAGTTATCCGGGGTGCGGCAGCCTTGCGGCAAAAGTTTTAAGTAAGTTTCAGTGGATAGACGCAGCGATTCTTCTGGATGCCAATGGCCTGCAAGTGCTTTCTCTTCGGCATACTCCTTGACCGCATTATCGGTAAAGATTTTATAGTCAGCATCATCCATTGGAACAAAACAGATCATATTCACTCCGTAAATATTTAAATTGTCTGAATATATATTCCTCTGTTTTAGAAGTAAGTCATACGGCTCAGGTTGACCTTACTTCAAAAGGAACATTCAATTCATTTTAACCTGTTTCAGATTGGCGATTAAAGAGCGCAGGATATAACACAAAGGAACGAAGAAGCTAATTTTTGGCAGTTCTGTGCTTAATCGCAAGTGTGGTAGGCTTTGCAATTTAAGGCGCCATATCAGGTTAACGTACGCGACATTTCGGGAACGAATAGTGGTTCGGTTAGTATAAACAGTCTATTCAATCTCTTACGCTGCTCCGTGATGCATCGTCTTTTATTTCATCTCGGCCTGGTATAATTCCAAGCGATACACTAGAACTTGCAAGTCCTATTCCGTGCTGGAAAAGAATAACTTGCAATTTAAGCGGCTGCTTTTCAAAAACTGAATCAACTTTTTCCACAGCTCGTATCATTGCATGAGCAAATGCCTCATTCGCTCGGTGAAGCTCATTAATGTCCTTTCAAATCTCCTCGATTATGACATTGTGATCACAGTTTGCGAAATCTGTAGGGGGAATAAATCTAGTCACCATGAGAGCCTAAATGATTACAACATTTAGAATTCAAGGAATCGCGTCTATTTTAAATTAAACAGAGCACATCCTGCGACTTGAAGAAGAGAGCGGTACTAGCGATACGAGGGGGAAATGGGCAGTACTGGATTCGAACCAGTGACCCCCTCGGTGTGAACGAGGTGCTCTACCACTGAGCCAACCGCCCAAAAATAATTCTGAAATAAAATGGGCAATGCCGAGGACAGGAGTTGAACCTGCAAGCCTTTTGAGCATACGCACCTCAAGCGTACGTGTCTGCCATTCCACCACCTCGGCACAAAGAAAACTGAGGGCGCCCGCCATACTGGTAGGGATACGGGGAATCGAACCCCGGCTTAAGGACTGAAAATCCCTCGTCCTAACCTCTAGACGATATCCCCTCACAGGCAAGCAACCCGCAATTTCAGGCATATTATACCATGCTGACTGCCTGCTGTAAAGGGTAGTGGAGAAGAATTGTTCATCTAGTACTCGCTCTCAGTTGGTAATAGAGAAGCGGGAGTTCGAAGTTAGTTTAAGTCCAAGTTTATTCAGGCCTTTTCCGTGAGCTCCAGAAAACGTCTGAGGATATGGAATATGCTTTTGATGTACAGATTTCCAGATGAGTTCATTGAGTGATCTATTAATATTCATATCTGGACGGTCGAAACTCAGACAGCTGGACATCCATATTTCTGGCATAATTCTGCTCATGGCGTGCTTATCATCGAGTATTGGAATAGTGTTCGTAAGATGATGATAAGCTTTCAGGCTTAACTCATTGGTGAAGCAGGTGGTCATTATAGGAGCAGAAGCATCCATCTGGTTCATAGGAGGGATTCCAAGTATTAACCCGATGGTGTGCAGAACCGATGTCTGGTTGTAGAAGTGATGATCCACGAATTTGCGTTTTGTATATGGGCTAATAACCAGGCAGAGTGATCTGTGGCCGTCTACATGATCCCAGCCATCCTGTGAATCGTCCTCAACTACGAAAACACAGGTTTTCGGCCAGAAACGGCTGTGAGTTATCCCCTCGACCACCTTACCGAGTGCGAGATCGTTGTCTGCCAGATAGCTTGCCGGGGAGATATCTGCGCCAATGTGGTCATTTGGTAGGTAGAGTAGAGTGAAATTGGGAAGGGAGTTCTTTTTTTCGAATTTGTGCAAATACCGGATAAATATATCGGCTCTTATCTGATCTGGAATGCTTGTGTTCCATCCGGGATAGTCCGCCATTGTATATTTTTTCAGGTTGGCGATACCAACATTGTGCGTGTATCGAATTTTATGCACGTCGTCAAAGTAGTCGTGATAGTAGGCTATAAATTTCGCTGGAGGAATCGAACCTGTGTAGTCCATCTCGCCAAAATTGATGAACGATAGCCCATGAGATAGTACATTATCCCATATGAAGCCGGAGGAACAGTAGTTAAGGGCGTCATCGCCCCAGGTGTAAGAGCGAGTGTACCCACCCTGCGATTTTTCCAGGTGATCGGTGACGTCGCCTTCAGTAGCCCAGGAGTGGCCGTCGGCTGAGTTGACACCGTTGCAGTAGAAGTTATCCAGCAGTGTGAACTGCTCGGCGAGTGCATGGTGATTTGGAGTAATTTTCCTGCCGAAAGTACAGAGTGTAGGATCGCCATTTCCCTGCTTTATGTCACCGAAAACCTGATCGTAGGTTCGATTCTCCTTGATGATGTAGATGATGTGTTCGAATACTGATTTATCATTAGGTGCAGTTGGAACAGGTAATCGTCTTGATTCAGATTTTTTTCTGGAATAGTGAAGTTTTGCTTGTTGGGTTCGGAGATCGTTGAGAGCTTGCTGAGTGTAAGCGGTGAGTTGATTACTGTTTGGAATTTCGATCTGCTGCACTGTACCGAGAGCGTTGAAGACGCTCCTACCGGGATGTATTAATTCTTTCAGGCGAGAGCCCAGGCCTTTCACATTCGCGATATACAGGCTGCCGTTTGAGATCGTAAGAGAGCCAGGATACCAGCCAGCTGGTATCAGCCCCTTCATGACTCCATCTGAGAGGGATATTACTGCGACTGCGTTACTGCCTCCGCAGGTGACATAAGCGGTTTTATCGTCTTTGGAGAGCGCAATTCCGGTAGGTGCGCTGCCATGCTGCGAGTCTACGAATGGGCGTGTGGAGATCAATTTGAGTCGTTTTTTTGAAGCGGCATCGATGATGGAAATAGAATCAGAGTTGGCATCGGCGGTGATAATATGCTTGCCATCCGAAGTGAGTTTGAGATCGCATGGGTGCAGCCCGGTATCGATTTCAGCTGTAACCATGCCGGTGGTGACATCAACTATGGAGAGCGTTCCGCTGTTCCCGATTCCGCGAGTATCGACTCGGACTGCGGATCCCGCAGAGTCCGCAGTGCTGACTCCTGGTGAAGGATGCCGCCCTCCCCAGTTGGTGACGTAAGCAGTCGTCTCGTCTTTTGAGAGGACGACGCACCAGGGTGCAATTCCCACGGGAATTTCTTTCATCAGTTTGCCAACTGTTAGATCGACTATTGCCAGTGAGTTGTTTCGGGAGAGGCATACAAGTGCCTTCTGATCGTGATCAAATAGTGTCAGACCGCAAGGAAAAGATTCACCGTTGCCAATGAGTGTGATCGGTTTTCGCCAGATGACGGTTCCATTTTGGTCGATATCCGCGACAGCGAGCTGGCTTTTTGCATTCGTGACGTACAATTTTTTGCCATCGGATGATACTGCAATGCCGTGAAATGACGTTCCCCCGGCGACGGTAGTTTGCTGAATCACTTTCCAACTGATGGTGTCTATCACGACCACACCTCGATTATCTTTTACGTAGAGATGTTTTCCATCCGGAGCCATCACCAGATCGATTGGACGTCCGCCAAACCCAACCGATTTGCCAGCAGGATGGAGTTTCTGATAGGTGGGGAGCACAGAATTTACGGTTCCGACATCTCCAACAATTTCCTGAGAAAGTACATGGTTGGTGATTAATGATAGTATTGGCAAGATTATGAGTATGTGTAGATATTTGAGTATCATACAGATTAGTTTCACCCTCATTCCCGAGGTTACCTTCTCCCATAACAAGAGAGGGGGGTAATTATGGCATCGGTTTTTCAAAAGTATTTAAGTTTTTTATCGTTGGCTTTCCACTTAAAATTGACTTAAATAACAAATCGGCGCATATAAATTGTTTATTTATGCGCCGTTATCGCCTCGGAGTTGTAACTCATTTGTAAAGATGACAGCGTCAGCTCGAACGAAGCTATTTTTTGCCAAAAGTGATCGAAAACCCGGCGTATACATTTAGGTCCGAATAGCCATGTTCGCTCCGCCCCAATGAGAGCAGGAACGATTTATCCGGCATATAGTTGTAGGTTAAACCGGCACCCCAAGCTAACTCATCTCGTACTCCTGGCGCATTCGCAGAATTCCCATAGACCTGCGCGCCTGCTATTAACTTTTCTGTCACTTGATACGTGATGCCGCATCCGCAAAACATGTTGTTAGTTCCATCGTGGCCGCCCAGGAAATTATATCCTATATTGGCAAATGGAGACCACCTTCCATAGGACTTTGCTGCACTAATCCACATACAGTGATCTACCGCACCACTACCAAGTCCACGATGAACATCTGCTGTAGGAATTTTAATTTGGTAACCGATCGCTAACTGGGGACGCCGTTTGGTCTCTTCCTGAAATCGCCATTTGATTACGCCTGTTGTATCCCCAAAACCGTATATTCTCGAGCTTCCAGAATTTCGTAGGGATGTGCCGCCAGCTCCGATGTCCAGTTCAATTCTGTCCGTATAGCCATATGCTATTAAACAGGTTGGACAAGTCTGCATTTCTCCTGCAAAATTCTGACTGGAAGTATACGAAGTAATTAAGTTAACTCGATGACGTTCTACTGTTGCGGGATCATCTACGTTAAAGGGGGGGCCGGCATAGGCGGGTACAGTAATAAACACCACACACATCATTAATGCATAACGCATCCATACATTTTTCATAATCCGTACACCTTTCGAAAAAACCACCAGGCTAAAGCGAGTATGCGATTAGCTCCGTCAACATCAGATTTTTCCGTGAAAATACCTACACAAGTCAAAGTACTAATACTTGAAAACTAAAAATAGATCTGTTAAGAAGCCATTTGAGATCATGAAAAAAGGATTTAGGGGTCTGAGGCCAATCACAAAAAAAATACTTTTCAATACCTATAACGAAGCAGGCTAAAACTGCCGAAAATCGAACATGTTCCAACTACATACACCGAATATAGAAAATCAGCATCATTTCTCATATGAATATCTTGCTGGACACTGTTTTCGTATAACTTAATATATGTAGAATCATCACAAAATGCCTGTCATGGATGGACGGGCTGCACCCACTAGTGCATGGAGGAGATACAGTGGGCGATGTCGCTACCCCCAATCTCTGGCAACAGTTCAAGCAGCAGAACTGCCAGCATGCCCGAGGATTAATTATCCAACGGTACGCACACCTCGTCTCGATTACTGCTGGCAGACTTTTTGGTCCGCTCCCTTCCGGAGTGGAACGAGAAGATCTGGTCGGTGCTGGCGTCGTTGGTCTGGTTAAAGCTGTCGACCAGTTTGATCCCACCCGTGGGATCAAGTTTGAAACTTATGCCATCACCCTCATTCGCGGAGCTATTCTTGAGATGCTGCGCGGCGACGACTGGGTGCCTCGACTCGTACGTGATCAACAGAAACAGCTGCGTTCCGCTTATGTTCGTCTTGAATCAGAGCTTGGAAGACCAGCGACTGAAGAAGAGATCGCTCAAGAACTCGGCATAACGCAGGAAAAACTGGACAAGCTGCTCACCAATATTGGCCGAGCCAGCCTACTTTCACTGGATGATCTAAGAATTGGATCCGACCAACAGAGGCTAGTGGATACAATTCAGACAGACGACCCAAGTCCATTGGAGAGTGTGGCTGTTCGTGAACGTCAGCGTGCTCTCGCATTCGCTGTTGATCGGCTGCCGGATAGAGAGCGCAAAGTTGTCTCTCTCTACTATCACGATGGACTCACCTTCAAGGAAATTGGAAGCGTTCTTACTGTCTCGGAATCACGAGCATATCAGCTTCACGCTCAGGCAGTGACACGTCTGAGAGGATATCTCGACCCAGAAGTGGAACTGTTTCCCTAAGAGTTTTATGTTATTTAAGCCGTGATGCTTTCGACTTCAAACGCATATCTGATAATCAAGAGCATTTTCGTGCTTGTTTCTGCCCCATTTTCCCATCAATCTGTTCAATGTGCATTTGTGATATTCACACGATGATATCGACGAACGGTGTATGATGTGTGAATTTTCTATGTTCCATCTCCTTAAATATTAGTAGATCAAGTGCAAAATATAAAAAAGCGAATGAGCACTTGACTTTATTTCTAAATTCGCATATAATTTTGCTAACACATGCACATTGTTTCTGTAACAACCACTTCATTCACTCTGAAGCATGTCCCCTAGGAGGTAACCCAACTACATGATCGAAAAACACACAGAAAGCGATAATCCCCTCTATAAAACGTGGAGATCCCGCCTGCTTCCTCTGATAGCTATGCTTGGTTTAATTATTCCTGGCAGCGCAGCCCATGCGGGTGAAGCCATTCAACTTCCTAAATTTGGCCCGAATGAAATGAACATAATCTATGTTGTATTTTTCATGGGTCTAGTGTCGCTGTTCTTCGGATGGTTATGGTATCGTGAAGTGGCTAAACAGAGTCCAGGCACCGCTAAAATGGAAGAGGTGGGCAAAGCTATTCGAGATGGAGCCCTTGCTTATCTGCAGCAGCAGGTCAAGACGATGTCGGTTCTGGTGCTTGTGATTGCTGCGGGTCTTTTCTTTTTGTACAAAAGTCAATCAAACCTCGGATATGGTGTTCCTGAATCGCTTGGAGTAGCACTCTTCTTTATTCTGGGTGTTTCCGCCTCCTATATTGCAGGATATGTAGGTATGGGAATGGCGACGATAGCAAACCAGAGAACAGCCAATCAAGCTCGCACTACGTTTAAAGGAGCGCTTGAAACGGCCTTTAAAGCAGGAGCGGTTTCCGGAATGATGACCGTAGGGTTAGGGCTGCTGGGGGCGTGTCTTGTCTTTTTGATCTATAAAGAAAAGGCAATGCTCATCCTCATCGGTTTCGGGTTCGGTGGATCTTTAGCGGCACTCTTTATGAGAGTTGGCGGTGGAATATTCACAAAAGCTGCCGATGTAGGCGCTGATCTAGTGGGTAAGATCGAAGCAGGTATTCCGGAGGACGACCCGCGAAACCCCGCCACGATAGCAGATAACGTGGGTGATAATGTAGGTGACTGCGCAGGAATGGCGGCAGACGTTTTCGAGAGTTATGAAGTCACTCTGGTGGCGGCGATTATTCTTGGCGCTGCGATTATTCCCACGGAGGTGTGGCGCACAAATACAGTGCTTGCCCATAGCGCTCTTCAGCTTATCATGTATCCTCTTATTGTGCGCGCTGTTGGAGTAGTTGCCTCCATAATCGGTGTGTTCTCTGTCAAGGGAGAAGACCGAGAAGATCTCGATCCGATGCAGCCAATCAACAAAGGATTTAGAATTTCAGCGTTTATTGCCACTCTGCTCTTCTGTGCAGGCTCGTACTGGTACTTCAAAGGAGGGGTAGAAATTCCTCTGCTGGATGGTTCCGGGAACTATAAGTACGAATGGTGGAAATTCTTTCTTTGCACCTTCATAGGTATTGTGCTGGCAATAGTGATAGGCTGGCTGACAGAATACTTCACCTCCACAGAAAAAAAGCCAGTGAACGAGATTGCCCACAACTCTAAGACCGGGCCGGCAACCATGATAATCTCAGGATTTTCGTATGGGCTCGAAAGTTCTGTCTGGAGTGCGCTCGCCATCGCCGTTACTCTGCTTTTTGCGCTGGCAATCTTCCCGAACAATCCCCTGCTTGCTGCTTATGGGATTGCTCTAGCTGGATTAGGTCTACTTACCACTACTGGCTACATTCTAGCCATGGATACATTCGGCCCTATCACAGACAATGCGAACGGAATCTTCGAGATGTCCAAGGTTCTCGAAGAAGACCATGCCAGTGGAAAAGTTGGCGGGGCAATTTCAGGTGACCGCATTGTTGGCAGATTAGATGCCGTTGGGAATACTACGAAGGCCCTCACCAAGGGATTTGCCATTGCGACAGCAGTTATCGCAGCGGTCGCTCTTTTCCGATCCTTCATGACGGATGCTCACCTGCTGGCACCCAACGATGCAACAGAACATGCATCTCTGCTGGCCCAGGGACGAATATTCGGTATTCCACTCGATGTACCCGAAGTATTTGTTGGGCTGCTTATTGGGGGGGCAGCCCCCTATCTCTTCTCCTCCTTTGCTATCAACGCTGTGGGAAGAGCTGCATTTCAGCTGATCGAAGAGGTGCGCAGCCAGTTCCGCAACGATCCTGGAATCATGCTGGGAACCAGTAAGCCCGACTACGCAAAATGTGTTGCGATCTCCACTGCAGCCGCTCAGAAGGAGCTGCTTGGCCCTGGCATTCTAGCAATCGCACTTCCTATCTTGGTGGGATTCGGACTTGGTTTCAGACGACCTGACATCGGCGCTGCGGCCTTAGGAGGATATCTGGCGGGCGCAATTGTCAGTGGGCAGCTTATGGCGGTACTTCTATCCAACTCTGGCGGTGCATGGGATAATGCTAAGAAGAAGATTGAGGATGGACTTTTTGGCGGAAAAGGCACTGAGAACCACAAAGCAGGTATTATTTGCGATACTGTAGGCGATCCGTTTAAAGATACGGCTGGCCCAGCGCTCAATCCGCTCATCAAGGTAATGAACCTGACTGGTATTCTTATCGCAGGAATAGTAATACAGCCGCTAGAAATGTGGGTTCGCCTGCTTATTGTAGGAATATCGACGGCGTGTCTCACCGGTGCAATCCTCTTTTCTAAAAGAGGTTCCATTGTTCGGGATGAGGACATTACAGGTAATCCTCCTCCTAGCAGTAATAAAAGCGAGAGAGAACCTGCCCTAAGCGGTAGATAAAACCAATCGATATCGACCAAAAAAAGCAGCCATTGGGCTGCTTTTTTTGTCGACAGGCTTACATATATTAAATTCTTATCATATGAATGTGCGAATTTGGATAGGAAATGGATTAAGTTAAGAACAAAGCCTAGTAACGTGTTGTCTTAAATACTGTGGAATATTACCTTTCGCCTTGTGATAGCAGGCGGAAACCTATCAGAATTCATTTTTTATTTTGCAAAATCGTACTAAGGAATACTATGCACACCATTCATGATCTACTTGAAATTGCTATTAAAGGCAAGGCTTCTGATTTAATAATTAAAGCCGGTTCCCCTCCAGCCATCCGAGTTGATGGCCGCTTACAACTCACTGAGCTCTCTCCTATTTCCGCTGAAAATACAAGAGAGATGGCTTATGAGATTATGTTTAGTTCCGTCCGAGATACACTGCTTCGAGCTGAGAGGAGCATGCAAAAACTACCTGATAACGACGACGCCGATGATCTTATGAGCCTGCTTGAGCACAAACAGGAACTCGATCTCGTGTTCACAATTCCTTCACTTGCAAGAGTGAGAGCCAATCTATTTATGCAGCGAGGTACGATAGGAGCGGCGTTGCGAATCATTCCTTTACGCCCTTATACGATCGATCAGCTCGTGCTTCCACCAATTCTAAAGAAAATGGCTGCTGAGCCTCAAGGCCTCATCATCATCACGGGGCCGACCGGTAGTGGAAAGACCACCACATTAGCAGCTATTGTTGAAGAGATAAACCGGCATAGGAGCGCTAATATTTTCACCATTGAAGACCCGATTGAATATGTCTACGAAGATCGAAAAAGTGTTATCCATCAGCGAGAGATAAGGCAGGATACCCTATCGTTCGAGTCTGCACTGCGCAGTGTTACCCGTCAGAGTCCGGATGTTATTGCAATTGGAGAACTTAGAGATAGAGAGACAATGGATGTTGCCATGGTCGCGTCAGAGATCGGGCATCTTGTAATCACTACTCTACACACAACTTCTGCCGCTTCCACCATAGATCGAATTGTGAACAGCTTTCCCTCTCATTTAAAACAACAGGTCTGCCAGCAATTGGCAGCATCACTGCTATGTGTCACCTCTCAGCGCCTTGTTCATAAGGCAAATACTGGTGGCAGGCTGCCTGCTGTAGAAGTGATGACGTCCTCCCCAACTATTAAAAAGCAGCTTGAGGATGGAGATACGACCGATCTTCATTCGTGTATTCGTGATGGAAGCCACTTTGGTATGAATACTATGAATCAGGCACTGGATAAGCTGCATCGAGCACAGGCTATCTCCTACGACGAAGCCATTCAGTACGCTGGTAATCAGGCTGAACTACGCCAAATGCTGCGCCATTAAAATACTTCCATTTCTGTCTGTAACCGATGCGAACTTCAAAAATTGTCTGATGCGATCGAAGCAGGATTAAAACAGTAATGTCACGAATTTGAATAATACAAAATCAATTTGTGGAGAATTTTTTCAATGACCAGTAAGATACAAATTCGGTCTGTTACGAATATTCTAAATACCAGCTTATATCTATCGACTTTTATACTCATAACCTTACTAGCTTCGTCAGCATCCAAAGCTTCAGATCACGGTGTAACTCAGACTCGGCTAGCGAACGGATTGACGGTGCTAACAAAAGAAGTGCATACCGCTCCTGTAGTATGCACCTATGTGTGGTATAAGGTGGGCTCTCGAAACGAAATTAGCGGTGTTACCGGAGTCTCTCATCAGCTAGAACATATGATGTTCAAAGGGACAAGGAAGCTGCTTAAGCCTGGCGATATCGATGTTATGATTGGGAGGCATGGAGGCGTGAACAACGCTGGAACTGGGTCGGATACTACCAGCTACTATTTTCTTCTGCCGGCAGATCAGATAGATGTCGCCCTGAAAATCGAAGCAGACAGGATGACCCAGGCACTTATTGATCCTGTTCAGTTGAAAGCCGAGAAGACAGTTGTGCTATCAGAGTTAGAGGGAGGGGAAAACGATAATGCATCTTTTCTTTATGATCAAACCAGGGCACAGAGCTACCTTTACCACCCTTACCACTTCCCAGTCATAGGTACAAAATGGGATGTAAAGCACTATACACGCCAGCAGGTATATGACTACTACCGAGATTACTATGCCCCCAACAATGCGACCCTCGTGGTAGTAGGAGATTTCGATTCTGTAACGCTTTTAAAAAAAATTAAGCTATTGTGGGCAGATGTGAAGCCTACCCCAACCAAACACCTACCACTGAATCCCGAGCCTCCTCAGAAAGGTGAACGCCGAATTACAGTACGACGCGCTGGCCCAACTTCCTATGTTCAGATCATGGCGCATATACCGTCTGCAAGTAGTCCGGATATAGCACCACTTGCCGTATTAGCGAATGCACTCGGCAACGGTAAGAGCAGCATTCTGTACAAATCACTTGTTGAGACGCAGCTCGCGACGAATGTGGCGGCATCGGCAAATCAGGGAATCGATCCTGAGATGTTTGAGATAGCAGTATCCGCGCGCTCAGGAGTGGATACTGCACAGATCGAAAACGTTCTGAAATCCGAGATCGCAGGAGTACAAACCACACTTCTTGATGATCATACCATCACCAAAGCAAAGAACCAGTCGAGAGCGAGTTTTATATTCGCACAGGACAGTGTGCTCGCCCAGGCTTCCCAATTGGGATTCTATCAGACTGTGACAGGCGATTGGAAAAACGAATACAAATTTCTGGAAGATATAGATGCTGTAAAACCGACCGATGTGATGCGCGTAGCACGGAAATATCTCGAAGTTGATAACCGCACCCTGGGTTTATTCATTCCCTTGGATGAGAGTGGAGGGACATCCGTATCTGCAAAACATAATTCACAAAGAAGCCATAATAGTGTTGGAGCCGATTTCGCGCCTCATCTAGAATCTGGCGGTACTCAAGGGACTGCCTATGCCAGGGCGACAAGCGGAGGAATGAAAGATTCGAAAAGTGATTCAGGCGTAACCGAGTTTACTCTTCCAAATAACATGCGTGTGGTAGTTAAAGTTAACCATGCAAACCCTACCGTCACCATATCTGGATTTGTAAAGGCAGGTTCGGTAAACGATCCGACAGACAAGCCTGGCACCGCCTCCTTTGTGGCCGACATGCTTACGAGAGGCACAGATACGAAGAGCTTGCAGCAGATTGCATCTGAGACTGAGTTTGTAGGCGCGGGCTTCAGTTTTCAGGCAGATCGCGAGCGGACAATTATCTCAGGATTAATGCTGAAAGAGAATTTCAGAGAAATTCTTGGCCTGATGTCCCAGTGTCTGCAATTTCCTGCTTTTCCTGCTGATGAGTTAGAAAAAGAACGTGGTGAAAGGCTGTCGCTTCTTCAAGAGTCGGATAATAGTACGGCTTTAGTTGCCACAAATCGCCTCTATACACTGCTTTACAAGAACAGCAATTTTGCACATCGCCCAGCAGGTACTGCAGAAGGTATTAGAACACTAACACGAGATGAACTTTTGTCGTTTTACCACAGTGCATATCAGCCGGGAAACACCACCATTGTAATTGTGGGTGATATTGAAATTGATAAAGTTAAAAAGGTAGTGACAGCGCTATTTGAAGGCTGGAAATCATCTGGCACTGCACTTCCACCTTATTCTCCTAATAACTCCGTAGTATATTCTTATGACGATAGGTCTATCATAGTAAACATCCCTGATAAATCGCAATGTGATATCGCAATGGGTACAGTCGCACTCTCACGACAAGACCCCGACTATATTCCAGCTACTATAATGAACCTTATTCTGGGAGAAGATGAGTTTGTAGGGCGCGTGGGAAAAAGAGTGCGTGATACTGAAGGATTGGCTTACTATGCCTATACACGGTTTGAGCCGGCGCTGCAAAAGGGACCCTGGATGTTCCGAGCAGGTGTGAATCCGAAAAATGTGAAACGTGCCCTCGCCTCAGCGCTAGATGAAATTCGTAAAATCAGCATTTCAGGAGTGACCGCAAAAGAGCTGAACTGGGCGAAAGACCATGCTGTGGGAGCTATGAAATTATCGTACTCTTCTAGTAGTGGAATTGCTACCCATCTGTCTGAACAGGCATACTATCATCTAGGCTGGGACTATTTGAACAGATATACCTCGCAGGTAAAAGCTCTTACAGTATCCGAGGTCAATCAGACTGCAATGAAATACCTGCGATCTGGAAAACTGCCAATCATCATTGCAGGGCCGGCTGTCCCGGATATAACAGATGCGATCATAGAAAATGGCACACCCAAATAGCTTTGAGGCAGTGAAGGACAACCATGTCTCAAAATAACAGTGGCAATCCATCTGGCAGACGCAGACGAACTTTAGACATCAGCCGCATCAAGGTGGTGATCGTGGTTATCTCAGCAGCTGTTGTCGGCTTACTTTCCTCTCTGGCCGGGCTAGGGGCTCATCTAGCATACACTCCTGCATTAGAGTGGATGCTAGGATTCAAAACAGAAAAAGCTCATGCTACCGCCATGAGATATGCTCTGGCAGCTTCTCTCACTACAGTAATCGGCTATGCAGTGGGGCATTATGTTGTGCTTTATCTCATGTATTATGGCCTCCTGCTCTTTGCAGGAGCCACTGTGGGAGCTCTGTTTTCTGCCCAATTGGTAAAAACTTCGCCCGACTCCCCTTCTAGATCAGTATTTCAAGCATTGGCTATGTTTTTATGTGTCTTTATCATTGTCCGAACAGTTCGCATGACTGCGTTCGACCTCCCCTACTATTTTCACTGGACAGGAGGTATTCGTTTAGTAGCCGCTGGGGCGGTTATTGGTGCGTTATCCCAACTCACTGGTATTACCACCGGGGTGCTTCTGTATCCCTGTTTGCACTATCTCTTCGGATTGACCGCGCATGATACTGTAATTACAGCGCTGATAGTGGTGGTACTGGCTGCAATACTTCCAACCTGGAGTTATGGAAAACAGGGGTTAATCGATGCACAGTATGGTGGAACAGCTCTTGTTGGAGGGATTATTGGGGGGATTATTACATTCACTATTATTCCTAATATTAGTGATAAATATTTGTTAATCATTTTTTCACTCTTGTCCATGTTTCTCTGCGCACGTGAAATAGCACGTTTGAGTATTAACAGCAGGCATTCTAAAAACAATCTCCAAAATTGAACCAAAATTTGCTTGACGTAAACTGAGATACACACTATAATAGAGTCTACATGTTCCAAGTATTTTCACCATCTAAATATGCATAAGCGTCATAGAAAGTTTCCAAATGCGGTTTGGTTTTTTTAATAATTTTATACGAAAAATTGATCAAGTATTAACAGGGCGTGGACGAGTTGATGATGAGTTGTTCGAAGAGCTGGAAGCGCTGATGATTCAGGGCGATATCAATGTACATACCACCAATGATATACTCACTAATCTTAAATCGGCAGTACAAGAAGAACGCATTACTACTGCAAAAGAAGTAGTACAGAGATTGAAGGAAGATCTGTTTGCCGTCCTCCAGAAGGGTACAGACGAACACCCAGTAAAGCTTACAGTGGCTGTATCTGGGCCGACGCTATATCTGATCGTAGGAGTGAATGGAGTTGGCAAGACCACCACTATCGCCAAGCTTGCGAACATGCTTCAGAAACAAGGAAAACGAGTGGTATTAGCAGCAGCAGACACTTTTAGAGCGGCTGCTATCGATCAACTAGAAATATGGGCACAGCGTTCGGGTACAGAAATCGTGAAACATCGTGACGGCGCAGATCCATCTGCTGTCGTGTTTGATGCGATTAAAGCTGCTAGGGCACGCAATGCAGACTATGTTATCGCAGACACCGCAGGAAGACTCCACAATCGTGCCAACCTCATGGAAGAGCTAAAAAAAATCAACCGTATTACCGAACGTGAGCTAGGACGGCCTGCAGATGAAGTCCTGCTCGTGCTGGATGCTACTACAGGTCAAAACGGAATCAGCCAGGCCAAGATGTTCATGACTGCAGTTCCCCTCACTGGTATTGCACTCGCTAAACTTGATGGAACAGCCCGCGGTGGAATTGTGATCACTATTGCAGATGAGCTCGGACTTCCTATCAAATTAGTCGGTGTTGGTGAAAAGATGGACGATCTTGAAGTTTTTAATCCTACTTCTTTTATCAACAGCCTGTTCGAATAGATGCGGATGATGACATGGGAAATACTTTTTCTCCTTCAAATGATGTATCTGTACACTGCCTTGCCAGCGGAAGCAGCGGAAATTCTATGCTGATTCAGTGTGGCAGTACAAACATTTTAATTGATGCAGGTCTATCGCTAAGGACTATCTCACCACAGTTCTCTAAGCATGGAGTCAATATCTCCGGACTCAGCGCTATTCTAATAACTCACGAACACTCCGACCATACATCGGGCCTTGGGCCAATTGCCAGAAAATCTCGTGCCCCAGTAGTATCCAACACCGCTACTCTTCAGGCTTGCGCTGCGCGAGATGAACTTAGTTACGATTGTGAGGAGCTGTCAACGGGAGAGACACGCGAGATTGGATGCTTCACGGTGCGTTCATTTTCAGTTTCTCATGATGCTGTGGAACCAGTGGGATGGATATTAGAATCAGGAAATACCAAAATAGTCTATGCAACCGACACTGGATACTGTTCTGTTGAACTACAATCTGCACTTTCCAAAGCTGATTTGATTATACTCGAAGCCAATCACGACCTCGACTGGCTGCAAAGAGGGCCATACACGCACGAAATGAAAGCAAGAGTAGCTTCAGAAACTGGTCATCTATCTAACAAAGCGTGTGCAGATGCTGTATCGAAACGGCTCGAAGAAGATGGCCCCTCCACCATTTGGCTGGCGCATCTATCCCGGGTGAACAACTCTCCTTCGCTGGCAAGAAGGTCGGTACAGGCAGGAATCAGAGCAAATACTAAAGTACCATTTGCGCTAGATGTTGCACTTCGAGATCACCCAAGTGTTTTCTGGCAGGCCGGCAGACAAGCAGTTCAACTGTCATTGATGTAGAACAAGCTTTCGAAGTAATTGAAAGATTGCCTATCGTAGTAACCAAAACGACAACTATTTTTTATTTTCTTCCACGGAGCTTACTAAAGCCATTATGAAAACTATCTCCGACATACTCCGAAAAGATCCTGTATGGGTGAATCCTGCCCATCGAGTTGAGACGGTTATTCTCTTAATGCGAGGCCATAATATCGATGGCATTCCAGTTATCGAAAATAACAAGCTTGTTGGCATGATACTTTACAAGCATCTCATCGGAGTTGATCTACATACAAAAGTAAGTGAAGTGATGCAAAGGGATATTCATCCTGCATCCCCTACAATGAATTTGCGCGATGCTGCAGAGCAGATGATGCGGGAAGAGCTGGGTCGAATACCTGTATTGACGGATGAGGGCGATCTATTAGGTGTTATTTCAAACTCAGATCTTTTGGCAGAATTACGCCGCGCCACAGATCCACTCACAGAACTTTTGTGGTCGGACAGTATGCGTGAATGGGCGATAGAAAAACTGCGTTCAGGACACGAAATCACCATACTTTTCCTGGACATAGACGGCTTTGGCCTATTTAATAAGCGATATGGGCATGTAGTGGGAGACACTGTTCTAAGAAACGTTTCGAATGTGCTGCGTGATACCACGGATGCTTCTTTAGACCTTGTTTGCAGATATGGGGGCGATGAGTTTTGTATCGCTACCATACGTGCTGTATCGGATTCTAATTCACTGTCTAAAGCTATTTCGCAGGAAATAGCCAGTTTGCGTGTTTTAGACGCATGTGGAGATTCAATATCAATATCGATAGGAATGCGCGGAGGAAGACGCACCAAGGAGCGTGAGCAAGTTCATTTTGCAGCGACTCTCAACAATTTAATTAATCTCGCCAGTCGAGACTGCCTACTGAAGAAAACAACAAAGGCAGTAAATTATCAACAGTTTCAAGAAGTTCATCAGGAGAGTGAAGCAAAACAACAGGATGATAAGGAAGGTACTTTTACACCTTTATTCAACGCCATCAGACAAGCAAATGAAAATATTAATAGTGCCGCTGAAGGAGATTTAATCGCACAGCCTCCTTTTAGTCTCAGCGAGTTTAACCCAGTTCCACAAGATATGACAAAAAGAATTGTACACTCAGACTTCCTCCATCTGTCGAGAATATCGATTTCTGATGAGGGAAAACTGACGAAAGTTTTGGTCGCTCTCGAGGATAATAGAACCGCAGCGAGCCAGGCTATAGTTCGCGATACACACCTTATACGAACGCAACCGGATACTTTATCAGATCATAATATATCCCATCATTCTGAAGAACAGTTAGGTAATATATATACAGGTGAACTTTGCCGAAAAGCAGATTCTTCTGGCCTAAAAAAACTTGTGGCGGAAACGACTATAGCTGCATACCGTCAAGCGCTGCCGCCTGAGCACGATCTCAGACTAAATGAAGTACTTACGGCCCACACAGAAGATGGCCGTACATTAGTTACCGTTATTGGCCACTATCTTACTCCGGAAGATGCTCGTCCAATCGCCGGATCTGCATTTGTAAACATGGATATACATAGAGCCGTGGCAATGGCTGTGCTGGCCGCAGCAAATCTTCAGTTCAGAAGAACTTTAGCTCCAGATATATCAGGGAGCTCACGGCCAATACCCCCAGCAAATCTTTAGTTATCAAAATCAGCTGCACACTTAGATTAAAAACGATAATCACACTGGAGTATTTTCAGACAGGATTACAAGGATTAAGTTATCTACCATGTGACGAACGAAATAGCGGTAAATGTTCGATTTATAGCTCCGCTTTAATCCTATAAATCTTGTTAATCCTGTCTAAAAATCATAACCATTACTGGTGAAATATTTCCAGAATTGTAATCAGGATTGCATGCAATCGGAGCTGAATTTAACTCCAAACCGATAATCTAATAAAATCGATTTAATGCTTAAATCAATTCACTCGTGTATCAATTAATTTAAAGTTGCTATGGCTTCAATCTCCACATCGACGTCCAGTGGAAGCCGCGCAACCTGAACACAGCTTCTTGCAGGCTTGGTATCTCCAAAATAAGCATTATAGATCTTATTCAACCTACTAAAATTATCCATATCCGCAAGAAATACTACTACTTTGACGCAGTGTTCCAAATCGGTACCGGCTGCTTTGAGCACACGCTCAACATTTTCGATGCAGAGTTTTACTTCTCCCTCAAAATCATTTCTAAGCACCTCCTTTGTTTCAGGATTCATGGGAACCTGACCAGAAACAAAAACTAAATTCCCAGTAACAATTCCTGGTGAATATGGTGAACCAGCTACTGCGGCTCCCGTGTGAATCGGCTTTTTATCCAATGTATTAACCTTTCCATAAAAATTCTTTTTGGAACATTTGTACTTTCGATGTCCGTCCCTAAATCACCTGCAACATATCTTATAAACAGTTGTGATAATTATTACTTGACAACAATACACTCAAATGGTATGATAATCATATCTATATATTTATTTAAAGTATTACAGAATATGGAGGGTAGTAATCATGAGAATGGATAAGCTTACTATTAAAGCACAGGAAGCGGTGCAGCAAGGGCAGAGCATGGCCGAGCGAAGCCAAAATGTTCAGATAGATGTGGAACATATTCTAGCGGCGCTCATCGCACAGGAGGATGGTGTCACTATTCCTCTGCTTCAGAAATTGGGTGTCAGCATCCCACAGCTCAGAGATAAGTTGACACTAGAGCTAGAACGTATTCCAAAAATATCTGGTTCTGCAGAAACCGCCTCCAGCCTCACTCCCAGACTTCGGTCTGTGATGAACACCGCGTTCAGCGAAGCAGAACAGATGAAAGATGAGTTTGTCAGTACGGAACATCTTCTGCTGGGAATAGTAGCGGAGCAGCATGGCGCTTCCGCTAGACTGCTGAAGGCTCAGGGAGTGACCAGAGACCTGCTACTGCAGGCATTAAAAGATGTACGAGGCACGAAACGCGTCACCGATCAAAATCCGGAAGAGAAGTATGGCGCTCTTACAAGATATGGACGTGATTTGACCGAAGCTGCTCGTAAACAGAAACTCGATCCTGTGATAGGTCGTGATGAAGAGATCAGACGAGTGATTCAGGTCCTATCACGCCGTACCAAGAATAATCCTGTGTTGATTGGAGAACCAGGCGTAGGTAAAACTGCTATCGTTGAGGGGTTGGCACAGCGCATAGTAGAAGGCGATGTTCCGGAGAGTCTGAAAGAGAAGCTCGTAATCTCCCTTGATCTCAGCAGTCTAATCGCCGGCGCCAAATATCGAGGTGAGTTTGAGGACAGATTGAAAGCAGTGCTTCAGGAAGTTTCGGAGAGCGCTGGAGCAGTCATACTATTTATAGATGAGATGCACACACTGGTGGGAGCAGGAAAAGCAGAGGGTGCAATGGACGCCTCCAATATGCTCAAACCCATGCTTGCGCGCGGAGAGCTGCGCTGTGTGGGGGCCACAACACTTGATGAGTATAGGAAATATATTGAAAAAGATGCCGCGCTGGAACGACGCTTCCAGCCTGTAATGGTGAACGAACCGAGTGTCGAAGATACAATCGGTATACTGCGCGGACTCAAAGAGAAGTATGAAGTGCATCATGGGATACGAATCACGGACAGCGCTTTGGTGGCGGCGGCAGTGCTTTCGAATAGATATATCACAGATCGGTTCCTTCCAGATAAAGCCATCGATCTGGTGGATGAATCTGCATCCAGACTGCGTATAGAGATAGATTCTATGCCTGCTGAGATCGATGTGGTTGAACGTCGAATACGGCAGCTCGAGATTGAAAGAGTGGCTTTAAAAAAGGAGACGGATGCCCCGAGTATAGAGCGACTGGAAAAAATAGAATCCGAGCTGGGAGAACTACGAGAAGAGAGCAGCAAACTAAAATCGCGTTGGGAAAACGAGAAGCGGGTCATTCAGAAGATCAGTAGAACTAAGCAGGAGATAGAACAGACACGGCTTCAAGCAGAAGCAGCCGAACGCATCGGTGATTTAGCCAAAGCTGCAGAGCTGCAGTATGGCAACATGCACACTCTCACCAAACGATTGGAACAGGAACAGAATGAACTCACCAGTGTGCAAGGGGGAGATCAAGCCATGCTCCAGGAGGAGGTCACTGCAGACGATATTGCTGAAATCGTTGGAAAGTGGACGGGTATCCCTGTCAGCCGGCTGCTGGAAGGCGAAATGCAGAAGCTGCTAAAGATGGAGGAAGGGCTTCATGAACGTGTCATAGGTCAGGACGAAGCGGTGGGAGCCGTCTCGAATGCAGTACGTCGATCACGGTCTGGGCTTTCCGATCCCAATCGGCCTATCGGCAGCTTCATCTTTCTCGGGCCGACGGGAGTAGGAAAAACGGAACTCGCTAGAGCGCTAGCAGAGCTCCTGTTTGACGATGAGCGTGCCATGGTTCGGATAGATATGAGTGAGTATATGGAGAAACACACGGTTTCCAGACTGTTGGGAGCGCCCCCTGGGTACGTAGGTTACGAAGAAGGGGGGCAACTGACAGAGTTAGTTCGGAGAAGGCCGTATTGCGTTATCCTGTTCGATGAGATCGAAAAAGCGCATCCAGATGTCTTCAATGTTCTCCTTCAGCTCCTGGACGATGGACGGCTTACAGATGGACAGGGCAGAACAGTCGACTTCCGAAATACTGTGATCATCATGACCTCGAACATTGGCAGCCAGTACATTCAAGAGATGGGTCTGATAGATCCTGCGGAAATGAAGAAGCGTGTGATGGAGTCAGTCCAAAATCACTTCCGACCCGAATTCTTGAACCGCATCGATGAGATTATTGTTTTCCAAAGTCTCTCTATCGATCAAATTAAGAAGATCGTAGATATTCAGCTCAATATTCTGCGTAAACGGCTTCTGGATAGAAAACTTGGGTTGACAGTGACAGAGGCTGCCGAAAGATCATTGGCTCTCGCCGGTTACGATCCAGTCTATGGAGCTCGCCCACTGAAGCGGGCTATTCAGAAACTAATTCTTGATCCGCTCTCTCAGAGGCTGCTGCAAGGAGAGTTTAAAGAAGGCGATCATGTGAAAGTGGATTCTGATGAAGATGAAAATCTACTTTTCAGTAAGGAGTAGTAGGAAATTTCGTGGTAAATGGTGTATTGATGTGATAAAACTTAGTATTGAAGGAGTATGATCATGTCATCCAAAATTGCCGCTCAGATGTACACTATACGCGATTTCACCAAAACCGAAAAAGATCTATCGGAAAGCCTGGTTAAGCTGCATCGCATTGGATATCCCGCCGTGCAGGCTTCTGCGGTTGGCGCAATGGACGGAGATTCTCCTGCAGTCACTACCTCCCTCTTTCGCAGTATGATGGATGACAATGGCATCCGATGTATTGCGACACATAGAAGCTGGGAGTCACTGGCAAACAAGACCGACAAGGAGATAGAATTCCATCATCAAATCGGATGTAATTTCGCAGCTATCGGAGGGCTGCCGAGTTCGTATACAAAGGATGGCCTTGAAGGATATAGCCGCTTTGTAAATGATGCAGTACCCGTGATAGCAAAATTGAAAACAGCAGGAATTCAGTTTGGTGTGCATAATCACGACCATGAGTTCGAACGGCTCGGCGCTAATCGTCGCTGGCCACACAGTGTGCTTTTAGAAGATGGCGGGACAGATCTGAAGCTGGAGATTGATCTCTACTGGGTGCATCACGCGGGAGTCAATCCGATTAGGCGGATGGCGGAATGCAAGGGCCGGACACCTGTGATTCACATTAAGGATATGGAAGTGGTACTCGGTAAAGCCCCGGATACTGCCGCTGTGGGTGAGGGTAATATGGATTGGGAATCGCTGCTTCCCGCCTGTAAGAATGCCGGTGTGGAATGGTACGCTGTCGAACAAGATAGCTGCCGCAGGGATCCATTCGACTGCCTGAGATCAAGTTTCGAGTTCCTACGCTCTAAAGGAATCTAGGCTGCGCTTGCCCTCACCCCCCAACCCCCTTTCCCAAAAACAGGAGAAGGGGAGATAAAACCAAGGAACTACTCGTATACTTTTTGTCTTGATTAGCTTGTAAAATAGATTTATCTACCCTCAAATTAACTGTCTATATCCCCCTCTCCTGATTTTGGGAAAGAGGGTTGGGGGGTGAGGGCGGCAAATCGAGCAGGGGAGTAGTGTCTAGTTCGCTCAGGCATATCTCCTGTATGGATATGATACGCGAGCAGCTTCCCAATTAAGGGGCCAAAAGTGATGCCGCTGTGCATTACCGCGATATATGTGCCTGGTACTTGCGGCAGCTCGCCTACTATGGGCATCTCATCGTTCGGAATTGATCGAACACATATCCTGCTGGCATATCTGTTTTCCAATCGAATCTGTTTCAATTCCGGAAGGAATATCTCTGATCTTGCCAGGAGATTCTCAACGTATTCCAATGGAGGGAATTTTATTTCTGGCGCAAGCTGTTGATCGATATCTTCACCTCCTATCAGTACCCCGCCCTCCACAGTCGGCCGGAGATGCAGCCCACCAGAATCATTAGGATATAGAACTCGTTCTATCAGTGGTTTCGTCGCTGGTGGCTCAGTCTCAACCAGCAGACCGGGAACAGCCTTGATCGGCACAAATCTAGTTAGCGTTGGATCGATCTGACTAACGATCCTGCTGGTACTCAACCCGGCTGCAAGTACCAAAATTCGAGTAGTAAATCTGCCCTCGGCAGTTGCCACGGATCCTATAGAGCCATCTACCGATCTTGAGAAACTTAGCGCCGGGCAGTTTTCTCGAAACTCGCAGCCAAGTTCAGAAGCGGCGGACTTTAACTTACTCAAGAAAAGAGGTGTATCGAGCCAGCGATCCTGCGACATAAATAGACCCTGTGCATCATCCGTTAAATGCACATTTGGCTCTAAAATATTCATCTCTGCACGAGACACCTTTGTAGCGGGATATCCCCAACTATTTAGGATTTCAGACCTACCATTCTGGAATGCGAAATGCTCCTCTGAAGCAGCAGATGACCAGTAAAGCGCACCTCCCAGATGAAGTCCGATATCTTCCATTTTGAACAAATTGGCAAGCGTATTGTAGTATTCTAATCCTGCTGCATTCAGTCGGTGATAGTCTCGATCAAGTAGTTTCGAAGTGCCATTTATCCAGGCAAACCCACGGTTGGTTGGAGATTCAAGATCGCTCAATTTCCCTTTCGAAAGAAGCGTCACGCGATAGTTGAGGCGTGACAGTTCGTAGGCCACCGAAACGCCTGCTATACCGCCCCCCACAACAACTACATCTACAAGATCTGCCAATTATTTTCCTTTGAGGAAGTCTCTCTGCTCGAGATCAAGGATATCTGTAATTTGATGAGGTAATTGCAAAAGTCTCAAAGTAGTTGAAAAACTCGTTCACGCCCTCACCCCCCGACCCTCTCTCCCAAAAACAGGAGAGGGGGAGACTACGGCATCGGTTTTTCAAAAGTATTTGAGTTTTTGATCTTAATATAAATATTAATCCCACGAAGCGGGAGACTGGAAACCAACGATTTAAAGTCACTCCCTCTCCCAAAAACAGGAGAGGGGGGCAGGGGGTGCGGCATAAATCTGCGTGTATATCCGACTTTTGCAATTATCTCTAATGATAATAATTTTAGCACTACCGCAAGTCTGGTAAGCATTCTCCAACTTTGCGGTAGTGCTACATTTTTAGATTGTCCGCGAGATTATATCTAAACAGACAGCGAACATTCTGTGATGGTAATAGTATTAATACAATTTAAGCCGAATATATCCTGTGCCATACGTCTTTATACCTGGGGAGAAATCCAGTATTTTGCTAGGATTCAACAGCGATGTTATCACAAACCCCGCGTAATTGAACCCACCGGATGTCCAGAATTCAGCCTGTAAATAACCTGGCTGTTGGTACAAGCCTACAGTTACAGGAGCTGATAAAATAACATCTGTTGAGGAGACGAAATTTATAGCTGTGGGCGTTACATAGTAAGTAGCATTCCCAGTATCGATATAGAGGAATCCACTTATTCCCCATGTTGGATCGATCATTGTTCTGCACCAGTAGTAATCAGATTCTGTGGTACTTGGTTTTGTATAGACATGCGTGTTCACGTATGATGTCTGTGCCAGTAAGGCTAACTGCGATCCAAAAACTATGCAGAATACAGCCAATACAGTGATAGTAAAGCTTAATTTTCGAAACATGCGGACGGTTCTCCTAATTGTACATTGAAGTAAATTCTTACAACATTTTGCTCTACGGTGATAGTTTGGGCATACGATTGACCAGCGCTCGAAGCATGTGCCTTCCCAGGAATTTGGGATACCTGTCGCAATCGTAAGCTATCGTTTCGTGAGGATATATTTTTGGCTGATTTATTGCGGTGAGGGATTGATTTGGTGCAGTGAGAAGTTTGAAGAATGGTGGTCAATAGCAATACCGGTACGTTTAAACGTACTCAAGTGATAGTCTGCTATCAAGCAGATCTATTTATAAATAAATGAATCTACAATCGAAATGTAATGGCAACAAGGAAACGGGACACAGTCTTACGGTTACGCCTGGTTATAAAGGTGCGGCATACATACTACAAGAGTGAGATAACTGACGTCGAGGTGGTGAGGAGTTCAACTGGAAACTCGGTGTGGTTACATAAATCAGAATGAATCTAAGGCAGTTCATTAATATTATTGGCATAAGCCAAATAGATAATTAGATATAATTTTAAAAAAAAATTTCCCAATTACATATTCTTAATGAAGAAACAACAATATGCAGATTTTCAGCCTATTTTTCAATCAGCGGCAACTAAACAGCATGCCTATACCTATCACGCCATATCATAATACCTCTAAACCCGAGAAAACCAATGAAGTATGTGTGATGTATATTTGATGCAAGAATTGTGCCAACATCGAAAAACGCATTAAATCAGGTAATAATACAGCAATTACAGTTCAGCCCCCGCCATGTTCGTTCAAATTATTAGCTAGTTTTGCTATGGATAGTTCGGTCAAGCCTTCATAAGTTCGCCAATCCTGAGTGAGCAAAAGATAGATTCAAGCGGACACCATCTTTCAATTGGATCCTTAGCCAGGAAGCGCGATCTAATAACCTCATGTGAGAGCAAGGTCAGAAACTCTACTGAAATAAACGGCTTTCAAAAACTAAAGTATATAACAGTCAGCGAATGCTCCATGGATGGCAATAATGTAGGAGTTGAGTTAGATTGTAATACATTCGTCCAAGGAGGAAGAATTGGCTAAAATAATTGATGGCATTAATCTGAACTTGAAATGCCCTGGTTGTAAACACAAATTCCAGGTGAAAGTTGATATGAATACATGTAATATGGAGATTCGTTGTCAGATATGCATCGACTTGGTTCCTATAATTTTTGAATCAGCATATATTCCTATTCAAGAAAACATTCCGAAAAAGATCAAAAGGCAGCACTTATTCGATTTGACGCCTCTTGAAACCATATCTAGATCGCGAAGTAGATAATTTTTGTGGTTACCAATACGAGGTAATTGGGATCTAACATGGTATATTCCCTTTTTCTAATATAGAATTCATCCCCGAAAAGATTGAGCTCTCGGTTGATTCAAGGCTCACTCAGATAGAATTCATCCCCGAAAAGATTGAGCTCTCGGTTGATTCAAGGCTCACTCAGGAGGATTTGCTAATGGGAAACGCACGATGTGGTCAGGAAACTGATCCAGCCGGGCTTTTGCCCAGCGAAGGAATTTCACATGCCCATCGTAGTAGATGTAGTTCGAGCCGCCGGTATGACGATCATATTTGATCCAGCCCTGATCAGAATTCGTGCCAGATATCCCACAATCGGCATATCTCACCAGAGTGCACTCGCCTGGCCAAGTATCGTAATCGTCCTGCGGTACATAGCTAAGCCCAGAAGTCGAGACATCTAGTACGGCAGAATTGCGCTCGGAAAACATGATGACGTTGGGATCTGGAAGCGCTGAAATCACGGCATCAGTTGCAAACCCCGGCAGTGTTCCTTCCATTGCATAACGACAAGATTTATGTGTGAAAATCGAGTTGAGAACATAGCTCCACATCGTCCAGTGATTCTGCTCTGCAAGGCACTGTTCGCCGTTGGGAGATGCAGTACATTCCGAGCCGATTACAGTAATTCCCCCGTTATAGTCCAAAATGTTATTTACTTGATGCTGCGATTTTGATCCAGAATCGGACGGGCAGAACATCAGCTGACGATTTTTGATGTACGGTTGAAAGAAGATAGCCCAGGGCTTTTCCGCATTGCTGTTTCCCTTTCCGCCACCCTTGCAGCCATCAATGGATGCTGGAAGCGAGTCCAACTGCGTTCCATCGTCAAGCACAAATCCTTCATGATGATGATACAATGCTCCGTCATAATCTTCCATGTACATTCGCGCCCCAAGCCCTATTTGTCTCTCATTCGAGAGGCAGGAGGCCTGCCGAGCTTTTTCACGCCCCTGTGAGAACACCGGGAACAGAATAGCTGCAAGAATGGCTATTATCGCTATAACCACAAGTAGTTCAATTAGAGTGAACCCGGAACATAATCGTATTCGGTTTGGATCATATCTCATTTTGCTCTTCTCCACTGAGTATGTAGTAACACGCATATATATATCGTGCTACTAGTCTACAAAAGCAAAATGTAAATGTCAAGTGCTTTTTATTGTTTCGCAAAGATTGTAATATCCTGTTAATATTACATCTGGCTCATCTCATCTGAATTCGTAACGATGCCGATGTTATGTAATATCCGCTCCAGTGGTGGCGGGAACAAATTTTCCGTGAAGAACACCTCGGGCACTGATGAGATGCTCTGCCATATCCAAAACTTCGGTCTGATTTCCTCGCAGTACGATTACCTCAAGGCAGTACTCTTCCGAAAGATGAATATGAAGTGTTGCCACGGCAGTTCCATGATGGTGATGCTGCATACGATTTAAATCTTCGCTTAGTTGGCGCGTGGTGTGATCGTACACCAATACCACAACTCCAACCACTTGCGATGCGGGATCTAAAGCTGCCTTCTGCCAGTTCGCGGCAATCAGTTTCTCTCGAACCATATCACGAATAGCTTCAGACCGATTTGCGTAACCCTGTTCTTTACGCCACTCATCCAGCTGCTGGACTAGTGATGCAGGCATTGACAATCCAAATCGAATGAGCTCATCAGTATTCAATGAATCTAGATTTGTGGGGTCATTTACCTCATTCTCACTGCTCATCTTGCTCATTCAGGCCCTTCATTCAAGAATTTCAACGCTATTCCAGCAAACATCTCAATGCCGGGCGCAACTGCTTCGTCGCCAAAGTTGTATGCGGGGGTGTGTAAATTTGTCGTATTTACCCCCACCCCCAGGCGGAACATTGTGCCAGGTGCATATTCCATATAGGCCGCAAAATCCTCTGCTCCCATCGATGGCTCGTCCAATTCAATCACATTTTCTGCTCCAAGATATTCGGCTCCTACCACACGGACTAAATCAGTTGTGCCTTGGTCATTAATTGTCATACCGATTCCCAAGTGATACTTGAATACTAGTTCGGCTCTCATAGCCTCACAAATACCCGTCGCAATACGTTCGATCTTGATAGGGAGATCTTTTCGATTCTCTGCCGTCAGGCAGCGAACCGTCCCTTTTAATTCTGCGGAACCAGGAATGATATTGTAGGCAGTCCCTGCATTAAAACACGTCACCGACACCACCACAGAATCGGTAGGAGAACACTCCCGACTCGAAATATTCTGTAGGGCCTGCACTATCATACTGCCAACTACAATCGGATCGATACCTTTATGGGGCATCGCTGCATGGCAGCCAGCCCCTTTAATAATGATATCAAACGTGTCTGATGAAGCCATCATCGCCCCGGAACGAACTCCTATTCTACCGGGAGCCATTCCAGGCCAGCCGTGCAGCGCCACCACAGCATCGACTCCCTCCATAGCGCCTCCGGCACACATTCTTACGGCTCCACCAACCGTCTCTTCCGCAGGCTGGAACAAAAGGCGTACTTCACCACTGAATTCCGCTCGGAGTTTTGCAAGTGCCGCCGCTGTCCCCAGCAGCACCGAAGTATGCCCATCGTGCCCACATGCATGCATGACCCCTGTATGAATGGATTTGTAGGGAAGATCACAAGTCTCCTGGATGGGCAGCGCATCGATATCAGCCCGTATTGCAAGACGCCTGAAGTTTTCGCTGCGCGTGCCTTTTATGGTTCCAATAATCCCGTGGCCACCTACATTCGTCTCCAGGCTATCAAGCCCGATCATTCGCAGCTTCGCTTCAATGTAAGATGCCGTTTCCTCTTCGAGGTCGCTTAGCTCAGGATATTTATGAAGATGACGCCTGATATTTTGCGCCTCTGGAGTAATCTCTTCAACGATGGATTTGACCTTTCTGCTAGTTATCATTTGTTAATATCCCCTCCCCACTGCAATCACGCCTTATTATATCTCTTTCATAGATTGACTGCAAGTGTATTTGAAGACAGCCCTCATCACTATTTCTTCTTAAACCAAAATCGGAGAATGGACAGGGAATGTATGCGGGTTTGAGATATTATAAAATTCATTGCTTGACACCCATCCATATAAACTCTATAATATAGCTGTAAAAATGTAACCTCTTGGTGCTTCGCGCACAGCAATATAGTCAGGCTGTTCGATGAAGGAAAGGACACTTCCGTGACCCTGGTCACCTTCTTCTTTTTTGCACATCAGCCAGAACGCCTTTTGGCCTACGAAAAGCGCCGTAACAGCGGCAAAATATCTTCTGATCAACTCTTTGACCACTATTTCGATGATCATCTCAATGCAGAAGTATTTCGGAAAGTAGCGCATAAATGTTACTACCCCGCAACCCGGCTTTTGTTAGAACTTGTGCTGCAGCATAAAGATACAGACAAGCAATTTCGGGTTTCATATGGCCTTTCAGGCACCTTCTTGGATCAGGCACGGCGCTACGAACCAGAGCTGATCAACATATTTCAGCAGATGGCTGCTACAGGATGCGTTGAATTCACAGGCGAAACTTACTACCATTCGCTTGCGGGACTATTCGATCCTATCCGCGAGGAGTTCAAAGAACAGGTAGATATTCATTCCACTGAGATCGAAAAACTTTTTGGACGCAAACCAACTGTTTTCCGAAATACAGAATGCATGTTCAACAATGGTATAGCCGCTTCTGTACAGAGTATGGGTTTTGAAGGAATCATCACGGAAGGGGTAGACTGGCTCATGGAGAGCTGGAAATCTCCGGATTTCATCTACGAAGCAGACTGCGGCCTGCCAGTTCTATTGAGGAACTACCAGTTGTCCGATGATATAGGATATCGATTTCCCAATCGAAACTGGGAAGGTTGGCCGTTAAGCGCTGAGACTTTTGCAGGATGGCTCGCTGGCAACACAGACATGAATGTCACTCTCGCACTCGATTATGAGGCGTTAGGAGAGCATATCTGGGCGGATACCGGAATATTTGACTTTATCAGAGCTTTACCCGACGCTATTAAAAAACATCCGCAGCTTGAGTTCAGCACACCCACTGAAGCGATCCGAAGACTGCCGCGTGCTGGTAAAATATACGTGGACGATTTTAGTACGATATCGTGGGCAGATAAAGAGCGAGACACCTCGGCCTGGCTTGGAAGCGAAATGCAGCAGTTTGCGTTTGAAGAGATTAAGCTGATGGAACAGACAATTAAAGCTGCGAATGATCCGTATATGCTTCATGTATGGCGCCTGATGCAGACCAGTGATCATCTCTACTATTTGGCGGACAAAGATTTAAGCGATGGCGATGTGCATAAGTACTTCAGCGCTTATGGGAATTTGTTTGAAGGATTTATACGGCTGCATACTGCGCTCACCGATCTGCGTAATCGTGCAGAACGTGCCTCTGGCGTTCTGTCTGATGGCTAAAAATATATGGTATGAGAAATAAAATGAGTGGAATTAAATCTGTTTTATCTCTGTTATTTTTTTTTATTGGGATACTTGTTCAATCAGGTTCAGCTTCAACTATTGAACTTCCTAGCGCATCCGGAAATCGTATTCGCCCGCTAGATCTACAGGGGCAAAAGGCAGGAGTCTATTTTTTTATTGCACATGACTGCCCGATAGCAAATTCGTACGCACCAGAGATCAACAGGATAGTAAAGCGCTACGCAGCTAAAAAAATCTCATTCTATATCGTCTATTCAGAGATAGATACACCTGTTTCTGAGCTGAAAGCTCACTCAAAATCGTACGGATATTCTTGCCCATCACTCTTTGATAAAAAGCATGAACTGGTCAATAAAGTGCATGCTTCCGTAACTCCGGAAGTGGTCATACTATCTCCAGAAGGCGTAAATATCTATCGTGGCAGAATCGATGATAGGTACCTAGATTTCGGTAAGATGAAGCAAGAAGCGAGTGTTCATGATCTGCGGGATGCGCTTGATTTTGTGTGCAAAGGGCTGCTTCCAACCCATAAATCCACACGCGCGGTGGGATGTTTTATCCCTCGAATAAAAGCGAATACTGTTCTGCACGGCACAAATGAAGTTGAAAAGTAATTCCAAAATACTCGCGCGCACGCTGCCGGCAACTTTGCTACCCGTCTGAGAGGCCTGAGGTCAATCGCCCTCTGAGCGGAAATCGCGTCTGAAAGACGCCTGCTTTTTGATGGAGGAAGTTTTTAACTCCCGGAAAAAAGGCAAACTGGATAGTAATAATGCCTTCCATTCTCCGAAAACTGATTTGCTCGCTGTCACTGTTCTTAATAGCTATCTCAAATGATACTCAATCCTCACCGATCACCTACTCCCGAGATATCGAGCCCATATTTCAGAAACGCTGTGTACCATGTCACCATCCCAATGGCGGAGCTCCCATCCCATTCGCAACATACGAATCCGTAAAAAGACGTGCAAAACAGATCGGAATTGTAACCAAATCAAGATACATGCCGCCATGGAAACTAGATACATCCTGCGGTGAATTCAGTGGTTCCCGACGCCTTACCAAAAAAGAGTTGGAAACGATTTCTGCCTGGGTTTTCGCAGGGGCAGAATCAGGTGTTCCCAGACCAGCTCCAGCATTAAAATCTACTTCCGATAAAGATGCAGTGTGGAGGTTAGGTAAGCCAGATTTAATTCTTCATCCCAAGTCAGCATTTCAGGTACCCGCAGAGGGCGCCGATAGCTATGCAAGTTTCCTTCTGGCGGATATCCCTGGATTTGGGGATTCTCCCCTTGATAAAATATGGAAAAACGGGATTCGCGCGGTAGAGTTCAAATTTGGCAAGACCACCTTTATTCGCTATGCGATGTTATTTGTAGATACCACCCGAGCGACACGGCAGTTGCTGTTGGAGTATCGAGATAAAGGATTTTTCCCTCGCTCTGGCCCCAGCCTGGTTTCAATTGGAGCCTTTTTTGAATGGACGCCTGGCTCCATTCCTAAACTTATGCCCTCCAATACAAGCGTACCTGTACGGCAAGGAGGCGATCTAGTCTTACTCGTTCGTTTTCATCCGACGGGCAAGCGCGAATCGGTGCTTCCTAGAGTAGGGATTTATCTGAGCCACCAGCCCCCAAAGCACTCTCAACTCTTTCTGCCAATGGGGGTAGGAATGATTGATATACCAGCTGGCGAACCAAAGTATAAAGCCTCTACTACTCTCACACTCCCCATGCCTGTTATATTAACAGGCTGTTCACCACATGCCGAACATGTCTGTAGGGAGATATCAGCAAATGCTTTCTTACCAGATGGCACGGAGCGAAAACTGATGTGTATCAAAGATTGGGACGCTGATTGGCAGGAAGCATACTATTTCAAGCACCTAATCTCTCTGCCGGCGGGGACGAAACTCGAAGTTACCTGCCTCTACGACAACTCTGCTGCGAACAGTCGAAACCCATTTAGCACACCTCGCAGAATGGTTTCCGGAATGAACCACGTCAACGAGATGGAAGGAGTATGGCTCCATTTTATTCCATCAGCAGAAAGCGATATTCAGCGGCTTACATTTGCGCTCGAAGAGAAGACGATGAACGATATGAATTCGGGCAGGTAGCTTTATGAAAAAAAAGTATATTCTGGCGCTAGATCAGGGTACTTCAAGTTCGAGAGCAATGCTGATCGATCATGCAGGTGTGCCGTGCGGAATTGAACAGCAGGAGTTCGAGCAGATCTATCCTCAACCTGGATGGGTCGAACATGCTCCGGAAGATATCTGGTCGAGTCAAATGTCTGTTGTTCATAAGCTCTTTAGAAATTCAGGGGTTCAAGCGACCGAAATAGCTGCTATCGGGATCACAAATCAGCGCGAAACGACAGTCTTATGGGATAGATTTACCGGCGAACCAGTTGCCAACGCAATAGTATGGCAGGATCGCCGAACTGCTTCACACTGCAGAATGCTGGAGAATTCCGGCCACGCTGAACCGTTTCGTAACAAAACTGGTCTGCCACTCGATCCTTACTTCTCAGCAACGAAAATATGCTGGCTGTTACGTAATATTCCCTTCCTTCGAGGCCGGGCAGAAAACGGAGACATAGCTTTTGGAACGGTAGATTCCTTTCTATTGTGGCGTTTGACAAACGGCCGAGTACATGCTACGGATGTCTCTAATGCCTCCCGCACAATGCTCTATAATATTTTCGACCTCAAATGGGATTCCGAGATAATTTCAATTCTAGATATTCCAGATTCCCTTTTACCTGAAGTGAGACAGAGCAGCGGTTATTTCGGTGAGACCGATCCGCCTCTATTTGGTGTGAGTATCCCAATATTTGGGATGGCTGGGGATCAGCAGTCGGCAACTTACGGGCAGGCTTGCCACCGAGAAGGAATGGCAAAAAACACTTATGGGACGGGATGTTTTCTCCTAATGAATACCGGAGAAACGCCCCAAAAATCCAGCCATGGCCTGCTGACAACCATTGCTTGGAAACAGGAAGGAAGTGTTACTTACGCACTCGAAGGAAGTGTATTTTCTGCTGGCTCGGCTGTTCATTGGCTGCGCGATGAGCTGCAGATCATTCGTTCTTCAGCAGAGATTGAACCACTCGCGGTATCCGTCAAAGACAGCGGAGGAGTCGTAGTAGTACCGGCTTTTACCGGGCTGGGGGCTCCTTACTGGGATCCTCACGCACGCGGAGCCATATTCGGGCTTACCCGTGGAGCTGGCAGAGGCGAGATAGCGCGAGCAGTATTAGAATCGATCTGCTTTCAAACTTTCGATGTACTTAAAGCCATGCAGGCGGACAGCGGACTGGATTTGAACGAACTGCGTGTGGATGGCGGTATGACGGTGAACAACACACTCCTTCAGATTCAGGCAGATATTTTGGGTACCACCGTTGTACGCCCAGCCGTTACTGAGACAACCGCACTTGGCGCTGCGTATCTTGCTGGGCTAGGTTCTGGGTTTTGGAAAGATATTTCCGAAATAGACAGCCATTGGAAAATAGATGCCTCATTCCATCCCATGATCAGTTCAGACCAACGACAATCGATGTTGAGTTTATGGAAAAAGGCGGTCGATAGAGTTCGAAATTGGAATATTGATACATGATAACAAGGCAGTGTTGTTGACTAAACTGTGGCACAAATATCCCAAATTTTCATTCAATTTAATTCGTAGAAACGAACGGCATTGTCATAGAATAGTTTACGCTGATTTGTTTCGCTCCAGCTGCATACTATCTGCTGAAGTGCTGCCACCCATTCGTGAAGTGTTGCTGTGGTTGTGCAGACAGGCCAATCGCTTCCGAACATCACTCTGTCGTGACCAAATACTTGTACACAGTGCGAAATGATCGGTTCCAGATCGGCAGCTGACCACTCTCCTCGTTTCGCAGTCGAGACCACACCGCTGATCTTACAGATAATATTAGGAGCTTTGGCAAGCGCTTCGATGTCCTTCTTCCAATGATTTAGATCGGGAGACTGAACGCTTGCATTGCCGCAGTGATCCAGCACAAAAAGAGTATCCGGGCATTCGCGACATACAGTAAGTGCATCTGTGAGATCTTCCGGGCGCATGCAGAGATCAAAGCGCAGACGTAAATCACCCAGAGCCTGCAGCCCTCTCAGGAACTCTCCAGAAAGACTGTAACATCTTTTAGTATTGCCATGCAGAACCTGCCGCACACCTTTAAAGTAAGGTGAGTGCGCCAATTTATCTATATACTCTTTGAATCTATAATCGTCTGGCCTGCCACCCACCACTGCTGCTGCCATTGGGCTGTCCGGTCTCCCGCAGAGATCCAAAACGTACTCCGCCTCCACTTCATGCTGAGATTCGAGCGCGTCGACTTCCATATAGATGGTTCGAGCAATATTTAATCCCTGCGCCTCACGTAAGTAGTCACTCATGATATGATTCTTGCCGAGTTCACCTGCTCCTCGAACCCAGTTGAGCTGCAAAATATTCAAATCCCATAAGTGCTGATGTGTATCGATAATTGGGATCATTGCTCTCCTCCTTCTGGCGGTGGTTAAGTCGATTTATTCGCGGCTGCGATAAACAGTATCCATCCAATGATATAACAGAATCCGCCGATTGGTGTAATCAATACCAGAGTTGACTTTAAGCCACTGATCGCCATCGCATATAGGCTTCCTGAAAAAAGCACGATTCCTGCCTGAAACAGTGCTGCTGAACGGTGGAAATGTGGATTGGAGTGGCGTTCCGAAACTAATCCCACCAGAATTATAGCGATCGCGTGAGTCATATGATAAGTGACACCTGTTTTGAATATTTCTAATAGATCAGGTGTCACATGAGACTTCAAAGCGTGTGTGCCGAATCCACCCAAAAGCACTGCAATTAGTGCATTTAACCCACCAATAAGTATTAGTCTATTGGTCATTATGATTTTTTTCCCTTTAGTTTATTTCAGAAATAGTTCTACTACCGGTACAGTAACATTTGGTTTATGTACTGGCAGAGTCAATGTTAATGTATTCTCTCTCTTAATTTCATGCCCTGCCTGCCAATCCGCGATTCCCTCCATCTTAACTTCAGAAGCATCATTTAAGAGTTGAGCATATTCCACTTTACCTGCAAAACCATCTAGATGGAGATGAACGAAAGGCCACGCCAGCACATGTAAATACAGTCGATTGGTATCAGGATTATAGGTGAGTCGGCAGTCCTGGGGAGTTTTATACTCTGGTGGAGCCTGAGTACAGCCATAAATTGATCGGCTGTGGCGTTTCATCCAATCTCCCAGTCCGTTCAGTCGATCAAGTGCTCTCGAATCAAACTCTCCCCTGCCTGTCGGCCCTACATTTAGGAGCAGATTACCTCCTTTGCTAACGGTATCTATGAGCATCTGTACAAGCTGATCCAGGCTTTTCCAGCTTGCCTCATCCCGGTGATAGCCCCACGAACCTGAAAAAGTTTGGCATGCTTCCCACACAACTTTCTGACCACCCACTTCGATCCAGTCCCGCGGCTGAAACTGCTCTGGGGTTTTTACATCCCACCCTTCGGGGAGATCAAGTCTGTCGTCGAGAATAACATCCGGCTGAAGCTTTCGAACCATATCATACAGTTTTTCGCTCTGCCAGTCTGCTCTTCCCTTACCTATCCATCCCACTTTACTTGGATAGCTGTAGTCAAACCACAGGATATCAATTTTACCAAAATCTGTCAGAAGTTCACGCACCTGCCCATGCAGATATTCGGCATATCGCTCTTGAGAACGTTTTTCATTTAAAGTGGCTCGATCAGGGTGATTTCTTTGTGAGTGTAGATCGTCAATCACGAATTCTGGATGATGCCAGTCGATGAGGGAATGATAGATCCCCACTTTTAAATTTTCCGCTCGAAAAGCGTCCACCATCGGCTGTAAGAGATCCCGGCTAGCCGGTGTATTAGGTGCTTTATAATCCGTCAGTTTGGTATCCCACAAACAGAAACCTTCATGATGTTTCGTAGTCACAACGAAATATTTCATGCCCGCATTTGCAGCAGCTTTTGCCCATAACTCAGGCTCATAGAGATCGGGGTCAAAATGCCGGAAGTAGGTCTCGTATGCACTATCCGTAATCTGTTCGTACTGCTTGACCCATTCGTGCCGTGCAGGCAGCGAATAGAGCCCCCAATGAATGAAAAGGCCAAATCTATCTTTAACGAACCAATCGGTATTACCTGGTGTAGACGTGATATCGGTCAAATTTTTACCCCGCAACTTTCATCTTATGTTGTATTTAGATATATATTATAGTTCGGCGCCACACTGGGTAAAATCCTCTCGAAAACTATAATCGAGATAGAATAAAATACCAACAAAGAAGGAAATGGGATGTTATTCTGGAAATTTGTTGTTGCAGCTATACATCTCTTGAAAATTTTGAAACGAGACTATGGAAATTCAATCTGGAATCACAAATTTAGCTGATCGACAGATCAAAACAGCCTTGATCATTCTGAACCCTGCTGCAGGAAGCGGTACTGCTGCGCGCCACAGAGAACAGTTAACAACGTTTATCCATTCCAAAGCTGCTAGCCATATCGATTGGAATATGAACGAAACAATATCGAGCAGTCATACTGAGAGTGTGGCACTTCAGGCTGCAGATTCTGGAATTGATATTGTGGCTGCTGCGGGTGGCGATGGCACCATCAGTCAGGTGATGAATGGTATCGCCGGATCGAATTCCATTCTTGGTGTCGTACCATTGGGAACCGGAAACGATTTTGCCCGGATGATTCAGATAAACACATTCGATCAAGGTCTGCAAACACTACTGCACGGTGAGAGTAGAATCATAGATATTGGAAAGGTAGGATGCCGCCATTTTATAAATATCGCTGGATGTGGATTTGATGCTGTGGTGGGTGAAGCAGCCAATAAGCGATTTAAAAGGCTCCGAGGTACCATAGCTTATATAGCTGCAGTAATCTATGCGCTCTTCACTTTTCGTGCGGCCGAATTCAGAATTACGATTGATGGAGAGCTGCTGGTGACAAAAGCCATGCTATGCTCCATTGCCAATGCAAAATCGTATGGTGGTGGAATGCTTATTGCGCCTGATGCAGAAATTGACGATGGCCTGCTGGATGTGTGCATATTAAGTGAACTGAGTAAACTAGAGTTTATAAGAGCATTTCCCAGAGTATATAAAGGAACACATGTAACTCATCCTGCGATGAAAATTGTTCGTGCTAAGAGAGTAGAGATTTCAAGTAATCCCATCATGCCAATGTTCCTCGATGGCGAGCTTGTAGGTCATACCCCTGGAATTTTCGAGGTACTTCCATCAGCACTGAGAGTGATGGTACCTACAATAATCTGAGGGGCAATATGTTATCTTTATAAATCTGATCTCGAACTATGCAGGAAAATATACCCGTTTGCGAGTATCATAATTATGTAGGCTTTGTTCCTGCATAGGACTTCCATTTCACTTTTCAAGGAGCTTAACAGATTTATGAAAAAACTACTCGCTTCCCTCTCAGCAGCATCTCTTCTATTGGGCATCGCCGGCACTAGCATTGCTTCTCCTGCAGGCGATAAGAGCAAGAACATAGTAGTTGCCCAGACTGACAAAATGGAAGGCAAGATGGCTGGCAACAAAATGGCTCCAAAGAAAAAAGCTGCTCCTAAGAAAGCTGTCAGCAAAAAAAAGGCGGGCGGGAAAATTGCTGCTAAGAAGAACCTCGATAAAATGGCTGGCGCTAAGATGGAAAGTAAGAAGCCAGCAGCAAAATAGACCAGACTCTATTCAAATTGAAATAAACAACTATCCCCGGTATTTTTGCCGGGGATAGTTGTTTTGTATATGGCACAGAATGATGCGATAAGATCGTCTGATTTATACTCATTCATCTTGACTTTTGTCTACTTTTTATGCTACTATATTTACATATTTCGATTAACCTAGCGCAGTAAAAATTGGCATCTGTTTCCATACCGCAAGTTAACCTCACCAAGCTGTTACTACGATCTTCGCACTGTCATGTAGGGTGGTATGGCATCTTTGCATAACAGCGCAAACCAACCTAATCCACTGGCTAACTGCTTAAATAGCAGCGCGGAAAAGATATGATGAGTAATAATCCCGAAGAAAATAATGATCTGAAAAACGTTGCTGAAGAGATTAAAGCAGTCCCGCGCTCCGCGGAACAAAAGGCCCAGGAGGCTGACCAGCTATCTAAAGTTGAGAGTGCCGGACATGTTACAGCGGCCTATGGCGGGAACCAGATACAGGTTCTGGAAGGCCTGGAAGCAGTTCGACGTAACGTTCCAATGTACATCGGTGGAACCGATAGTAAAGGGCTTCACCACCTATTTACTGAAGTCAGCGATAACTCTGTAGATGAAGCTCTTGCCGGATTCTGTACTCGTGTGGATGTCATACTCCACGAAGATGGCAGTGTCAGTGTTAAAGATAATGGCCGTGGAATCCCTGTCGACATAAACACCCAATATGGTGTACCGGGGGTGGAGCTTGCGCTGACGAAACTTCACGCGGGGGGTAAGTTTGATAGTGGCGCTTATAAAGTATCAGGCGGACTGCACGGTGTAGGTGTCTCATGCGTGAATGCAACTTCCGATTGGCTTGAAGTGACTGTTACCAGAGACAGCAAGATTCACTGGATGCGCTTTGAGCGTGGTGTTACCGTGGAGCAGCTTCGAGTAGTGGGTAAGGCTAAAGCTGGCGAACACGGTACGCTTGTTCGATGGCATGCTGACCCGGAAATATTCAATGATCATCAGTATGAAGCCGAAATCATCGCACGAAGACTGCGCGAGCTTGCCTATCTAAATAAGGAACTAACACTCACATTTACTAATGAGCGAGACCCCGAGATTCCATCCATCCCAGCTGCTGGTGAAGAAGCTCCTGCCACCGAATTGATAGATTCTGGCAAACCTATTACGAAAGTATTCCACTATCCCAAAGGGCTGATTGAGTATGTAGAGCATCTCAACGAGACCAAAGACCCTCTTCACAAACCCATATTTTTTGGAGGTGTACGTGATACTACCATCGTCGAGATAGCAATGCAGTACAATCTCGGATATCACGAGACTCTACTATCTTTTGCAAACAACATTAACACCCCGATGGGCGGAACTCACGTTTCGGGTTTGAAAACAGCTCTCACACGTGTGCTCAATACCTATGCCCGTAAAATCGGAATTCTGAAAGAAAAAGATGTGAATTTCACGGGTGATGATGTTCGCGAAGGTCTTTCCTCAGTTATATCAGTTAAACTGTTAACTAGGCCACAATTCGAATCCCAAACTAAAGTAAAACTCACTAATGCCGATGTGGAAGGAGCAGTCAATTCAATCGTTGGTGAGAAACTCGCGGAGTACCTGGAAGAGAATCCCGCTGTAGGGAAACGAATTATGGAAAAGGCTCAGATTGCACAGCGTGTGCGTGATGCGGCACGAAAAGCAGCAGATTTAGTCAAACGGCAGAGCGCTTTAGAATCGAACTCGCTTCCAGGTAAACTTGCAGACTGCACCGAACGAGACCCCAAAAAATGTGAATTGTTCCTGGTAGAGGGCGATTCCGCAGGCGGCCCTGCAAAACAGGGGCGCGACAGGCGCACGCAGGCTGTACTTCCACTTAGAGGTAAAATCCTAAATGCGGGTAAAGCAAGAGTGGACAAAGTGCTGGAGAACGAAGAGATCCGCGCGATGATCACAGCTTTCGGTACAGGAATTTCGTACGGCGACGATGAAGAAGAAGTGGAAGACGGTCCGCAAGGTGAACTTTTAGATGTTAAGAACGGCAAAGAGAAGACTAAGAACTACGATCTGGCCCGACTGCGATACGACAAGATCATTATCATGACGGATGCTGATGTCGATGGTGATCACATTCGGACACTACTACTCACCTTTTTCTGGTACTACATGCGGCCGTTAATTGAGGCCGGGCATGTCTACATCGCTCAGCCTCCCCTCTTCCGTATAAAATCGGGTAAAAACGATCAGTTCTATGCCAAAAATGAAGAAGAACGAGACGAGATCCTGAAGACTTTGAAGAATAAACGTGATGTAATGGTCACCCGCTTCAAGGGTCTGGGAGAGATGAATGCCATCGACCTTGCCGAGACTACCATGGAACCAGACAAACGGCGACTGGCACAGGTACAGATCGACTCTTCGAATATGACGGCAGCGCTTGAGATGTTCGATATTTTCATGAGTGATAAAGTGGAGCCACGAAAGAATTTTATTGTATCCCATGCCAAAGAAGTTACCGACGTCGATTGGCATGGTTAACAAAATGGAATATTACTACATTCCACGCGCTCACCCTCATACTCGGCGTTTCTCCCCCAATCCCTCGTACTTCTAATGGAGAAGCGCTCCATTGCAGTATGTCAGCCCATCCAGTGAATATCCAGCCGCCGAAGATGGGCATACAATTCCAAACCCGGTTGTCAACCCCGGGATAGCCTCTTTACAACCCTCTATTTCGGTGGTATGATGATGTGTAGTATTTTGGGGAGGAATTTGCCATGAAATGCGTTCGTTGTTCGGCCGAGATACCCAGCCAGTCTCAGTTTTGCCTTCGATGCGGTTCCCCCATAAATAGCTCTTCCATAAATCCCACTGGCGTAGTTTCAAGCCCTGCCGCGATATCCACACCTCCCAACTCGATGCCATTGAAAGCAGCCGCGGCGGTAATTCTACTCATTGCAGCGGTTTTTGGCGCTATGTTTTTAAAAGGCCAGCTTGCTCAGAAGTCCGGGCAAACTCCCTCTGGCAAACTGGTTCTGGCACCAGGCGAAACTCAGCCTATCCAGATGGTTCAGCGCCCCGCGGAACAGAAACCTATCAATGTTGTGCAAGCACCCGCTGACACAGCTCCTCCCCCCACCGATATCATTGATTATCTTGCATTCCTTAAGAAATTAGAAGCGGCAAAACAAGTCCTCATTCGGAAACAGACGGGAGATGCCTTGATGCTCATGGCACAAGCGAAAGGTCTCTCTGGCAGCGTAGATGAAGGTGAATACAATAGCACTCTTGGCAATATCAGCAAGAATGTAAACTATAGCGCAGATGATTGGAATCAACTTAGCATCACATTACAACAGCGAGTTCCACCCGATAGCTGCAGAGAACTTCACAACCGATACTATGAACATCTGGGTAAAATACAGGCTCTCATGGTTGCAGTGAACGATGCTATGGCGAAAATTCAAACGGATCCGAGTAACGCACTTCAAGCTCTCACGCAGATGCAGGGCAAAGCAGGGGCAGATGCTGACGCAATGGCGGCGATTGCAGATGAGTCGCTCTCTAATCTTTGCATAAGATATCATCTACGCAAAGATTTTGATATCAAAACTGACTCTGGGTCTTCTTCAATGCTTCGTTAGGTCATAGATTCAAGGTATTCTTTAAGGGAAATGTATTTTCCCGAAAGGTAACCTTGTGTCCCAACTACCCTATCAGCTCTGTGTCCTCGATCTCGACGATACTCTCCTCGACCAGCATCATCAAATACCTCAGCGAAATCTTGAAGCATTAGAAGCTATCATCAGCATGGGTGTTACTGTAGTCTTGGCATCAGGGCGCATGCACGTGACGATGCTTCCCTATGCAAGTCAATTAGGGCTAACAACCCCGTTAATCTCCTACAATGGAGCGATGGTTCAGAGTGCATCAGGTGAGTTGTGGCAGCATTTCAAAGTCCCTGCCAACCTATCCTCCGAGGTATTGGCGTACTGCCAGGCAGAAACTCTCCAACTCAACTTCTACCATGATGATATCCTATATACCAGAGCGTACACAGATCACCTAAAACTTTATCAGGGCAGAACCAATGCGCCAGTGGTGGTTGAGCCAGATTTGAATTCAAAATTTGAGGGGGTAGAACCCACTAAGTTAGTGATCGTGGACACAATAGCCTACACCGATTCCCTGCTGACTCCATTTAAAGAAATGTATGCTGGGCGACTTTATGTTACCAAGAGCTCAAATGAATATTTGGAATTCATGCCTCTTAATGCAACCAAGGGGAAAGCGCTACAGTTAGTTGCCGAGCGACTAGGCTTCACTGCAGAACGGACTATCGCCTTCGGCGACAACGATAACGATATTCCTATGATTGAGTGGGCAGGAATGGGGGTAGCTATGAAGAATGCACGACCTGGACCGCTGGCTGCAGCAGATTCCATTGCACAATCAAACGAAGATTGCGGAGTAGCCCGCAAACTAGAAGAGATTTATAAATTTTAGAAAGTGAAAAGTGAATTCAGCAATTCTCGAAATATAAATGATTCTGATTTGAACCTCAAAATAATATGGTGGTTAATCTTCTATGACTTTCGTTCGTTTTGACTCCAGTCTCTTAATGCTTTCCGCAACAGGCAGATTCTCCGGCATGGTACCACCTAGTTCCTCAATTGTTTTGCGAACTTTCGCACCGACTTCTTTGTGAGTGAGATTTGCCCGGACTTTACCAGTAATCTTTTCGCGTCGAAATTATCCTCAGTTTGAGTAGCGCGAAAAAGGTTTGCTGCCAACTCTGTACTTCCCATATGATCTAAAATCTGCTGACTCTTTTTCAAACCTTTCCTTGAATGGATTTTCTTTGCGTCCAGCCCTCCATAAAGTCCCATATATCCGTGATTTTGGAAGACGGCATAATCAATCGGTTCAATCACTCCAGCGCTTTTTGCCGTATTTGCAAGTTTTACATTGTGCAGCTTCAGCTCATCGCGTAACAACAGACGTCGCTCATCTTCCGTTTCCAGATCAGAGAGTTCCTGCCTGCGTGTCTGGACTGCAAAGTACATCCGCTCCAGTGCAACAATCTCCTTACTAGGATCGGCATTTTGTATTATCAGATAACAAGCGTATCGAGAAAGATAGATTGCAGTGACTGCCTTTTTTCCGCCCTTACCTATATCGATCATTATGCTGACATCAGCAAAATGATCTTCTGTTCGTTGTCCACTATTGAAACAGGCAAGTTTTGCTTTTCCGATTACTGCTTCAAAATTACGATATTGCGTATAACCTAATAACTCTGCAAGATCCCGGCTAGACCAAAACTCGTTACCTGAATCGTTCAAGCGTCGAATCAATTCAAATGGTGAAGTACGACCTCCTCTAGTTTTATCAATTTCTTTAGGCATTAGATACCTCCTTTGTAGATGGATTCGATCCACGGAGCGATGCAGACACCCAGCAGTTAAATACAATCATTAGACATCCCAGGCAAGCAAGATAGAGTCCTAGTCGGTAATTAGCAGGTTCATATTGAAAGCTTACCAAATGAGTACCTCCAGGAATGTTGACCTCCCTGAAGATTCCCGATGTTTTATCTCGATGAATTGGAACGTTAAGTCCATCCATTTTTGCGATCCAGCCGGGCATGTATGTATCCGCTAACCTTAGAATTACCGGGTTCGGCGTATTTGTGCGGAGTGATACTTTGTCAGTACCATCCTCGACCCATTCGGGAATAGCGAGTTCTCCTGTCGAAGATGCACTGCCACTTAAAGAGTATATCAACGTGCGACCCTTTTTTCCGGAAAGTGGAGTGATGGCGATATCCCCGACTACATCATATATAGAGAAACCGTTCGGGGCAGCGGCAGGATCGAGATCGGCGGATGAGGTAATGGCGAAAGCAGCGCCTGTCTCTTCTACTTTGGGTGAATTCGAATTTTGAAAAAAGACCATGTTTCCGACTTCAGGCGGGCTGGCATCGATAACTCCCTGACGATTCGGTCGTGCAAACAGTGTAGCAAATGCTTTATACTGCGCTGTAAGCAGTGAATCGTAGCCTTGAACATCTCGAAAACCATACACCATCGACGCGTTCGGGGGGAACACGGCGGGAGGGAATTTATTCAGCGACCATAGTTGATTGACAGGAAATATACGTTCGTGTTTAAGCTGAGATCGAAGTGTTGCAATTCCAGTTGAATCCGGAAAAACTTGATCAGGACGTGCTGTCGGGTTATATTCTATGCCTGAGATGAACAGCTCCGCGATCACCAGAATCACAAACGCTGCATGATATAGCGAATTAACCTGGCATTTCTTTGTAATTGCAGGAATCATTAAGAGCACGCCAAGTAACAAACTAATCCCAAAGATGACCCATCCTGATCCAATACGGCTGATCACTTCCCCCAAAACCGGTATCTGCCTGCCTGGCGATGGATGTCCGAGTCTACTGGATGCTAAACTCAATCCGACTGCGATGAACAGAACTACTACTGTGATTATTGTTACATACTCCCTTTTGCTGAGTGGGTTGTTTAGAAGAGTATCCAATCCAAATCCAGCCAGAGCAGCCCAGCTCATTGACCATAATACAAGGCATCGTGCAGGGGAACCGGACTGCCCAAAACCTGGAATTCCAAAATAGAACAGCCGATCAAGGGGTGTATCCATCGCCATGCAGAGAGTAAGAATTGCCAAACCACAAAAGAAGAGTATGTCTTTGCGGTTGAATGGAAACCGTACGAGCGCTACTGCACCCAGCAGTAAAGGGATAATACCTAGGAATAGAGCTGTCTCTGCAAAATTATGGCGAATTGAGATAGTGTTACCATCCGGAAAAGACTTTTGATAGAATCCCCAGTAAGGATTTTCAGGTGCGGCATCACTGCCATAGAAATTCGGAAGTGCTGCCGTAATCAAATTCCCTGCAGGTAGTCCGTACTCCATATAAGCCCGATATCCGTCTTCTGAGGGCTTTGACTGGCGATGAGAACTCTTAGAAAGCTCGATAGCCGGCAGTAGTTGAGGCATAGCAAGCATCGAACCAACTACACCCGCTCCAGCAGCTGATATCACAAATCTGACCGCATTTTTCCGGCCATTCTCGCGCCAAATAATAACCAAAAGTCGAACAGACCACAAAATCGCCGCAAATATCCCATAAAAAGCAATCTGAAGGTGACCGGCCAGAAGTATCATTGCCAGCGAAAGCGATATACCAACTAATGGAGGCAATCCTCTAGGTTCGTTTGCACGATGTCGATATTCGGACATACGATGCAATTCGTGAAACAACAAGGAAAACCAGCACGAGGCAGCGAGGAAAGTAGGCAGCTGCAGCCAGCTTACCTGCCATGCGGAGTAGGAATAGATCACTCCAGACAGTATAGCAGGGATATCGCGGCAGCCAAGCCGCTTCATCAAGAGAAAGAAAAACCAGCCACACAATGTGAGATGTAGCAGAGCCAGGACTCCGAAGGCACGTGCGGCAGGAATAACTGCAAATAACCAGTTCGGAGGATAGAAGACCGCCGACTGGATATTAGCAAGAAACGGAGCGCCGCATAGCTGATATGGATTCCAGAGTGGAACTGTGCCCGAATGCAGCTGTTGACCGAGGAAGAAACGCGATGGATAGAAATAGATAATCCCATCCCAGCGCAAAGGGTTCCAAATCGAGGCAGCTTCGGGTATACCGCCCGCTGCTGACCGCCATGGGGCAAAATGAGACAGCATTCCCGCAGGAAGAAATACATTGGATGTAAAAGTGGAGCGCCAGAGAAAGAGAGAAGCCAGAACTAAATATATAAGAGGAGGGAACCAAACAACGAGTTTGGAACTTCCATTATTACCCGGACGCTTCCATGCCTCCCCATCATTTCCATCGGATTGGGGTTTGGGGTTTTGAAGGTGATTGAAGTTGAGAGCTAGCTTCACGATGGTTCTGAGAAGAAAACAATATTCTTCAAAGCTTTTTCATTATTCGGTTCACGACGCAGGACTTCTTCAAATTCTTGTTTTGCCTCTTCGTTCATCCCTAACATCGCAAAAGTTAGCGCCAAATCGTTTCGAACATCCAGGCGAGAAGGGTCCAGCATGGATGCTCTCTGCAGTTCGACCAACGATTCGTCAAACATACCATTGAATCCATAGACAAGCCCTAGCTGGTAGTGCCCGTCAGATGAATTGGGATCTTCTGAAAGAAGCTGTCGAAATTCGGTGATCGCTTCCTCGTATTGACCCTCTACTTTAAACGCCATTCCGCGTTCGAGGCTTGTGTTCACATAGCTGCCCATCGGCTTAGTCTCTCCCACATTAAGGGCTTTGACGACGGAAATTAGTCTGTACTGTTTCTGTGCGGCTACTACATCTACTGCAATTTATGGCGGTAACCATTACGAAAGTATAACACGTTCCATCGCTTGCGTCAAGCAATAAGTCAAGTATATATCAGGTAATATAAATTTTTTTTAATTATTATTTGCGCCTACGTATGGTATGACGTACGGACCCCGCGGAATTACCAGTATCGTGGAATCCCGACCATGTTTCTGCAGTGCACATTCCACTCCCTCTTCCACAGAAGCTGCCGGGGTTACAAAGCATCGTGAAAGCTTTTCATGAGATATTCCACTGGCGACACATATAATCTCAGCCTGACGGATGGCCTTAGCCAGTTCTTCTATTTCCCACTCTTCGGGTATAAATACTTTCGGCTGTGATATCTGTCTCACAAAATCTTCAATGTCGGAAATTTCCAAGAGTGCTTTTGTGAAATCAGCACTTCCTATGCCTTCAGAACACTCCGCAGCGATCACAATCGTACCGCCCTGTTTCACAACAGGCAGAGCTCCTACCATGCCTTTGACAGCCTGGTAAAAGGTCGTGTCGAGAGGATACCCGGCACAGCTTGTCACTACAATATCCGCTTTCTCTGCCGTGCCTGCGCGAACATGTTTTGCTGCATATTGAGTTCCACACAACCATGCTTCTTCTAAGTTTCCCGCAAAAACACCTGTGATCTCATTCGCTTCATTTAAGGTGACATCAACGATCATATCTGGCCTGGCCATCTTTGCTATCGCAAGCGACTCCGCATGTACAGGGTTTTTCTCGATGATACCATTCGATGCATAAGGAGATTCTAAAAACTTGGGACAATGCCAGTTTTGGATCGTCTCAAAGTCTGCAATGCCTGGCATAATCAATTTTCTGCCGCCGGAGTAGCCAGCCATGAAATGGGGTTCGATGAGGCCAACAGTAATCTTGAAATCTGCCTCGACATAGGTTCTGTCTAGCCAAACGGGCACTCCATTGGGGGACATCCCCATCCATATCTGTGCACACCTGTCGTGGCAATCGTGATTGATAATTCGTATCGTACTTGCAATCTCGCTTCCTACAAGTTGTATAAGCTCATTTCCCAGATTTGGGCGATGCGTACCAGTTGCGACTAAAATGACTATCTGGTCGTTATGAAGTCCCGCTGAATTCAGGGTTTTAAGAATCGGCGGGAGCAGTTGTTGGTTTGGAACTGGCCGGGTTATATCACAAATAACAATGCAGGCGCTTACTCGGTTTGCAGCCAGTTCGATAAGTGATCGAGTTCCTATCGGTGATCTAAGCGCATTGTTAATAGCATCTTTAATATCCTGCAAAGCATCCGAAGGTTTCATGGACAGAATTTGTCTGACATTCGCATCTGGCAGCTCAACAGATAGACCAGTTTTGCCGTAGTCCAGTTTAACGTGCATTCTTTACCCCGGCAGTAAGAGGTGTCAGCGATCGATTATGAAGAGACTGCTGTAAATTCTTATGAAAAGATTCTGGCGTGGATCTCAATCCCGCTTTTAGGGCATGTGTGGATGGATTTCCTGGAATGCGTTCGATAGCCATCCTTGCCTCTTCCCGAAGCTCATCAGTGGCGAGTAGTTTTGCTATTCTGGGCACTAGTTGAGCAGGGGAAATGCAGCCTATAAGATTCAGTGACTGAGCACGAATAAGCATAGGATAGTCGCTGCTCTCGGCTATTTTGAGGAGTTCGCTTGCCATGGATTCAGCCTCTTCATAAGCGCCAGGCCGTGCACTATGATGTGCCAGAATAGGAAGCGCCGCATTGGCAGCTTTCGCAATGCCTTTATCGGGTGATGATGCCAGTTTTGCTAATGGCGCTACCGCATCAGATTTTTGTGACCATGCAGATTTCCAGGCGCTGTATCGTATTCCTGCATCTGGTGATTGAATTCGAATTAAATACTCATTAAGATTCATGATCGCTCCCTTCTTAAAAATGATATGGCGCTCTGTACGGTTGAGCAATCATTCTATTCGCCTCTTCATCGGCAATAAATCTCTCGTGAACAGGATGCCAGTTCAATTTTCTTCCAAGTAAGTAGGAGATATTCGCAATCACTGCTAGCGTAATAACTCGATGGCCGGTTTCAATAGGCATGATCGTTTTTTCCCTGGTACGAATACAGCGTCTCCAGTTTTCGCGGTGCCGTTCCGTGGCATCCTCGACGGGGCTGGGATCGAGATAGGGATGATAGCCATCTGCTGGCGGCTCGTACTCTAGAGCTTTTTTTTCGGTATCTCCGTATCCATCTCCCCCAGACTGTATAAGAGTGCCGCGATCACCGTAGTACTGAGCTCCCCACGGCAGCGCCTCATCACTGCCAGGGAAAGTGTGTTTCGGACCGGGCTGGCTCCACGTCAGCGTCCAATCCGGATTCTTGAACTCCCATTTGACATCCATAGTTACTGGAGTATCCCATAGCCCCTCTTTCTGAGGATCACCGGTCGCCTCAACGCTCACAGGGCCTGTATGATCGGAGTTCATTGCCCACATTACAATACTCAGGACATGGTTTCCTCTGTCTCGAATAAAACCACCACCAAAATCCATCACCCAGCGGAAATTGAAGGGGGCGTAATCGGTGTTGTATGGCCGCCAGCGGGCTGGCCCGATCCACATATCCCAGTCGAGATTTTCGGGTGGAGTCGTTTCCGTACCCCATCCACCCGTCCAGTTATTCTCATGCCAGACCTCAACATGATTGACTTTTCCGATCTGACCATTCCGAATATACTGACAGACCGCCCGGTGGCTTTTTTTCGATCTGCCTTGTGCGCCGATCTGTACGATTCGTTTATTGTGCTGGGCAGCATTGATCATCGCCTGCCCTTCCTGAATGGTACGACAGGTAGGCTTTTCTGAGTAGACGTCTTTCCCTGCCTGGCAGGCGTGCACTGTCATGATCGCGTGCCAATGATCTGGGGTTCCGATGGTTACTGCGTCGATATCTTTGCGATCGAGGATCTCGCGATAGTCTTTGCAGAGCATCGGAGTTCCTTTAACATTTTTAGCAATCTCAGCGAGCCTCTTGGAATCCACATCGCAGAGAGCGGCTGCATCCGGCACCACATGAGATGCTCCCATGCCTCCCACCCCGATATGTGCATAGATAATACGGTCGTTAGGGGCGATCCTTCCTGGCATAGAGATAACCCCGGATGGAATTACTGTTGGCATACCCACAATGGCCGTAGTTATTGAGGTAGATTTTATAAATTCACGTCTGGAAATACTCTTTTGTTCTGACAATTAGAGTTACTCCTTCTTGATAAAGCGTATTAAGATTTCGCTGTGTTATTACCATTCTCGAATATTCGATATTTAAATCGATTATCCTTCTGAGGTAATTGCAAAAGTCGGATATACACGCATATTTCAGCCCTCACCCCCTGTGCCCTCTCCCAAAAACAGGAGAGGGGGTGACTTTAAATCGTAGGTTTCCACTCTCCCATTTGTGGGATTTATACTTATACGGTAACAAGTCAGCATAATCTGATTTTAGTCATTTAAGTGGGTATTAATATCGAAATAAGCATTACTGCTCAATATAAGTGAGGATAAATCAGCCGCAAATAAGCACAAAATACGCAAATAATGTTGCTGTATACATACTTATTTGCCATTTTATTGTGCATAGAAATTCTAGATACTTTTCTGTGCTTATTTGCGGCTAATGATTTGTTTTGTATTCAATCAGTACACAGCTTTAATGATTTGATATTGAAATCACACTGTATTCGATTATAATGAATCGTCATGCTGATTAGTTACTTAAAAACTTAAATACTATTGAAAAAACCGATGTCATAGTCACCCCCTCTCCTGTTTTTGGGAGAGGGCACAGGGGGTGAGGGAGTGAACGAGTTTCTCAACTACTTTGAAACTTTTGCATTTTCATCACATCACTAAAAGTTGTTTTTTATAAATTCTGACCGGCAGGTGGCCGGAGCCTGTTTGATAGTTGTAAATTACAACTTCATCAATCCGGTGTATAATATTTAATCAGATACGTAAGCCACATCCCACATCGTGGAGAAAAAATTAGTATTACAAAAATTCAGTATTTTTTGAATGCTAATGGAAATAACGTGGTGTAATTGAGCCGATTGCTCTTTGAAGACAAATCGAGTATGAATGAGAGTCAACTTACATATTGCATAGTAAAACTATGAGACAAACATGCTGATGGATACGTAGCCTATCCTCTCGGTCTCCAGGGAATAGTCGTCGGTGAAGGAGATACATACAAGGAGGCTTTGACTGATGTGAAATCCGTACTAGGATTTTCATATTGAAACATTTGGTTTAGGAGTATTGGAGACAGAGGAACCCGTCCTTGAAGCTTTTGCTGCCGAAGCTGGAGTAGCTGCCTGATACCCAAGTTTTCAATTGACGCGCCCACAGTGACGATATTACATGTTCGCCATGTTTCTGCACGCCCAATTACTCGCAAGCAAATTCGTGAGATCGAGTAAACGGGAACAACTTCCAGAGTGGAAACAAATCATAACTCGTTTCTCTTGACGACGCAATTCCCTCTATAGTGAAATCTAAATAATCTTTTAGGTTTGAATAAATCAGTGATGGGAGCTGGGTAGATGTGATGTTGAAAAAAACAGGGTGGGCGCTTAGTCGACAAAAGATAATATTCGGAATTGGTGCAGGTATAGTTATGCTTGTGGCGGCAATTCCTATTTTTTCCTGGCAGCAAATGGGGCAGAAAAGAGCGGAGAGTCTCGCACGTCTTCATCGACTGGCTTACTGTGCGCTACTCTACGCGCAGGATTGGGACGGTCGGATAATGGCTCCCGCAAGAAAACTACCCAACGCAACATGGGAGACATGGCCGGAAGTCCTTAAAGCATATATCTCAGACTCATCGACTTATGAAAACCCTGCTAATCCTGTGGGAGGCAGTGGGCGTCCATTCAAGCATCCAACACTTCTATACGCTGTTCATACATCCTACGCGATGAACCGTAGATTTTGGGATACGTTCAGTCCAGGCCCTTTTCCTCTGGAGAACCTGGAAATCAGCGGTCAAACAGTGCTGTTTGTCGAAGCTGGCCCGATGAAACTTAATCCTCGCCGCCCGGAGGCTAGTGATAATCGAGATCAGCCATACGCGCTTTTAGATTATGGCGATACCACCGACATGATTAACTTGCTCTACCCCTACCCCTCCACCCATGCAGGAAAAATGGCTATCGCCGCGGCAGATGGCCATGTTGCACTAACTAAAGTGTTTTACTACTCTGCTCAAGACGGAAGACACGATATTATGCTGGGCAATATTGGAAACGGAATTTATAACTGGAACGGCGGCCGAGCGAACGGCGAAACAGACCGGCCAGCTCACGAATAGTTTCCTGACCTCAACTCACTCCACGTATTGAATTTATAACAAGCACCAGTCCGATTATTGTCACAACAGCGGCGCTAAATACCGGCAGTCGTGTAGTTAGCCGAAGGCTGCTCGGAAGCTTCTGCATAAATCCGCGAGCATAAACTACCAAAATTCCAATACCACTCAGCACTACTGCAAGCCCCAAACTAAACGCTGTGATAAGAGCTAAACCGAGTATCGTTCTGTGCAGGGCAATTGCGCTCAACATCACAACCAGAGCGGACGGGCACGGAACCACGCCCCCAGTTATCCCAAGTACCAAAAGCGACTTCAGGCTGATTGATGTATCTTCCGGTAAAGTATGGCTATGGTAAATTCCATCCCCGTGATGATGATAGCCTTCCATTTCAAGTTGAGTGTGATCGTGCTCATGAGTATTTTCGTAATGATGTTCGTGCACATGACTATGATCATGATGGTGATCTGAGGAATGAACATGATCGTTGCTGTGGCCATGCTCATGAACATTAAGATGACTTTGATCGTGATCTGAGTGGTGATGATCCATCTCGTGATGATGGTGGTAATCATGCCCCGCCGATGAACTGCTAAGGCTGAGCATGTGCTTCAACCGCTGGCGAAATAGAGTCGCGCCGATTATCACGATCGACATTCCTGAGAAGGCACTGAGATATGGATACAGATGTTCAGGAACAATGTATCTTGAGAGAGCGAGAGTGATCAAACCGAGAGCAAATACGCCTATTGTATGCGTAATAGTAATCACTCCACCTAGAAATATGGCGTGCTTGCCAGTGCCCCGAGCCCCCACAAGGTAAGCGGCGACCATCGCTTTTCCATGTCCGGGAGATAGTGCATGCATCGCGCCAAAAAGGGCAGCAAATAGCAGAGATATTAGTATAATGCCAGGAGTAAGCTTCTTAGTCGCAATAGACCGTGTGAAAGCATCTTGTGGAGTTCTAGGCGAGTTCGGTCTCACCTGCTGTGCTTGAACTGATTCTCCGTTGTTCACTTCAAATACACCAGGATGGAATTCAAGCTCTGCCGACAACTCCTGGGGAGGAGCTGATGCAGCTTTGGCCGGATATCTGCTTAGTCCATGGCTCCTGTCCTGTGCGGAAGCCTGTGTGCTCGACCACGAACCACCAGCCGACCCCGCCATCACAATCTCTTTCCAGCCGGTTCGATCAGCGAAGTTGTTATCTCGATACTCCAGCTTAGTGCCCACATTAAGTAATTTATAACCAGTCGAGGCATGAAAATCAATTATGATTAACACTGTGTCCAGACCTCCTGCGCCTGGTCTGGCCGAAATATGAGCATTCTCCATCTCAAGCGGAAGCAGCTCGCCATTCATGCTTAGAACCAAACCCTTACGAAGAGAATCCATGTGAATGTGAAGGTAGTTCTCACGCTCGATTGAAGTCACTCTGCCATCACCATTGCTGTCCATTTCTGAGACGGTGGGGATCTCAGCAAAGTCGAGCATGTAATGGAGTTTTATATCGCCATTTGCGGCAGCTATTTTTGCATAGTGGCTGATGGAAAAGTTTCCCATCGGATGTGCGGAAGCCGGCTGTTGAGAAAACGCCATCAGCCCACTTGTTAACCCCAATATACAATTTAAGAGTACTCTCTTCATTATCATCGATCGATTCGCTTTCCCTTGAAATGTAATCTCACTGTTATTTGCCTGTCGTCAGACCAGCTGTCGTCGTAGTTGCAGTCTTTTCAGAACCCAGTCTCTGGTATTCAGATTCGGCAACGGACGCATATACTGGACTGAAATTCGGATTCAGGCTTAGCGCTTTGTATAGAAACTGCTGTGCTTCTACGCGTTTACCCAGCTTCTCGTAGATCATCCCAGCATGAAATGTAATGCGAGCATCAGGAGTATGGTGGCTAAGCGCCTTTTTTATCATCTCTTTCGCATCTTCGAACATACCATTTTTGTAGAGGCACCAGGCCAGAGTGTCCTGAGCGAACACGTTTTTACGGGTTGTGTACTCATCCTGAGCCTCATGAAGGGCGACATCTAAGTTTCGATCATGGTCGGCATAGAACTGAGCCATCTGCACATCTCCACGAACGCCTTTCGACTTATTCAGTGTGTGGATCGTCTCCAGCAGCGCGTACTGTTTGTTGGCCTCATCTGATTTACCGGTAAGTTGATAAAGGTCGCCAAGCGAAGCAATGGTATCGTGCTGCGGAGCAATTGCAGCAGATTTCTGGTAGCATTCGATTGCACTGGCATAGTCCTTCTTAGCCGCTTTCACTTTGCCCATCGCTGCCAGCACCTGGTAGTTGTTGGGGGAACTCTTCATGGCTTCGTCCAGCAGCTTTTCGGCCGGCATCAGCGCGCCTTCGTTGAATAGGATCAGAGCCAGCTGTACACGGCACCAGGATGTGTTTTCAGCATATGGCCCGCCCATTTGAATTGCTTTTGCCATCAGCCAGTTGGCTTTCAGGGTATTTCCTGTAATACATAATAGATGTGCGCCTCGGCTGTAGGAGGAGATATCTGGCTTCAGATCGAGCATTTTTTGATAGCTTGTAAATGCGTCATCATAGCTGCCCATCTCTACCTGTGCATCACCGATCAGACCGTAAGCAAGATTATTTTTTGGATCGATTGCCAGCGCTTTTCGCGCCCAGTCGATACTTTTCTCAAATTCATGGCGCCCACCGTTCACCCACGCCAGCCCTGTCATAGCTGTATCGGACTGTGGTTTAATCTTAAGAGCATTATTGTAAGCCTCTTCTGCTAAAGTATAGTATCCTGCATCAGCTGTCTCACGAGTCTTCTGCATCAATGCATCCCCCAAATTGACCCAGGAGGTATCATCTGTATCCTTCGCTTTGACTTTTGATTCCCACTTTGCAATCTCGGCATCAGAAGCAGTCTTCTTCTGCGGGTTGTCGATAGCGGACATCAGACTAAACTTTTGTGCCTTGCTTTGTGCATTTCTGGAGTGCGCCCCTCTGATACTCATTGCAGCTACACTTGCAATTCCTGCTACAATTGCTACCGTTATGGCAGCACCACCCATAGTCTGCTGTTTCATTCTCACCCTCTCCTGCCAGATTTGATTACTTCCTTCTCCGCCTTTTTCAATAGACTGCGAAAGGCGGAGCGGAAGTTTGTGTGTGATCCCAGTCCCAAATTAAAGCCCGATGTTCTCGCCTTGAGCCGGGCACTAAAGTACCCGTCTGGAAGGCCTTCGGCCAGCCGCCCTGTGGGCGGGATTTCGTCTGAAAGACGACTGTTTTTTGATGCCGGGAGTTTTCAACTCCCGGAAATAGTCGAATATCTGATTACTTTCACATCCCTAAAGCCCGACGTTCTCGCCGGAATCTTTGCTGTTGCGTGTTCCAGAGTGCGGGGTGGCCGCATATGGGAACACGTTGTTGTATACTGCATCGTTGTGATCGACGTTGTCGCCAACGACGAGGATAGTGCTGTAACTGGGGCCGCTAGCTATAGCAGTCAGAGCGATGTCGATGACATCATCACCAAGTCGGCGGCCATTTGGCCATCCGCTGGATACTCCGTTAGTGGTATCTCCACCAATAAAGCTGAGGCGGCTAAAGCCAGGCTGTCCGGCCAACGGTACCGGATCTGTTGAGGTATTCACGCGAAGTACATCTGGCATGAATATAGCAACCAAGTCTGTTCGATTATGTGTTGCTAGCGGAGACTGACCGGTGGGATCGCCAAATACGACGAAGTTGATCAGGAAAGGAAGTTCGGGAGTGAGCGCATATTTGGAAAACTGACTCACATCCGATGTAGGAGACATGCGATTGAAACGATCTTTATCCTTCAATGCAACCAGCGCTTCATTGAACAGCGGATTTCCAAGTCTGTTCACTTGAATCCATGGCCCTGAAGATACGTTATCCGCATCTGTAAGTCTCAAGGTTACACGCTGTCGGGCGACAGAGGCATAGACTCCCACATTCGGGAATCCGGGTACGCTATTCAACTGGCTTATAGGAATTTGAATGGCATAGGTGAGAACATTGAAACCCTTAAAACCATCTACACCAGTGCCGGACTGGCCCAAAGTAGATCCCAGAATTCGGGGGTTTAACAGATCGAATATTCCAGGAATATCTGAAAAGAAACTATCATCACGAGGACCACAGAAAACTGTTTCACCGGAATTTAGAGCAAATGTCGTCTGTTTTGTATAAGCATCCAGCGCATCGTAAGTTGTCGCACCAGATTTAGCGATGCCGTCCGCATCGTTATAGGCCGGTGTTGTTCTGGCGCCGACATTCGGCGGAGCCACAATTAGAGGTGATCCATTACCAAGTGCAGATGAGCCACTGGAAGAAGTTTTGGTAATTGTGTACGATTGTGTGTAGTTCTGGCGAGCATCTCCCACAGTCTGGATGGGACCGGCTTGTGATCCCAGGCCGTATGATAGAATCGTGTTAGGATTTTTCAGTCCGGGAAGTACATGAGGATTTACCTGTGAAAAGCGGAAGTTGTAATCGCAAACCGCCGCTCCGGTAGTCGGATTTGCAATGTGAATGCTGTAGAGTGCGTCATCGGCAAAACGGTCATAAATTACGCCGTCTCCCGGTTCGCAAAATGGGCGAACGTTAACTACTACGTTTAGAACTTTTGTACCGGCTTTATTCTTTCCGACAAATGCATAGACATCGGTAAGGTTTGCTTGAGGGTCCTGCTTGATAAGAGGTGCATCGCTGTGACTTGATGCTCGCCCTGCCTGTCCTGGCAAGAACAGAGCAGCGCCTGCCGCGAACATTGCGGCAAATTTATTAAATTGCATCGAACTTTTCTCCTTCAGAAATATGGAATTGAAATGAGTATTTCCAGAATTGGAAACCATGACTTAGTGCTGTACTAGTATTCGTTTTCGTCGAGTTCTGAGTAAGCTAAGCCCTAAGATTGAGCTCATTGCTGTCATTGCAGCCAGACTTCCCGGTTCTGGTACTGGGCCTGCCGTACTACCCACCAGAGATTGACCATTGATTGTCAATGCACTGGTGTTGATTGTTCCGGGCGCATCGTTAGACTGGAAACTAAATCCATCGCCCTGAAAACCACTGGAAATTGTACTGCTGTCACTCAGAAACGTCACGATTCCAAGCCCAGAATCGTATACCCCCTGGAACCCCGATGGAGTCATCACGTTCCAAATCTGGTCTTGCCCCATTGGCACATACAGATTTACAAGCGCCAGATCGGAACTCGTGTCGTTCATGATGTTGTAGTCGTAGGTATATACACCACCTGAGGAAGTGATGTTGGGAGTCAACACGAGGTCTGCTCGTGATGCCTGACTCATCCACATCCCAGCAAAAATTACAGGGATCACCAGTGTCAGCCTGCCAAATAATCGTTCACACATTCGTTCATCCTCCCTTCGTAGTAGGAAATCACACCGATAATGCAGAACTAGTCATTATTGAAAACACTTCCGGTTGTTTTCTGATGTTATTACCAACATAGTCCTGCATCATCGAGGTCGTGTACATTGTATCGCGATCAGGTTACACTCAGGTAACAGTCGGGTAAATGTTCAATTACTTATTTGAGATGAAATATTTATTGGTTTTTTTTCTGGGATGAGTTGGTTTTTTTCTGGGATGAGGAGGATTTTTAATTGTCGCTATTTGGAAAAGACACAAGTTTTTACGACATACTGGAAGCGCAAGCTAGTATTGCGGCTCAGGCTGCGGAAGGTCTTCTTGCTCAGATCAGAGACTTAAGTCTCGCAGCGGAACATGCTCAAAAAATAAAAGATTTAGAGAACCAGGGCGATACGCTTTCACGAACACTATTCCACAAAACGGATGCCACGTTTGTCACTCCTTTAGATAAGGAAGATCTTCATGCGCTCGCTGGTGCATTGGATGATGTAACCGATCATATAGAGGCCGCAGCAGCAAGAGTATCGCTCTATGAGTTCAAGGAATCTCGGCCAGATGTAGAACCCCTGGTAAAACTTCTGGTTGAAGTTACTGCTGCCACTCTGGAAGCCGTAAGTACACTGCGTGATCTTTCG
>JANXSG010000198.1 GCA_025352825.1 Chthonomonadaceae bacterium | reverse complement strand
CCATGGGCCGATACTGTCAAGGCTAGATGCAGCATACCGTTAAAACCCACAAATTCATAAATACCTGCAAATCAATCCCACATCCCACTCTACCCAATATATCGCATAAAAAATAAGGTGTATATTATTGTACGCTTACGTAAATCCTGCTCATCGATGTTAATATTAGAATCCATATCGTATACGTCTTTTGTGCTTTTTTGCGGCTAATACAAAACTGTTTCAAGAGTGATCACCTTGAATAAAGGGACATAGCCCTGTGTGCCATTATATAGTTTAGTCTGAATTGTGACGTGGTAAAATTAAGAATAGTATGTGGCTTTGCTAGCGAGGAGGTAACAATTTGATGAGACAGACCATTTCCATTCCTAAAGTGATGAGGGGTGTTGGGCGGAGGTAAGCGAGCAAGCAGCGCCGTTTGCTGACCATCAAGTCCGATTAATCATCCTTCCACTTGATAAGCCTGCCGAAAGTACTCAGGCTAAGCCTCGAAAAATTCCAGGACTGGTTCCTGCAAATATTGGCTCGGGTTCATTTGAAGATATTATGAGATTGAACGAATTCCAAGCGTCTGATGATGATGATGAGGATGATATTATGGAACCCATTGCCGAAAATCGTGCAATGCGTCGCCAAATTGCGAAGGAACAGCCGCTGTGAGAGAATAGGTCGTAGATACAAGTGTGGCGAGTCTCATGCTAAGGAGGCGCCCGGAACTATCTGCATATCAAACTCATATAGATGGAGCCGATATCTACCTAAGCTTTCAAACAGTTGCTGAAATGCGTTTCGGAGCCTTACTCAAGAAATGGGGCAATTCGCAGCGGCAGGAGTTAGAAAATTTTCTCAATTCATATCAAATTATCGAGTATTCAACTGACCTTACAGATCGATGTGCAATCGTGATGCAAGAGGCAAGTCAAGCTGGGAGGCGATTAGAAACCGGTGATGCCTGGATCGCGGCGACTGCGCTTCTTTTAGATATTCCTCTTCTCACCCATGATAAAGATTTCGACAAAAACGCCTGTCCCTCCATTTCAGTCGATACTTATATCTAACATCATATACCGCCTCTTTCTTTATCCGTATGCTCATCAATATTAAGTCAAAAGTCTGATAATTGGGAGATTTATTGTGTAATTGAGAATCAATGTTTCGTAAATAGTATGACCCATATGAAAATTAATGAAATTAGTCCAATTAATGTTGTGAATGTAGGAAGAGTACTGATTGCTAAATTAGAGTTCTTCCCAGATTTAGCAGCATTCATCGCAGATCGAATTACCATTTCCGTCCAGACCAAAGACAGTATTGTAAGCAATAGGATATAGCTTATAAAAATTACTAATGTGTGGTCAGCTTTCAACTTACTCTCCTGCATCACCAATAATATTCAGATCTACTACGCCAGTATCTGTTTCACAACATTGCCATAGACATCCGTGAGGCGGTAGTTGCGGCCGCCGTAGAAGTAGGTCAGCTTCTCGTGGTTAATGCCGAGGAGATGCAGAATTGTGGCGTGTAGATCGTGGACATGCACTTTGTCCTGTTCCGCGTGCCAGCCAAACTCATCGGTAGCGCCATGCACAATTCCGCCCTTCACACCGCCGCCAGCCATCCACATGGTGAAACCGAAGGGATGATGCTCCCGGCCGTCGTTGTTCTCCGCAGTAGGCGTTCGCCCGAATTCGCCACCCCAGATAACCAAGGTATCTTCCAGCAGTCCGCGGGATTTCAGGTCCTGCAGCAGACCGGCAATCGGCTTGTCGGTGGCGGCGCAGTTCTCTCGCAGTCCGGAGCGCAGTCCTCCATGCTGATCCCATAGCTGGCAGCTTGCGCGTTTCACGGTTTGGGTGTGGTAGACCTGCACGAAACGCACTCCACGCTCTACAAGCCGCCGTGCAAGCAGGCACTGACGCCCGAACGTCTCTGTAGTGCTGTCATCCAGGCCGTACATCTTCTTGGTCGCTTCGCTTTCATGGTCGGCATCGAAGGCTTCTGGGGCTTCGGTCTGCATGCGGTAGGCCAGTTCGAAGGAAGAGATACGAGCGCTCAGCCGGGTGTCTTCCTCGCGCTGATGGTGGTGAATATCGTTGATCTGGCGCAGAGCATCGAGCTGTTCACGCTGCTGTTGAGCGTTGAGATTACTGTTTTTGAGGTTGGCAATAGGGTTTTTGAGGTCGGCGACTAGTGTGCCCTGATAGGCAGCAGGCAGGAAACTCGAGCTCCAGAGTGGCGCACCTTGAGCGGGCTGCGCCGGGCTGAGCACGAGGAATCCCGGCAGATTCTGGTTCGGCGAACCAAGTCCGTACGTTACCCACGAACCCAAGCTCGGTCTTGAAAACGCCTGTTCCCCCGTATTCATCTGGAGGCAGGCCCCGTTGTGGTTGATGTTATCCGCCATCATCGAACGGATGACGCAGATATCATCGATGCAGCCCCCCACATGCGGGAACAACTCGCTCACTTCGATACCCGATTTGCCATA
>JANXSG010000195.1 GCA_025352825.1 Chthonomonadaceae bacterium | reverse complement strand
AATCTGAATTTCAGAAGCAGCTGCAATCCAGTACTAAACTAAGCGCACAGCTTGGTGTACTGATACAGCCTGGCTCTCATCTTGCGCGGGACGCATGGGAGGAGTACTATGGAGATGCAGTAACCGAGCTGAAACTTGGTGAATACCAGAAGCCGACCGCTCCGTTAATATCGCTTCCAGTGATACAGACTCCAGTGATACATAAGAACATAGTAACGGGCAGCGCATCAAGAATCAATCAGGCAGATGGCGCCGAGATGATCTTAATTCAGGCAGGTGATTTCATTATGGGCAGCAACGATTATCCTGATGAAAAACCCATTCATACTATCAGTTTAGATGGGTACTATATTTATAAAAATGTGGTAACTGTGGCACAGTATAAAAAATTCTGCCAGAAGAAGCCCTACCAGATGCCCGCAGAACCGAAATGGGGTTGGAGGGATGACCATCCTATCGTGAATGTGTCCTGGAATGATGCAATAGCGTATTGCAAATGGGCCGGTGTGGAACTGCCTACGGAAGCACAATGGGAAAAAGCAGCACGAGGCACAGATGGCAGAAAATTTCCATGGGGCCCTGAATTTAATGCCAGCCTGCTGTGGTGTTCAAAAAGCGCTTACGGAGATGCAGGCAGTACAGCGCCAGTTGGCAGTTTTCCTGCAGGAGCAAGCCCTTATGGAGTATTGGATATGGCTGGCAACGTCTGGCAGTGGTGCGCAGACTATTATGATGCAAATTACTATTCGATATCGCCAGCGCACAATCCCTCAGGGCCAGGATTTGCAACAGAACACGTGCTTCGAGGCGGTTCCTGGTTCAATTGTTTCGACTACAATTTTCGTTGCTCGGATCATGTTAGGAGTTCACCTGACAGTAGGGACAATGACCTCGGTTTCCGGTGCGTCTCTCGTGCGAACTCTAATTAGTCTTTTTCCTTTTTCCCTTTAACCCTTTTCTTTGGCGCCGCAGCCTCTCAAAGGCTGCGCAAGCCAAAGAATTTTTGGACACAATTACTATGGCAAATGAGATAAGCGCTATCACTAAAATCTATGATTTGACTCTGTGGCTGCTCCCGCATCTCGCCAAATTTGATCGTCAGCATCGTTTCACACTCGGTAATCGGTTGGAGGAAGGCATGTTAGAGATATTGGAATTGCTTATAGAAGCAAGTTATTCACGTGAAAAGCGTGAGCTGCTGCAGCGCGCGAATATACGTTTAGAGCGCCTTCGATATCTCGTTCGTCTGGCAAAAGATCTGCATCTATTAAGTATAAAACAGTACGAGTTTGCAGCACAAGCTCTGCATACAATTGGATCGGAGATAGGGGGATGGACTAAACATCTGGCAAACCGGGCAGCGGCTGTATGAAACGTTTCAATCAGCTATTTTCAGATATTGTATCGTTCGAAAATTTAATATTAGCAGCACAACAGGCACAGCGCGGGAAACGATTTCAGCCTTCGACTGCCAATTTTAATCATCACTTAGAATCCGAAATATTTCAAATACAAGAAGAGCTGCAGAATCAGACATACCAGCCAGGGAACTTTCGAACTTTCACAATTAACGATCCTAAAACAAGAGTTATCAGCGCTGCTCCTTATCGTGATAGGAATACTCCTGACAATAGGAACAATAACAACGGGTTCCGGTGCGTCTCTCGTGCGGATTCCTCACCTGTAAAGGCCGTCAGAATCTGATGCATTACGATGCGTTAGAGTGTACAAGAGGAGTTCCTGTGTACTTATTTCCGGGCTATTGGTGATCAATAGCCGAATATACAAAAGTATGGCAGCGGCTGGTAACTTTTGTGAACGCTGCTGCCACACATTGCTATCGAATAAGTTGTAAATGGTTTTCGTGCATAAATATGTAACATTGTTTCACCTCACCCTCTCTTCTTTCCACTTATTGTTCATTTATCGCAAGTGAAGCAAACAATAAGCGAGAATTTAGCCCATGCAGGAGCCTAAGCGACTTTGCTAATCCAGGCCGGTACTTTAGTGTAATGTCCAATCCTTATGATATCTGGCAGTTAAGGGAGAATAGATCAATGAATCGCAGACAGTTTATAAAAACCACTGTTGGATGCACGAGCGCTGTGTTAGGAGCATTCCAGTATGAAGCGGAGGCTGAGATGCAGAACAAGCTGAAACTACCATGGGAGATCGGCTGCTTCAATCGACCGTGGGGTGCCTGGAGTTATGATGACGCGCTGACAGGGATAAAAGCTGCCGGATTTCACTTAACCGGCATGCTTGGCGAAAATAAGGGCGAGATGCTGTTGAAAACAGAATCCACACCCGAATATCTGGATAAGCTCAGTTCCCGAATCGAGATGCATGGATTGAAACCTATCATGGCTCGCCTTGTACTGATACATGACATTCCTGTGAAGGAAGGTATCAGCCAGATCTCCCGCCAGATCGACAGTGCGCATCGCATGAAACTGAAAACAGTAATGACTCTCGGAACCGCTATCCCCTCCGAGTATGAACAGTTCTACCGGGTGATGTCTCATGGAGCAGCTTATGCGGCGAACAGCAATATCCAGCTTGTTTTCAAGCCTCATGGGGGATGCTCCGCGGCGGCAGATGAAATACTTCACTGTATAGAGCGTGTGAATCATCCCAACTTTACTCTCTGGTTCGATGCCGGAAACATCATATACTACACTGATAAAGACCCGGTTACAGAACTTGCACGGGTTGCGAAATATGTCACGGGATTCTGTGCGAAAGACTGTGCAGTAAAGGGTGGAGATGTAATGCTGCAGTTCGGAACCGGTAAAGTCGACTTCGTCGGGGTATTCCAGAAATTAAAAGAGGCTCATTTCAAGGGCCCAGTAATGGTGGAGTGCTGCGCAGGGAAGAC
>JANXSG010000186.1 GCA_025352825.1 Chthonomonadaceae bacterium | reverse complement strand
CGCAGCCAGGCGCATTGTAAGCGCACGAAAATAGGGATCGCTGGGATGGAGATGTAGGCACCGCCGGGCGACATCGAACGCTGCGTTTAGCTGGCCTGCCTGCTCCAGAGCATCGGCGAGCTCCTTCATAATGGGGGCGAGCCTGGAGCGCAACTCAGCGCGTTGGTGGATCATCCACTCCTCCCCGATCATCCCTTCCGGAGTCCATCCCTCAAAGAATTCACCACTAATGTACTGTTGCGCTTCAGTGAGCCACTCCAGTCGTTCAGCCTGTGTACTGGCAGCCTGAGCCTTCTGGTAAGCAGTCGCCACCTTCTCAATATCAGTGGTGAACCAGCCCTGCGCGATGCGAACGTCGTGGCGATCCGCAATAATGCACTCCTCCCCGAAGGCGGCGCGAACCGAGCTAAGGCACTGGCGCAGATTTGCCCGAGGATCTTCGGCATCGCTATCACTCCAGAATCGGTCTGCCAGCTTTTCCCTGGATACCGGTCGCGGTTGGCCGTTCCCAATCGTCGGTAGGATTAGCGAGGCCAGCACAGCCCACGTCTCCTTCGAACGAAGGTGCGCCACCTCATCACCACGAACCGCGAAGGGCACTCCTAGAAATTGTATCGACCACTTATCCATATCTCGGTATACCAGTTTTTTTCGAAATAATTCCAACTATTTTGCTGAATACATCGATTCGGCGCGGTGTAGTCACGATAGAAAGAATATACTGGGGAACATTCCATTGATAGGGGATTTTTCTACATGTACCGTATAATTCTAATCCTTTTAGTCATCATGATTGCTCTGTCATATCCTGCCAATGCACAGGATATGTTTGTAACTTCAGGCAATTCAGTTAAGAAAATAACACCAGCAGGAATAGAAAGTCTCTTTGCTGATGGAGGGTTTAATAATCCCGATGGAATAGTATTCGACCATCATGGCAATCTGTTTGTTGCCAACTACACTCCATCCACTGTGAACAAAATTACTCCTGATGGAACTGTCACTGTTTTTGCTTCTGGCTTTGGGGGGCCATATGATATCGCCATAGATAACGCGGACAATCTCTACGTTCCGAGTGCTGTGGCTAACGGAAACAGTACGTATATAATCTATCGAGTGACTCCTTTAGGTGTCGTGAGCAATTTTGCTGCCCTACCTTACTTTCCTCTGGGTTTAACTTTTGATGCTACGGGAAATCTGTTTGCAGCATGTTATGGTACTAAACAGATTTTTAAAGTTACACCTTTAGGCACTATTTCAGTTTATGTAGTCACCCCGGATGTAGAGGGAGTCACGCCACCAGTAAATAATGGTTTAGTCTTCAGTAGTAATGGAGATCTATTTGTTTCTGGAAGTCATAATATTTACAAGGTTACTTCAACTGGAAACGTGAGCTTATTCGGCTCAATAACTCACTTGGCATATCTAGCATTTGACAATATGGGCCAACTCTATGCGTCAACAACTTATGCGACCATCGTAAAAATTGATACAAATGGAACAATAACTGATTTTGCTTCCAATGGGGTTGGTTATGGACACATGGCTTTCCAACGAAATGTTGTGCCATCTATCAAAATACAAATCCAAACACCAAATATAATCCTGGGTGGCAACGCTGGTATCGGAGCAATTGCTCTCTCTGTGGTTCAAACTACAGATACTCTCATTTCAGTATCCAGTTCAGATACGAGCGCCGCAACTGTTCCTGTCACAGTTACAGTCCCCGCTGGACAGACAAACGCCACTTTTCCTATCAGTACTAGTCCAGTTGACTCGGAGAAGACGGTAATTATCTCGGCTACTTTGAACGGCGTGACACAATCTGCGCTTCTGACCGTGGATTCGCCTCCTCTCACCATAGCGAATGCCAAGGTGGAAAGCTATACTGCCTCGACAGCTATTCTCTATTGGGAGACTAACCGGTCCGCCACATCACAGGTTAAATATCGTATCCAAGGCACAACACAATGGCAGACTACTCCTGAGTATGGAATCCTCGTCAAACTTCGCCGGGTGGGTATCTCCTGGCTCAAGCCTGTAACACCATATGATGTCGAGGTTGTCTCGAAGGACAACCATGGTCGAGAAGTCGATTCCAACATTCCCACTTTCACAACCGCAGCCGATATTGTCGCTCCAGATACGACTATAACAATTGGCCCACGCGCTGGAGGCAGTGCGGCCCCTGGCCCTATTGTATTTCAATGGACGGGAACCGACGACGCGACCCGAACAGAAGCGCTGCTCTATCAATATCGTCTGGATAATGGGGCGTGGACCCCAGCCACTGCTTCGCCATCGACTACCGTCACACTAAACGGTCTCACACTCGGGAACCATACTTTTTCAGTAAGAGCCCGTGACGAGTCCGGAAACACTGACCCTACTCCAGATGCCCGCACCTTTACTATCAACAACACCGCACCTGTCGTGGCAGGTCTCGGAGCAGACAGCATCACCTACCAGTCGGGTCGAATCTTCTGGACAACCAGCGAGCCTGCCACTACTGTTATACAGTGGACAAGCGGAACGGGGGACTTCACTGAAAGCATCGCAGATGGCTCACTGCAGTTAAGTCATACTTTGGGCATCGGGCCGTTGCTTTCCAATACCGACTATCGCGTTCGCATACTCTCGCAGGACGAGGCGGGTAACCAGTCCACATCCGGGGAGATCAGCTTGCACACTGGGAAAAAGCGAGATCTCTCCATCTCTCCTTCGGATATCACGTTCAGTAATCCTGCTCCCGTAGCTGGCGATTCGCTCACCATGTCGGCAAAAGTTCAGAACAATGCGGATGTTCTTCTCAGCGGTGTGGCCGTCTTCTTTGATGGGGCAGGATCTGAAATTAGCCGCGCAGCCGTTTCAGTTCCTGCCCATGCAGCATCGGGGCAGACCGTCACCTCAGCTCCGTTTACGGCTGTGCAAGGACAGACTCGTCCTTCAGTTCAAATCATCAGTGTCACTCCGGGTGACGATGTGCCCGGCAACAATCTGGCTTTTACAGACCTGTTAGTGAACGCGCCGGCGTTTAAACTTAGTGTCACTGCCTCCACATTCCGCACATGGGTTGGAAACGACAGCCTCTTCTCCATCCTGGTCAAGAATATCGGCTTCATGCCGCAGAATATCAGTTCGGCATCTATTTCCGGACTTGCCTGGGTACAGCCGCTAGATTCGCTTCCGGCAGAGCCACTCAACCCCGGAGACGAGATACAGCTCACCTTCCGCGTTATTGTACCAATAGACGCCATTGGAGGTTTGGCGGACAGCCCGGTCGTTTGGCCGCTCACGGCAGCTGTCAACGGCACAACTCAGAGTTTCAATCTTGAACTTTTCCAGGATCCGATCTCCTCGCTGAACGTCACCATCCGTGATAATAGTACAGGAAGCCCGATCACAGGAGCCATCGTCGGCTTAGATAACACAGAGAAGCAGTGGGTCACCGGTGTAACCGGTCAGCCTCTCAATGATACCGGCGCTGTCACCTCGCTTGCGGTTACCTCGGGATCACGCACGGTTTTTGCCTATGCACCTGGTTATATCCCTGCGAGTATCAGCACTACAGGAACAGGGTCTGTCACTCTAAGCCTCAATAAAGGCAAGCCTCTGGAAATCACCGAGGTTAAGACGACACTGCTCACCACCGATGAGATTATACGGCGTGGGGTAAACCTCGCAGACCCGGCGAACTACCTTGTCTACGACTTCGCTATCGCTATGGAGATTGGAACAGTGACCGTTCCTAACATCATCATCCCGAAAGTCCCTACCAGCGGCTATACAGTCACGGTACCCTTTACGGGTGGTGGTGGGACAGCGGTTAGTGGAACCGTGCAGCGCGTCTACGAGAACACGACGGAGTACACCGAGACGTGGATAGTTATCCCTGGCGATATCCGAATCCTGAAGCAGTTCTGGGATGCTACTGTCTTCCTGCGAAATAACACGAGCTTCAATGTAAATACAACTTCGGCAACACTGAAACTGCCTGAAGGGTTGTCGCTTCCTGACCTGACCATTGGAGGCAGTTATGCACCGCAATCACCCATGATCTCACTAGGAGCCATTGCACCGATGTCTCAGAAACAGGCGTCGTGGGTAGTGCGCGGTGACCGGGCTGGAAGGTATCGCCTTGTGGGCACCGCTGTCGGCAGTCTGATGCTTGGCAGAAGCCCGGTCAATCTAAACGCGGCCCTTACCAGCGATATACTGGAAGTCATCCAGCCAAAACTGCATGTGACATTCGTTACCCCAGGGGCGGTCTTCCAGAACACTGGCTTCACGCTCGGCATCAATGTCACAAATAATACCTCGATATCTCTCAATGGGGTGAGTGTGGAACTAAAAGGCCCACGGCTCGTCAACTGCAAACTAGCAGACGGTGAAACGCTCTCAAAATATCTGAATACTCTGGCAGTTGGTGAAACTAAGAGTGTCACCTTCAATCTTGTCTCACTGGTGAACGGAGTGGTAAAATCAGTGGACTCTTTTGTTTCGCCTGCGCCCATAGATATACCGGGCGTCGAGGTTACTCCTGGCCAGCCGTATCTCAGCTACACCGATCCAAACTTCGCGCTTCCAGGGAGCGGTGACGTTGCTCTGACCGCTTATGGTGATACCTTTGATAGCAGTGCAGTCATTCAATGGGAAGGGACCGATCTCGCCACAACGTGGGTCTCGCCTATCCGCCTGACCACCTCGATTCCAGCATCACTGCTCGTCACACCTGGCAGCTATACAATAACTGTTAAGAGCGGCACGGGGGTAATTTCCAACCCGCGAATTTTCACAGTCGCGCCGCTTCCCACTTTGACGAGCCTCTCCCCAGCGGTGGTAGGCGCGAATAGCGGGGACTTCACCCTGATTGTCAATGGCAGCGGCTTTTTCTCCGACGCCGCTATCCAGTGGAACGGAGCGAATTTGCCAACGTATTTCGACTCCTCCGGAAAATTGGAAGCACTCATCACGAACGACCTGATCACCACGCCCGGAACTATCACGATTACTGTAGGCAATCCCGGGTCCGGTGGCGGAACATCTAACAGCCTGAATCTGTCCGTTCTGGCGCCATCGTCTATAACGAGCCTCGCTCCGAACGGTGTACTGCGCGGGGCAGCAGCGACGACGATCGTAGTCACCGGAAGCGGTTTTCAGACTGGCACAAAGGTGAGTTTCGGTGGGACAATCCTAGCAACCACTTATGTATCCGCCATGAAACTGAAAGCAAGTATTCCGAAGACGAGTCTGCAGTTTGCAGGACTGTTCCCGGTACAGACCGTCAATATAGTGAATGGAAATCCTATCGAATCTGCTCCGGTCATATTCGCAGTGAAATTCCCGATACCATTATTGAAGAAGATCGTACCTGCAACTGCGGCAACGAGTACTGCATTTACTATGTCTCTCTCTGGAACTGGCTTTGTGCCGGAGTCTCAGGTTCTCTGGAATGGCGTCTCGCGACCTGTTACATACACAAACAGTACTACATTAAAGGTGAATGTTACCGGTGCTGACACTATTGGTGGGAACATCACTATTCAAGTGGTCAATCCCACGCCTGGTGGAGGCAGTTCTGGGATATTAACGCTGCTCGTCGCCAATCCGAGTATGTCTGTTAGTTATATTATCACCCGAACCACCACCACTCAGGTAAAAGTGACCTATACGGTAACAAATACAGGTACTGTACGTGTTACTAACGTGAAGCAGACATTGGGATCTCTTGTGCTCTCGTCACCTTCTCTGACTGTGAAGAGCTCACCTGCCACACAGGTCGTGGCGGCTGCTCTCGAACCGGGTACATCGGCAACGAAGAGCGTCACTTTCACTAATGCACGACTTACAGCAGGAACTCCCGCAAATCTCACTCTGACCTTAGGAGTGGATGGTGGCTACACTGTCACCACAGGTGGAGCTGTTACACTCCCATAAATTGTAGAGACAGTTGGAGTTTGCAAAAGTAAAGGAAAGAAGGTGAATACGGCTCCATCTAGAATATTTGGTTACCATGCGAATAACCCAGAAGAAATTACATGCCCATTGTAACCGAGCACTGGAATCGTATTCAAGTCTCCTATATTCCTAATTTAGAAACAGTTATCCAAGTACCCTTTAACTACGGATTGCTTTATCTTAGGAGATATCATATTTTGATGGAAACTACATCTCGCCCCCCATCTGATGAAGCTATTGATCTGCCATCTCATCCGCACGTATCAACATGGCAAATTGGTCTCTATTTTCTGGTTTTGCTACTAATCAGTAACCTTGGCCTACCTGGTGGTTTATCTGCCATCCCCATCAACTTCTTTTTCAAAGATCAGTTGAAGTTAGGCCTAGAGAGAATTGCTCTCTTCGGGTTTCTGATGGGGATTCCAATCTATATTGGAGTAGTTTTAGGTCTGCTTCGTGACCGCTGGCAGCCGTTAGGCGGCAGAGATCGCGCCTACATGCTGGTATTGCCACCACTCGCAGCAGCAGGATTTCTGTGGCTCTCCACACAGCCTCTATCGTATAGAAACATTTTTGTTGTGATACTGTACTGTGGATTCTGTGGGGTGCTTCTATCTGCAGCGATGCAGGGGCTAATGGCGGCGACAGCGCAGAGATACGCACTTCCAGGGAGGCTTTCTGCTGTTTTTGGTGTCGCTGTATTCTTGCCACCAATTATCAGTAATTATGTAGGTGGTTGGCTCACGGCGCATGTGCGTCCACAATTAGTATTTCAGTTATGCGCCGGGCTGATTTTATTAGTGATGCTATTCTCTGTTTGGAGGCCACATTCCGTTCGCATAAGTGGACTCTCACAAAAGTCCCACACATTCGAAGATTTGAAAGTAGACGTGGGGAGATTAATTCGCCATCGTCCGCTCTACATACCTGCAATGATTTTGTTCCTTTGGAACTTCGCCCCAGGGTGGGGGACTCCACTTTTTTTCTATCTAACTGAACATGTAAAGCTATCCAGCGAGACATTTGGTACTGTATTATCTATTCAGAGCATGTTTACAGTTTTGTTTTTACTTATATATGGAGCACTTTGCAAACGATTTACGCTGCGCACGATGCTATGGGTGGGATTGGTATTGGGATTAGCAGGAGCTCCGCTCTACTGGTTTATTCATTCACCCATGCAGGCGTATGTAGTTGCTGCGCTGGCAGGCGTTTCAGTTGGTATTGGTGCAGCAGCATTTATGGACCTGCTCATGCGCTCCTGCCCAAAAGCATCCGAAGGAGTTACGATGTCATTGGCAGGGTGCGCGGTTGCATTTGGCTGGAATACTTCGGACATAGTCGGATCGTGGTTGTATGCACGAGGCGGATTCGGGCTCGCATTGGTCGTCTCAATGCTGACCTTGCTGCCCATGATTCCCCTTTTTCTTGCCATTCCAAAATCCCTGATTGCTTCGCGTGATGGAGAGCATTTGCCCGAAATAGTGCTGACGAGTGCTTGACAACCTCTGTGGAATATGCTAGACTTTACCAATAACTATATAGTGTTGCTTCTTATCAAGAGTGGTCGAGGGATCCGGCCTGACGACGCCACAACAACCACCCGCGCTTCAAGGCGAGGGCAGGTGCTAATTCCGGGCAGTGTGCAATGTATTCTGCAAACTGCCAGATAAGAGTGTTCAGTGCGTTCTCGTCGAAAAAAGGCTAGCTCACAAGCTCTTTTTCCACCTCCTCGTCACCACACCCTCTTCTGCGCTGCAGAAGAGGTTTTGTTTTTTTATGCTCCACCCACCACGCAGCTTCCAAGCGGTAAACAACCCGAAGCGCGACGAAAGGAATTGTAATATGTCTGAATTCTCCTTGTTTACATCAGAAAGCGTCAGTGAAGGCCATCCAGATAAACTCGCCGATCAGATCAGCGATGCTATTCTGGATGAGCTGCTAAAAAGTGACCCGAACTCCCGTGTAGCTCTCGAAACCTTCGTCACACGCGGAATCTGCGTCGTCGGTGGCGAACTCACCACCAAAGCTTACGTCGAGATTGCCGATGTCGTACGGAAAACCATCCTCAACGTAGGTTACACTAAGACCGATTACGGCTTCGACGGGCAGACCTGCGGCGTTATGCTTGCCATTCAGCAGCAGTCACCGGATATTGCGCAGGGCGTCGATCGTGCCAATCCAGACGAGCAGGGAGCTGGCGATCAAGGCCTCATGTTCGGCTACGCCATCAACGAAACTGAGAATCTCATGCCGCTTGCTCTCTCTATTGCGCACGATCTTACCCGTCAGCTCACCGAAGTACGTCATGCAAACCCGGAGCTCGGGTTCCGGCCAGATGCGAAGTCTCAAGTCACCATCGCCTACGATGCAAACGGCAAAGCAGATCACATCGATACCATTGTTATCTCCACCCAGCACGACGAAGCGCAGAGCCTCGAAGCTGTGCAGGCAAATGTTCAGAAATATGTGATCGAACCAGTTCTGGCTAAATATAAGAAGTTCGTGAAGAGCGATATCAAGTATCATATCAACCCAACCGGTCGATTTGTTATTGGCGGACCTCAGGGCGATACGGGAGTCACAGGGCGTAAGATCATCGTCGATACGTATGGTGGAGCCGCACGGCATGGCGGGGGAGCATTCTCTGGTAAAGACCCATCCAAGGTAGACCGGTCTGCTGCCTATACAGGAAGATATGTTGCGAAGAACATCGTAGCGGCAGGCCTCGCCGATCGCGCCGAGATACAGTTAGCCTACGCCATCGGAGTTGCGGAACCAGTAAGCGTACTCGTCGATACATTTGGAACCGGAAAAATCACAGAATCTGAAATAGTCAAGCGGGTTCGCAAAGCCATCGACCTGCGCCCTCGTGCTATGATCGAACGACTGTCACTTCTCGATCCCTCCAAGATTAAATATCTGAATACTGCCAAGAACGGGCACTTCGGAAATCCATCGTTCCCATGGGAAAACACTGATTTAGTAAATGCTCTGAACTAACTCACCTATAAATCAAAATACCCCTCTCCAAAAAGAAAGAGGGGTATTTTGATAATATAATCATATATAGAATTTAAGAAATACCTGTAATTTCCACCGAGCCTCCAACTACAAAAACTGCTTCTATTTTATACCCATTCAACAAGGCTGTACCGATTAATGGATCGCCTTCTACGCACAGTACCGCGACAGTTTTCCTTGTTGTATCCCAGTGGACATCAGCTTCATAGAAATCGAGAACCTTACGACTGGCATCTCCAAGAGTTACTGAGCGTGAAGCTAATGGCGGTAGCCCGAGCGCAGATATGACATCTCGCGGAAGTGTGAGCGATCCATTATAACCTGTGTCAATTACAGCGACTATACTTTGTTGACTATTTGAACCATAAATTTCTAGTTGAAGGGTTGCTTCTAAAACAGTGTTCACGATTCCTGAAATCATGCTTGGTCTTCAATCATCCTACCAGAAAGAGTGTAAGCCGAAGTGTAACCAATTCGGACACCATAGAAAATCCCAGAAGGTCGATGAGTACGCAATCGTTTCTCCGCTTTCAAATCCTCTTCGTCCACTTCGTAGTCCCCTGTTTCGATGTCAAGAACCAGAAATTTACCTTTTTCCTGAGGCATTACTAATGGACGTATATCACGGTGATAGATTTCGTCTCCTAATCGTCCAATATCTTCCTTGCTGTATCGGGGTTGATGAACCATCATTTTCACCTCCTGAAATATGCATACTACCCTATTAACAGATTCATGGCAAAAATACCAGACCGAACGATTCTCCATCTTATAGAACATCTATAGGATAGGTGGTCATCCAAATATCAATTTGTTGAAACTGTTCTTTCAATCGTTCCTTGAATTCCATGAAATAATAGACGACTTTCAGGAATGTCCAAAGTGTCTACAAACAAACGAATAAGTTCATCACGGTATAATTCATCCTCATGACGCCAAAGTCCACGAATGGTTTGGGTCTCGGTCGAGACAGCTCCAAAACGTTCCTCAAGTTCGAGCAGAATATCCGAGATCAACTCGTCCGGGACCGACTGTCCGTCGTTAAACCTTCGCGGTAGAAGGATTTCGAACCGCCGAAATGAGGCGCTCATAGGGTGCCTGTCCTTCTACAGAAAAAGGAATATTCTCTGTCGCCAAATGTGACAAAGCGGAGGCTGACACGACCATATCTCCATCCGACCAGCTCTTGAACGAGAAACGACCTGCCAGAAATCCCAAAGCACGTCGCTTCGACTCTGCGTCTGGAAAGCGAATAAGTATCATGAGTCTTTCCTTATCCTCCCTGTAATATAATATGGGACAGTTAGTTACGATCTACTTGACACTAGTCTATTATACACCTGATTTAAAGGATCGATATTTAACTGTCCTGGCGGATTAGCGCTAATATCTCATCTCTTCGGCGCTCCATATTCAACTGTGAACTTGCTTCCAGATTGAGGCGGACTACAGGGTCATTCGCTGATGGGCGTACGTTGAAGTGCCAGTCCGTATACTCCACCGATATTCCATCTCGAAAGTCTTGTGCACCGTCGGCAAACTTCGTTTTAATTCTGTCCATTACAGCTTCAGTACTTGGAACGGTGGAGTTGATTTCGCCTGAGATATAGTAGTTACCAAGGCTGGAAACCAGTTCGCTCATTTTGACATCTGCCTCGGAGAGAATCTGAAGTATGGCAAGAAGAGGTATATATCCGTTATCCGCGTAGTAGTGATCTCTAAAGTAGTAGTGGCCGGAAACCTCGCCGCCAAAAACTGCATTTTGTGCACGCATGGTTCGCTTGATATAAGAGTGGCCAACACGCTCAGCGATAGCGGTTCCGCCCAGTTTTTCAACCCAGTCTTTTACTGCACGAGATGCCCGTAGATCGTAGACGATGCTGGCTCCGGGAGTGATTTTAAGGAAGTGGCGCGCAACAAGTGTGGTCACAAAATCGCCTGGCAGAGGCTCACCTTTTTCATCCAGGAAGAAGCAGCGATCAGCGTCACCATCCCATGCCACACCAAAATCTGCACCTTCAAGCGGAATCCGATGGATTATCTCCTCGATATTCTCACGTTCAAATGGGTTGGCTTCGTGGTTTGGGAAAGTCCCATCCGGCTCAAAATATAACTCCGTCACTTTTAGCTGTGGTATCAGTGAAAACAGTTTTCGCGCCGGCGCCCCGCCCACCCCGTTACCGGCATCTGCAAGAATTTTGAACGGCTTGATCTTGGAGACATCCACAAACTGCATCAGATGAGCCATGTACTCATCCATAATATCCCGTTTGATGACCTTCCCTATGCTGTTTGATTGCTTGAACTTACCAGAAATTACCAGATCAGCTAGATCTTCCATACCGGAGCCGCGGCCCACCACATTGGCTCCCGCACGGACAATCTTCATACCATTGAGTTCTTTGGTGCAGTGCGAGGCCGTGATCTCGACCGCAGGCAGATTGAATTTACCTGAAGCAAAGTAGACCATGTCGGTGGTAGCCAGACCGATATCCAGAACATCCACTCCCTGCCGATTCATTCCACGTGCCAACGCAGCCGACCACTCCGGGCTGGAGATTCGTGCATCGTAGCCGATAGCAACCATCGTCTCACCGAAGAAATCTGCCAGGCCTCTTCCGATCTCTTCGACTCCTTCAGGCGTTAAGGGCGCTTGATAGGAATCAGCATCCCCGACCTTCCCGAAATAGACACTGCTCTCGTCCACAAGTTCCGGCACGAGCGCACGTATATCATAAGTACGAAAAACCTTTGGATTGACCGCTGTCATAAATTGCTGCTCCCAGCATCTCAATAAGAGAGTGCTTCTAACCAAAATATGTTTAATGTTCGGCAGATTCACCAGGTTTTCCTCTAGCTGAGAACGTCTTTTTGATCTCCTCTTTACCAAAATTGATCTTGTAAACTATATATCTTTAAAGTGGTATACTCAAAATAGACTTGTTATTTAACAACTTGTGTTGTTATTAGGAGAATGCGATCATCGTAACCAATGAAACCGTTGAATTAAATGAAGAGCTACTATCCTCTGTACCCAAAGAGAGTCTTCATGGGATAGTACTTAAGGCGAACAGCGGGATGTACCTCGTACAGCCCGATGGAGAAACGGCCTGTGCTGAGGTTGTCGTGCCCTGTATTCTCCGAGGCAACCTAAAGAAAAACTTTACCTACTCGACCAGCAAGAGTCGCCCAAAACGAGTTACCGAGGCAAAGCGCCCATTCATATCGGATAGCATCTCTGTGGGTGATCGTGTAAGATTCAGCATCATTAGCGATTCTCAGGGTATCATCGAAGAGATTCTCCCACGTAAGACGAATTTTTCCCGATCTGGATTCCGTGGAAAAATTCAGACTCTCGTAACCAATCTTGACCTGCTTGTGATAGTGTTTGCCTGTGCCGAACCGAATCCTGATCTTTGGAGAATCGACCGGTGGCTGGCATCGGCGGAGTATCACGGTTTGGAATCGCTTCTAGTTGCGAATAAAATTGATCTGGTAGCGCAGAAAGATTTCGAAAAATCCTTTGCAGAGTATATTAAGATAGGCTATCGAGTACTGCCAGTCAGTTCGAAAAAAGGTATTGGTATTAAAGAACTGCGCGCAGAACTTCACGGAAAGATTAGTGCAGTAACTGGCCCATCTGGAGTTGGGAAATCAAGCCTTTTGAACTCCATCCAACCAGGGCTAAAATTGGCTACCGGAAATATTGGAGATGTCACCTTCAAAGGAAAACATACAACTACTGCCCGGGAACTTATACCACTTATAACTGGTGGATGGGTAGCCGATACGCCGGGATTGAGGCAGTTGGAACTCTTAAAAATGTCGCGAGAGGAACTTCTCGAATGCTTTATTGAGTTCGAAGAAGCGCTGGATACACCGTGTAGGTTTCGTGATTGTAAGCATAAGGCGGAACCTGGATGTAGTCTGAAGGCAGCTGTGGAGAGAGGGGAGATATCCGCTCGAAGATTTGAAAGCTTCCATATGCTTTCCAATAGTTAATTGCTATGAGGTAATTGCAAAAGTCTCGAAAAAGTTGAAACACTCTGTTCGACCTCACCCCCCGACTCCCTCTCCCAAAAACTGGAGAGGGGGAGATTTAAATTGTTGGTATCCTGTCTGCCATTTCGCGAGATATGCGCTTATAGTAAGATCCAAACCCTATATATATTGAAAAATCGATGCCATTGTCACCTCCTCTCCTGTTTTTGGGAGAGGAGGGTCGGGGGGTGAGAGCTGAAATATGAGTTTGCACTGACTTTTCGCATTACCTCTACATGATAAGCATACATGCCTCCATACCTGTGATCTAAAAGCGGTCACACCGGAAGGTTCACCTCAAATGGGAAATGTGAGTATCGAATCTTGTTATCCGCCAGAATACCGCTCCCTCGTTCGCGACTATTTCAAATCGATTTCAGGTAATAAATAAAAACTACGGAACCTGACAGTTTCTAATACGTATTGGTAGAATATAAGGGTGGATGTGCCTGAGATGATACGGGAGGTACGAAAATGATTGAAGGCTTAATGTCAGTTCTAATTCCTGCGGTAATTGGTGGCGTGATGTGGCGAGGCGCAGGGAAGTGTCGCGGGAAAAACGGTAAAAATACACTTAAATATGCAGCATGGGGAACCTGGCTGCTGATACTCTTTACATGTGGAGTGATACAGCTCCCATTTCCATTGGCTATATTCAGTTTTATAATTCAGTTAGCGCCATCTGTGGTATGTTATCTACTGGCGGCGAACTCTCTTCTCAAAGAGATTCGCGCTCAGAAACTTGGCGAATATACCGATGCGGCTTAATGTAAATAGCTGAAACCCATCATTTAATTTCTGACCCCTCTCCTGTTTTTCGGAGAGGGGCTGGAAGTGAGGTATTCGCTTTATCTCTTCTTAGGATTGACTTCCGGTTTAGCTGGAAAGAACTTCAGCGCGGCTGAGTTCATGCAGTATCGCAGTCCTGTAGGCTGAGGTCCATCATCGAATACATGCCCAAGATGGGCGTCACATCTGGCGCAGAGTACTTCTGTTCTTTCCGATCCCAAGCTGCTGTCGACACGGTTTATCACAAAATCTTTTCTGACGGGCTTCCAAAAACTCGGCCAGCCAGTTCCTGATTCAAATTTCGTCTTGGAATCAAACAGATCCAGTCCACAGCCTACACATACATATTTCCCTTTGACATGATTTTCCCAATATATACCGCTGAATGCCGCCTCCGTACCTGATTCCCGAGTGACATGGTACTGCTCAGGTGATAGGATTTTGCGCCACTCTGCATCCGAATGAACCACTTTCACGATTTTAATCTTCTTTTGGGTTTTAGATTTCTCCGAGTTACTGTCTGGTGATAGCGCCAGTCTAGCGGTTATCTGTACCAGGTCTAGATGATGTCCACAGCCCGTTGTGAGAGCGAATGCAGTAGTAATTACAAATACGCAAAGAGCGGATTTCATGCCGTGTTCCTTTCAGAAGTTAAGTGTAAATGTATTCACAGTTCAGAACCTATTTAAAGATTATTACGAATTAGAGGTGAAGATGGTTCTCATATGCGTAAATTGCTAACTGTGTACGATCCGCCAATGCAAGTTTTTCCAGCAGATGACTCACATGATTTTTAACTGTTTGGATGCTGATTCCCAGTCTGTGCGCCACTTCCTTATTTGACATTCCTTCTGAAATTAAAGCGATCACTTCTCTCTCTCGATCGGTAAGAGAGGCTTCTGTATTATGAGTATGGCTGTGATGGGGATGTCCATACAGTGCGGCCTGGTGGAGAATGGAAAGGAATTCCTTCTGATCTAAGGTGGGGGATATATAGGCAGCGGCGCCATTTTTAATAGCTTCAGCACGCTCACTTTGAGCAGTAGATTCAGGCCTATCGTCACCAGCTCGCGCCAGGATTACTACGTGCGAATGTGGAGAGGATACTTTCAGGCTGGCAATGAGGTGAAGCCCATCCCGGTCAATTTCTGTGGGAAGGGCAGCGTCCAGCAAAATAATATTTGGCTGAATTCTTAGGCAGATTCGACGTGCTTCATCAGCATCTGCTGCTTCTCCAGCCAGCTCAAAATCTGATTCAGAACGAACTATGGCTGCAATACCCTGGCGAAAAAGGGTTCGTCTCTCAATGATAACAATGAGCACAGGAGACATATCTATCTCCTTTCACCAATTTAAGTCAACCCAGTCCATCCATATGATGTAGGCTGAGCAAGGCAGTAATAGTTCTTTATACTCTCTTGGCACACCACAGAACTGCATTCTTAAGGATCACCTTCACATTCGGGTCGAAATAGGTGGGATATGTTTCATGCCCAGGCCGAAAATAAAACGCCCTGCCAGCATGGGGATGTTTACCCTCGCCTAACTGCCAGCATATACCCGTTGGAAAATACTCTCCACCCATGGGGAAGAACGACTGGAAAACCACTGCGTGTGGAGCAGGAGTATCGAATGGTGCGGCGTACATCTCTTCCTGATCCAGCATAAAATCTTCCACTCCTTTTGCAATGGGATGTCGCGGGGCACACACTGTGATTTCTTCTGTGTCTGCAGGAGTGGCTTCACGCCAACCGCCCAGATTACCCGAACACTTTACCACCCACTGAAATGGCTTGGAATAGTGTGCGGAGTGGAGAGCAATGAAACCCATTCCTCTATCGTGCACGGCATGGTACACTCGGGATGCTGTGCTCTCCTGAACTTCTCCATGCCTGGCATGACCCCACCAGATTAAAACGTCTGTCTGCGAAAGAGTGTGCTCGCTGACTCCTTGCTCTAGTTCCTCTATATTGGCCATGACTGCTTTGATATGTCCGTCACCAAGTTCATTTAAACCTTTGGCAACGGCGCCATTAATGCTTTCAGGATAGACGCTTTTAGGTGCATGTGATGGCTTTTCATCCCACACTAATACTCGAATTGGTTTTTGCCCGGGCAATCTCTTTATTTCCCCTTTCTAAATTCATTCGAATAAATGCTAAGATGCAAATACAGCGCTGCAGCATTCCGTTAACGCGGTTCTAATTTTGTTCATTCCTTCGGTGATTTCTGACTCTGTAAGTGTTCTATCGGACGATCGAAACGTTAGTGAAAGAGTACAGCTCTTCATTCCCTCCGGCAGAGGCGAACCCTGAAATATATCCGTCAATTTAATATCTTCCAGAAGTTCTACGTGAGCGGATAGTACAGCCGATTTTAAATCCTCATAGGGTATGTTCAGAGTCACTCTCGGAGCAACATCTCTCATAACTGACGGGAACTTTGAAATTGGAATAAATCTGCTGACTTGCTTCGACGCACTTTTCTGGATGTCCCTCATATCCATCTCAAATAGCATTATACGAGCTTTTAGCCCCACTCTATCTGCAAGTGATGGGTGGAGCTCGCCTACCACACCAATGATTGTTCCTTCACCCAGCTTGATCACAGCTGAACGTCCGGGATGCATATGTGGCATCTCTTCCGTCAACTTGCCTAAGGGTTCAAATCGGCAGTTCGAAATATGAAGCGAATGCATAAGTTTTTCGATCAGACCTCGCGCCGTGCTAAAATCTGCAGCGGGAGATCGACTGCTTTTATCCCATGCCGTAGATACTAGGGAACCGCACAAAAGTCCTCCGATAGCGGTAAACTCCTGAGGATCAATATCACTCATTGGAGCAGAGTTTTCCTCCCTCTGCCAAACATGACCAATCTCAAATATTGCTAGCGCTTGCTGCCCGTGAGCAGCGTTATGTGATGCTGCATTCAGCAGAGAAGGCAGAAGCGAACGACGAAGGCCGCTGATCTCACTGGAAAGAGCATTTCTCACTGGAACTCTCATCTTAATATCGTTTGGAGTATCGTATAGCGATGGGCCAGTTAAACTGTGCGTCACCACCTCTTGCAGTCCACTTCCGGCTAGAATATTTTTTAGTTCGGTGATGAAACGGCCATCTGTGCTGTCACCACCTCGCGTAGTAACGCCAAGAGGAAGACGCTCAGGAATATTTTCATATCCATGAATTCGCCCAATCTCCTCTACCAGATCTTCTTCAAGAATGATATCGGTTCGGAATGATGGGATTTCGACGTGTACCAAATCGCTATCATTGGTGTATTTGAATCCTAGCCTTCTCAAACAATCGGAAGCAATTGCGAAATCTATTTCCATTCCTAACAGCTCACCCGCCCGAGATACACGAACATCTATAGAGCGCGAAGATGTCTTACCAGGATAGATATCTATCACTCCGGGGACTACTCCGGCCTGCCCCATCAATTGAAGAAGCTCGCAGGCTCTATCAACTGCTCGATGAGCAATTTCTGGATCGACTACACGTTCATACCGATACGAGGCTTCCGTGCGTAAATTGAGAGTTCGGGAACCGCGCCGAATAGAGAGAGGGTTGAAGTTAGCCGACTCCAGCAAAATGTGGGTGGTAGTACTGCTTACCTCGGCATCAGCGCCACCCATTAGCCCGGCTACTGCCACCGGGTTTTCAGCATCAGCGATTACCAACACTTCTGGATGAAGCTTGCGATCTTCTCCATCTAAAGTTCTAATCGTCTCATCTGGCCTTGCACGCCGAACTACTATACGACCGCCAGCTAGCTTGTCATGATCAAATGCATGCAGTGGCTGCCCGAGTTCCAGCATTACATAGTTAGTGACATCTACCACGTTATTAATCGCTCGCTGACCGGCTGCTTCCAACCTCTGCTGCATCCAGGAGGGCGACGGACCGACTTTTATATTTCTGACCAACCGTGCCGAATATCTCGGGCATAAATCCGGTGCTTGAATTTCCACCGATGTAAATTTTAATATCTCGCCACCAGGTGTAGATACTGTTGGTACAGGAATGTTGAGTGGAAGATCGTACAGCGCAGCTACTTCGCGCGCGACACCCAGCATCGATAGACAGTCTCCTCTATTCGGAGTGATGTAGACATCCAGCACCGGGCCAGTAGGAGAATCCTCAATACCCTCCACTTCGAGGCCGCCCATGGTGACTCGGGTAGCGACCTCTTCTGCCGATGCCTCCACCGCGACTAATGTTTTTAACCACTCTAATGGTACACGCATTGTATTTACCTCACCCCCCCCGTCCCTCTCTCCCATGTTGCTCGATAGCTCGCAAGGGAGAGGGGGTGACAAATCCACGAATCTTAGCCCATGCAGGGAGCCTGCGACCGAAGATGGGCTTTGCAAATCCAGACCGGTACTTTAGTGCCGAGTCATAATCGGATAACTAGAACTGTTTCAAAAACCGCATATCGTTTTCGAGATAGAGACGGAGATCGTCCACCCCAGTTTCGATCATATGCGCTCTTTCGACGCCCAGGCCAAAAGCAAATCCGCTGTATTTGTCTGTATTTATTCCGTGTGCTCTAAGAATGTTGGGATGAATAAGGCCTGCACCGCCCAGTTCGAGCCAGCGGCCTTTCCAGCGGATGGCGTAGTCTACTCCGGGCTCTACGAACGGAAAGAAATCTGGCCGAAACCGCACGAGAGTCTCGGAGCCAAACATAGCCCGTGTAAATGCGGCTAATGTTCCTTTCAGATCTGCCATACTAATTTTCTCATCCACCATGAACACATCGATCTGGTGAAAAGTGTGATGATGTGTGGCATCGACGGCTTCATATCGAAAGCATCTCCCAATGGTTGCAAATCGAAATGGAGGCCTCCGTTCTTTCATCATTCTGCCTTGCAGCGCCGTAGTTTGTGTGCGCAGAAGTTTTGAATCGGATACAAAAAAGGAACTCTGCTCATCCATCGCAGGATGATCTTCAGGATAGTTTAGCGCTGCAAAGTTGAAGGCATAGTCCTCCAATTCTGGCCCGTCCACGAACTCAAATCCCATTGCAGAAAGTACCGATTTTATTCTATCCGAGGTACGTGTGAGGGGATGCAGCCCACCTTCCGGAAAAGGTCTACCCGACAAAGTAACATCAATGCTCTCGCTTTCAAGACGAGAGGTGAGCTCACCTGATTTAAGCGTGCTGCTGACAGAATCTATGACCAGATTCAGAGTCGCGGCAGCTTCGTTAATTCGAGCGCCAAATACAGGCCGTTTCTCAGCACTGAGAGTACCAATCATTTTACGGAGTTCGTTGATGCTGCCTTTACGCCCAAGATATTTTGTTTCGACGGCTGCCAGGTCAGCTGTGGAAGTGGCAGCACGAAGCTCACTAGTTGCTGAGTCGACAAGTGACTTTATGGCATCGGACACAATCAATCTCCTCCAAACACAGAAACGCTCCGTCCACAGTTCTCCAGGATCACTATGGGAGAAAAGAGGATGGAGCGTCTTAGAATAAGTCGCTGGACTAAGTAACAGACTGCTTTGCGTGAACTAAGCAGCGCTCAGGGATTCTCCCGCAGTTGTCAGCGCGCTCGCCGCCTGGGCGACGAGCTGCGTAAACGTTGCAGGATCGCTCACAGCCATTTCAGCCAGCACCTTACGATCTAGGCCAATTCCTGCTTTGGTGAGTCCTTCAATAAATCGGCAGTACTGCATACCTTCTGCACGGCATGCTGCGTTGATTCGAACAATCCACAAACTGCGGATCTCACGTTTCTTGTTGCGGCGGTCGCGATAGGCATAGTTGCCCGACTTCATGTACTGCTCGTGCGCAGTTTTGAAGAGTGAGCGTTTGCCGCCCCAATATCCCTTTGCTGTTTCCAGCACCTTCTTATGGCGCTTATGGGTCATCGTTCCACGTTTAACGCGCGGCATAGGAGATGCTCCTTTCTACGAAGTAAAATATACGATTACAAGGCAGATATTAATATATACCCTGAGATCAAGCGAGTAAAATTAGCCAAGACCTTTACCCAGCATGCGTACGATCCGCTTTTTGTCACCGGGGAAGAGTTCAGAATCAGTATTAAGATTGCGCTTACGGTTCGGATCTTTTTTTGCCATCAAGTGGTTCATACCACATTTACCGCGCATCAATTTGCCCGTACCGCTTTTCGTAAAGCGTTTGACCACGGATTTACGGGTCTTTATCTTTATTTTCATTGTAAAACAAAACCTCAAATTTAAATTCCGGCACTGCCGGACTCATACTTACAAAACGGAAAATGCATGTCGCTTCGTTTAACCACACGAACTCAAGAATCAGAAAATGTTAACACATAATCTGCACACCCAATGCTACGCTTTTGGGCTTAGAATCATAATCATAAGACGGCCTTCCATGGTCGGAGGTCTTTCAACCTGGCCAACATTGGCAATCATCCCTATGATTTCATCAAGCTTCTGTTTCCCTAATTCTGGGTGAGTGATCTGCCTTCCGGAGAACCGAAAAACAACTTTGACCTTATCGCCATCTTCGAGAAACTTAATGATATTTTTAACTTTAACCTGCAGATCATGGTCGCCAATCATACCATATCTAGGGTCAATGCGAATATCTTTCAGTTCACCTTGCTTTTGCTTTTTGTGCTGTTCGCGCTCTCGCTTGCCCTGCTCATATTTATACTTGCCGTAATCCATGATTCGGCAAACCGGCGGCTGGGCCTGAGGAGCTACCTCAATCAGATCCAATCCCTTTTCTTGAGCGAGAATCAGCGCATCGCGAGCATTCAAAATGCCTAACGCCTGGCCTTCATCATCGATGACACGGACGTCGCGAACTCTGGTTTCGCGCGGGCCGCGTAGTATCTGTTCGTTTACACGAAAATCTTTGTTGATAGATGCCCCTCCGACGAAAACACATAGACGCGTAAATGATTCACGGCTACGATTCCGACACAGAATCTTACTCGTCAGACAGCCAGTAGTGTACCAGATTTTTCAACCTGTGTCAATGAATATTTAATGTGGTTACATCATAACTCAAATTAATCTGTTCAATTTTTTATCTAACTCCCTGACCCCCTTCCCTGATCCCCTCGTTTCTCGGAGGGAAGAGGCCGGGGGCAGTAGCGTTAGATAAAGGCTGCTAATACCCAAAACTTGTTTATTGAACTGCAGAGACACAGAGTTCGCTAAGAAATGCTTATCAGAATCGTTTACTCCGATCATTTTTTAAGAATTCCCTATGGTTTTGATCTCACAATCAATTTACCCTCCTCTACTCTACTGTCTCTGTGGTTTAATATCTGGAGTCAGGTATTCGATAAAAGACACTTGTGAGGGTCGGGGGTTAGGTGAACGCAGGAACTTCTTAAGATTATTGAGCATTATAGAATGTTAATACATGAAGAGATGATTCCTGCTACAATAAGTTTCGAGGTTATACGCTTATGCTGCTCACTATTTACTCTTGTAACGACGCAATTAAACGGCTGGATGATTATCTGGACAGAGAGCTTTCTTCAACCGAGTTAGTACGCGTTGAAAGGCATGTCAAACTGTGCCAATCTTGTTCAAAGAAATTTAAGTTTGAAAAAGAGACGCTTGATGGTATACGGGCAAAATTCAATAGGATCATATTACCTATCGATATCTACGAGCGAATTGAACAACTGCTCGAATTAGAGTCAGGAAATAAGGACAATCATTAATGGAGATGCTAGCCAAAGGATCTGCTGAGACTTTTAATGCCCTCCTGGAACCTGTGCTTGCTAAATCATATGCCATGGCATATCACATGTCGGGGAATAAAGAAGAGGCGGAGGACCTGGTTCAGGAAGCCGCACTTCTTGCTTTTCGTGGTTTTGGCAGTTTTCAACTCGGTACCAATTTTAAGGCCTGGTTCTTCCGAATAGTTGTGAACTGTGCCCATAGTCTGCATAGAAAACGGCAGCGAGAACCTAAAGTCACCGCGCTGGAGGATGCCGAAGACCTGTATCTATATACCCATACGGCTAAAGAAGGACTGCATCGAAAATTTGATAACCCCGCCGAACTTGTGCTGGATAGGATGAGTATCGATCAGATAAAGCAGGCGATCGAATCGCTTCCATTTGACTATCGGCTGGTATGTGCTCTCTATTTCCTGGAAGAGATATCGTATCAGGAAATAGCTGATATTATTGATATTCCCGTTGGAACGGTTCGCTCCAGGCTTCATCGTGGGCGCAAGCTGCTTCAAAAATCACTCTGGGATCTTGCAGTTGAAAATAACATCGTGCAATCGCTTAAGGAAGAAAGCGGGGCACTACGATGACATCGATCGGCCGCTACATGTGCGAACATGTTTTCAGCCTCTTAGACGACTACCTTGATCGGGAACTGACTTCGGAGCAGATCGTGAAAGTTCAGGAACATCTCAAAACATGTCAGGAGTGCGCCGGGGAGTATCAATTCGAAGCGCAAATAATTCGGTCGGTTCGCGAAAAAATTGCTAAAATCGATCTCCCTGCTTCTCTTCTAGAGCGTGTTACCAAGGCGCTAGCCGCTGCGCAGCTTAAGTAAGTTGTACCCTCACTCCCGGCATCTCTCCCTGATTCCCTCGTGCCTCAGAGGGAGAGAGGAGCAAATGCGATTATGTTTTCACTTCGCATTTAGATTATTCTATTGCGAAGTGATGACGACTATATTCGCTCCCTTCTCCCTAACGAGGAACGAGTGAAGAAGGGAGAAGGGCCGGGATTGAGGGTGAACCTTCAAATTTCCTGGAACTCATTCTCCGTTCGTTGCATTTAAACTGACAAGAATGCAGAGAGGCGGAGTAAATGAGCCGATTTTCAAAAAAGAATGGTCTGTTCGGGAAATATGGAATAGTTGCGGGATTATGTATCGCTGCCCTTGCCATCAGCGGAGGAGTCAATGCACAGAGCAATCCTGTAATTTTAGATCTTCCAGCACCAGAACTGGTGGGTACATCCTGGATTAATACCCCAGATAAGTCTCCCATAAAGTTATCCAGCCGAAAAGGAAAAGTTACTATTGTACATTTCTGGACTTTTGGCTGCATCAACTGTAAACATAACCTCCCCATATATACTCGATGGCAGAAGAAATTCGCTCATCGAGGTGTAGAAATTATAGGGGTGCACACTCCTGAGACAGACGAAGAAAAAATTACGAGTAACGTTTTTCGTGAAGTAAAGCGTATCGGAATTACATATCCTGTTTTGATAGACAGGACAGGTAAAAACTGGAATAGATGGAAACAGCAGTTCTGGCCCACGGTATACCTCATTGATAAAAACGGGCATGTGCGGGAGTATTGGGAAGGCGAACTAGAGTGGAATAACGGCGGCGGTGAAAATATATTATATAATAAGATAGAAGAGCTGCTCAAAGAGCAGGTTAGACCTTGATGGAGCAGCGCACTGAAATGAAAACTCTTGAAAAGAAGCATCCACTAGCGATAAGATGGTTCCATTGGATAAATTTTCCTGTGCTCATGATCATGATCTGGAGCGGACTGCTGATCTACTGGGCGAACGATATCTATCATGTGGGGCCGCTGCATCTATTTCCCGACTGGTTCTACACTAAGTTCACTATGAAACAGAGGCTGTCCGAAGGCATGTCGTGGCACTTCCTATTCATGTGGTTCTTTGCAATCAATGGAATTCTCTACGTGATATACACTGCTCTATCTGGCGAGTGGAGATATCTAGTACCAGGGAAAAATACCATTCGAGAGGCTATGCAGGTAGTTCTGTACGACATGCGTCTCAGTATAAAGGAACCTCCCAGGCGTAAATTTAATGGCGCACAGCAGATCGCCTATTCCAGTATTATCTTAATGGGAGCCGGTTCTCTGCTTACAGGGCTCGCCATCTACAAACCAGTTCAGTTCGCATGGCTTGCCAGTCTGCTCGGCGGATATATGATCGCGAGGTTCATCCATTTCTGGCTCACTATCGGTTACTGTGTGTTCTTTGTGATCCATATTACTCAAGTAGTTCGAGCCGGCTGGAATAACTTCCGGGCGATGGTCACGGGATATGAAGTAGTTCGTATTGAGGATATAACAGCTCCTCTAATTCTGAACACAACTATTGAAGTGGAAGATGTTCCGATAATACCGGCAAAAACTAATACGGAACCTGAAGCGCATGAAATCTCGTTACAGATGGGAACTACTAACGCGGAGGTGGAAGTATGAGCGATAAAAAGAAGTCATCACTAGATGCAGAACAGCAGATCAGAATCCTTTCACGCCGCAGCTTTATCCAGGCAGGTGTTGTGGTTACTGGCGGGGTTTTAGGCTGGCAGTGGCTGATCGCTCAGGAGGACAACAATGGTACACTGTGGCCATTCCGAAGAGCCCTGGCGTTTAATGAAAAACTCGCAAGTAAATACTATAGTAACGGCAGGCTTGCCCCCACGTTCCCAAGAGCGATGGCGGGTGTACCCAGACCAAATGGAAACGATGGTTTAGATGCCGAGCTGGATGCGGATGGGTGGAACTTGAGTGTTGAGGGTGTTTACGGTCATGTGGAACCTATAACACTTACCATGGCTGATATCAAGAAGTTGCCTCATACGGAGATGGTGACCGAACTCAAATGTATCGAGGGTTGGAGCCAGATAGTTCACTGGGGAGGGGTTAAGTTTTCTGATTTTGCTGCCAAACATCTTCCCATGACTCGCAGCGGCTCTCAGCCAGATATTCAGTCAAAACCGGACGATCTAGCCGAATATGTGGCTATGGCGACTCCAGGTGATGAATACTACGTGGGTTTGGACATGCCGAGTGCACTTCATCCGCAGACTCTGCTCTGTTATGAAATGAATGGTGAGCCACTATCTGAGGATCATGGTGCACCGCTGCGGCTTGTAATCCCTGTAAAATATGGGATTAAGCATATAAAGCGAATCGGAACTATTCGATTTACAAACCAACGACCGCCAGATTTCTGGGCGGAACGAGGGTACGACTGGTACTCGGGACACTAATGTCTCGTACTTCCTACAATGGCGGGGAAAGTCGCCATTAAATGAATCACACTTCATTGAGGAGAATAACAATGTTACGTCACAAGCTCGCGATTGCCTGCACAGCGCTTCTCTTAACTTCGGCTACTCTGATGCCTGCGTTTGCACAGGACAAGATGGACTCCGATAAAATGGGCAAAGACAAGATGGCTACCCACAAAATGGCATCAGGAAAAATGATGCACGGAAAAATGATGCACGGCAAAAAAATGCACGGTAAAATGAAACATGGGAAGATGGTGCATGGCAAAATGATGCACGATAAGATGATGCACGATAAGATGTCTGGTGAAAAAGGCAAGATGTAGTTTCTTCACGCATTGCTTCTTAAGCCCATTCTTTTCGTTTTAGACTTCTCCATTAAATGATACGAGAGGTATAGATCGGAATGAATGGGCTTTATTTATAATAGGATCATCCAGCCTATTCGGAGGTGTAAACGATAGCGCGTGCGTGAGGATAGTGAGTTAATACACATGATGTGCGTGACCAATCGCACACTTATTGCATCCCAATGTAGGATATACTAATTATTCAGACGACTTCCCAGTAATATTCCTAATAATGTTTTGATTTTTCACTATAGTATTGCGAACTTCACCTACCCGAGTGCAAGGAGAGATACGAATGGAATCGAATAGACAGGACTTGAGAGATATTATTGCTCGACTGAAAGCCGCACCAAGCGCAAACCCTGGTTCCATCGGCATTAAACTCGCAGATATCCCTGTGGGACTGGATGCAGGGATGGATCCTTTTACCGCCCTCACCTATAAAAACGGCAGTCTGCTGGTAAATGCGGAACTTGTGTCCTTCTACTGGGGAAACTTTACTCAGAGCGATATCGATGCCATGCAGGGCTATCTCGGCAGCCTTGCCGCATATCTTTCCGGTGCAGGCGCTCCTTTAGGCCAAATCCCCACTATCTGGCAATACAACTGCGGCTGCGCTCATCTCAGCGCAGTACATTTAGAGATCAATCCGCCTGCTTTTATTGATGACGAACAGCTCAAACGGAAGATAGTAGGCTTACAGCTGATTGGGCAGCTGCCACAGTTTAGTGCTAACAGACTATTTTTAATTTTTACTAAAGGAATAGATTTTGATAAATATAACCAGAGGGTAAAAGGTGGCTGGTGCGGTAAACATAGCGCGTTTGGTACGAATGAGTTCTGGGCTTTGTGCCCCATGCCTCCTGAGGGAGGAGTGTGCGGGTCAGGGATGGACGGATGGGGATCAATTACTTCGCATGAGATTATGGAGGCGTTCACGGATCCCTTCCCAGGCACAGGATGGACGGTTCCGGGAATGCCATCTGATGAAGGGGGCGATCTCTGTGCCTGGAAAGACGATAATCTGGGATTTGGCACGGTGCAATACTACGCGGACAATATCAAACGAAACTGCTCATTATGGACATATCGAAACTTCTTCAATGTAAACAGCTTCAGCCCATGGCAGGGGTATGCGGTCACAAACGGACTATGGCTGCCTGGTGATTTCAATAGAGATGGCCATACCGATATTCTGCATGTTGTATCTGATAGCGAAGGTGTAAATACATGGTTTTCGCGCGGAGATGGCACTTTTGATGTGCGGTCGTTTTCACCCTGGTCTGGCTATAAAGTAATTAATGGCCAGTGGATAGTCGGTGACTATAATGGAGACAGAGCTAGTGATGTGGTTCACGCTGTAGATCACAGCGAAGGTGTAAATTCGTGGTTCTCGCGAGGTGATGGAACTTACGATGTAAAGCCATTCAGCCCGTGGCAAGGCTATATAGTTACTAATGGGCAGTGGCTGGCAGGCGATTTCACGGGGGATGCAAAATCTGATATCCTCCATGTGGTGGATAACAGCGACGGTGTAAATGTCTGGCTTTCTAACGGCGATGGAACCTACAATGTGAAACCATTCAGCCCGTGGGGTGGATATGCTGTTCCGAACGGTAAATGGTACATCGGAGATTTTAACGGCGATTTCAAAGCGGATATAGTGCATGCGGTCGATGGCACTGATGGCGTTAACGTATGGCTCTCGAATGGTGACGGCACCTTCAACGTAAAAAACTTTAATCCATGGCCGGGCTATATCGTGCCGAATGGCGACTGGCTGATAGGTGATTTTAACGGTGACGGGAAAGCGGATATATTCCACCCAGTAGATAATTCGGATAGAGTACATGTATGGCTTTCGAACGGAGACGGAACATTCGATGTACGCACATTCAGCCCGTGGCCCGGATATGCAATCCCAAATGGGACATGGATTGCAGGTGATTGGAATCGAGATGGAAAAACTGACATACTTCATGCAGTGGATGGAGAAGATAACGCAAATATCTGGATTTCCAAGGGCGATGGCACTTTCGAAGTAACACCCTTTCAGCCATGGTCTGGGTACGCGACGCCTAACGGCCTATGGATACCCGGTGATTATTTCGGCACGCGACAGACTGGGATAGTCCATGCCGTCGAAGACAGCAGCGGCGTCAATGTCTGGAATTTCGGAAAGGTTCAGTTTTCGTGCGGTGGATAGAATAGTTCGACAATTCAAGCCTAACATTTTCGACCGCTCTTTCTCAATTTAAAAGAGCGGTCGATATTTATTTAATGCTATATATAATTAGGATTTTAAGGCTTTATTATCTGCAAATTATGAGATTAACAACATAGAATCATGCATCATCCTTGCCGAAGAGTTCGGGGTGAGGAACTTTTTCCGTAAGGGTTCTTGCCGTCTTTAGAACCTCAAGAGGAAGTGGAATATCGAGTCGTGCGCCTAGTTCAATCATCTCAGCAATGGTAACAATCTGTAGTCGTGGATAATTTTTATGCATATTAGGATGTGTATAAGTTCCTATACCACTCGCCTCTTCCCTCATGCCTCTCGTTGGCTCTTTCAAGGTGAGTAATACTGCTAGTTCGGCTTCTTCTCGGAGTCGATCAGAGTTGAGTTTAGCGATATCACCTCGCCCTACGTTTCCGCTTTTGACTTGAAATACGACTTTCGCATTAGTGTCTTGGCTAGTGAGGAAGTAGGCAGTTCCATCAATACCTCCATCGCCTCCCTTTTTGTCGTTTACGACTGCACGGTTATAAGAATAAGTAAGAACTGCCCATTTCTCGAATTCTTTACGTACTCGATCATCTTTTTTGAGCGCGAGTGCAACCGCAGCTTCCATATCTTTGGGCACGCCGTTCAAAGCGAGGGTTTCGAGAATTCCTTTGCCATACTGCGCTTCTAGACGACGCAGAATGAGAGCAATACTCTGATAGGTAATGTCGATTCCAATCCATTTACGATTAAGGCGTTCCGCGACAGCTACAGTTGTGCCACATCCGCAATAGGCATCCAGTACAGTGTCACCCTCATTACTTGAAGCAGCGATAATTCTTTCGAGGAGAGCTTCAGGCTTTTGTGTAGGATACCCAAGACGCTCAGACGAGGTATTTCCAATTCTCTCGATATCTGACCATATTGTACCGATAGGCTTGCCCTGTTTCTCATCGAGAAACACTTTGCGTCCGTCAAGGCGAGGAGTTCCATCTTGTTTCGTCAAAATCAGTCTTTGTTCCCATAATGCTTCAAGCTGCTCTTCCGAAAGCCCCCAACCCCTATTCGGTGGCGGAGTAGATCCACGCCAAGCAAAGTTGCGATGTTTATTTCCTGTCATAGTTAAATCCTGCCCTGTAACCATACGACCGGTATCGGGGTCAGGAGAGTAGCGTTTTAACTGTTGTGGAGAATAATCTGTATAAGGGGTATTCCAAGTATAATTCTTAGATTTGGTATAGAAGAAAATTGTGTCTTGAACTCGATGGAAGTATTTTGAAGCAACATTGTGAGCATTGGTTCTTGACCAAACTATTTCGTTCAGGAAGTGTCCACCTTTTGCAACAAATATCGCATCGAGAATAAGCTTAAGGTAGTGGCTGGCTGTCGGGTCACAATGCAGATAGAATGAGCCTGTAGGTTTAAGTGTGCGATGAATTTCATTCATGCGCAGGGTCATACTAACTAGGTAAGCAAGTAAACTGCCTTGTTTCAGGACAGGCTTAAGCCCCTTTAGAAGATCAACCGTTTGAGCTGCGAAACGTCCATCGTGATTTGCGAGAATTTCCGAATATCCGATATTGGCCTGTTCATCCCATTCCCAGGTATCAGTAAATGCCTGGGCTTGCGCACTGTCCTCTCCGCCTATATTGTTATAAATCTGGTTATAGTTGCGCTTTGAGTTGAAGGGTGGATCGATATAGCAAAGATCTATTGTTTCGTCTTTGATATACTTGCGCAGGATTTCGAGATTATCGCCATAGTAGAGTGTATTCATAATGGTAGTTTCGAGAATGGTGGGAATATCCAAAATGTCCCATGAATTAGCAAGAAGATGATAGTAATGAAAGCGCCGAGAAACTCACGATTTTATGCTCCGCCCGATCACGCATCTTAGGGATGTGTAGCTGGGAAATAGTAGTACGAGATAGAGATATAATAGGTACATAGTACATAAAGATTCGGTAGAATCTGTTCGAATTCCTGCTGGAATTGTTCTTGGAAAATCATATATTGATGCGCTTCTTGTCGCAGGGGCCGCGGTCAGCCATGTACCTTGGTCGTCAGGAGGAACTTCCGCGATATTGTTAATTTTCGCAAAATCCCATTCTATAATGTGGTTAATTCCGTGGAGGGATATGGCAAAGTCGCCATTTATTCTTTGCTGGGGGTAATTAAAAATGAAGACGAGGACTTTTGATTGTGTGAAGATGCCGAGGTAATACAAGGAGAGATTCAGGATAGGCTGAGCACGCTGACTGGTGATGAGCAGATGGCTTACTGGCACACGGAGTTGGAAAAAAATGCGCGAGCGGCAACGGTAAGTGCAAATGTTCAACAGTGAGCACTCGAAACCTACTAATATCAATGTGATAATTGTATGTAGGTTGTTAGGTCACGTATGAGCAGCACTATCTCCTTCTCGGAAGGTGACGTATCGATCAGCGGGCAGGTTCCGCAGAATATCTTGATGGCCATCCGGCCAGCGAATAGTAAGAGTGTCCACCTGTGTCGCCGTCCCCAGTCCAAAGTGAACACGCGGATCGGAGGATGAGAGGTAGGATCCGTCGGCGTGGCAATGACGAAGCAGCGTGCGTCCGCCGAGCTGCGCCGTCAGCCGCGCCCCATACCCATCGCGGTTGCTCTTTGACCCTATCAGCCGAATGCCGAACCAGTGGCCGGTCGGCTCCGTGAGGTTGTGCAACAGGAGCGGCTTACCCTCACTATCCACTACAAGTGCGTCCATCCGACCGTCGTTATCGTAGTCACCGATGGCGAGTCCCCGCCCGACGATCGGAAGTTGTGAGGCCGTACCGGCTTTGGTACTCACCTCCACAAACTGTGGCGCACCACCAACCCCTTGATTATGAAAAATGCGTGTGGGCTGGCGGTAATGGGCGCTGGTGTCAATCTGCTCGATGTTGTCCTGCACATGGCCACTGGCGATAATTAAATCAAGCCAGCCGTCGTTGTCGTAATCGAAGAACTTGCAGCCGAACGACACATTGGGCGCCATCGCTGTTCCCAGACCCGAGTTGAAAGAGAAATCGCTAAACTGATTGCCCATGTCATTGTGGTATAGCGATTTCGGCTCGCTCTGGAACGTGGTGACCAGGAGATCGAGCCTGCCGTCGTTGTCGTAATCGCCCCAGTCCAACCCCATCCCGCCATGCTTGTTGCCATCACGATCATATGCCAACCCAGAGGAAGCTCCCGCGTTGCTGTAACGCAGAGGCGGTTTTGTGCTCTTCGGAATCATCAGATCACCCGGCATCTCATCGTTAGCGAGAGCAAGGGCGGGGAGCCCCCTCCCGTCCAGGTCGGCAAACGCCACACCCAGTCCGCGTCCGCTGGTCGTATCGATGCCACTTATCTTGCTGACATCGGTGAAATGTCCGTTTCCCTGATTGCGATACAATACGCCCTTCAGCGGATGGTAGTAGCGTGGGCCGCACGAACTCTGGATGTTGTTGAAAAGGCAGAGTTGTGGGATATCATGCTGTGGGCCGAAACGCGCGTAGTTTGCGACGAACAGGTCGAGCCTCCCAGATCCAGGAACAGTTTCGACCCAGGCAGCGCTCGTTCCCCAGGGCTGCGTCTTCAGTCCGGCCGCCTGAGTCACATCCTCGAAGTAAGGTATTTGGTGGGGGGACGCAGTTGCGCTCGTTTTCCCCTTACTCCCTCTATTGTGCAGCAGTAGCCCAGTCTGATACCCGGAGAGATAGATATCGGGGTAGCCATCGTTATCGTAATCGCCGACCGCGCACCCGAGAAAATGCCCATGAAGGCGGTCAAGCCCCGCTTGTTTTGTGACATCAGTGAAATGACCGTGCCCATCGCCGCGATAGAGGGCGAGTTGTTTCCCGACGAAGAGGATGTCGAGATTGCCATCCTGGTCGCAATCGAGGAAGGCACAGCCGTTCCCAATAGTCTGCAAGATGTTGAGCGGGCGTTTCTCCTTGATTTGCCAAAGATATCTCAAGCCTGCGTTGGCGTCAACATCTTCGAAATGAGCCGGAGGCAAGGGTGTGACAGCTGTAGTAATCTTGGGAATTGGGGTGGACATCGCACTATAGTTCGGTCGGTTACAACCATGAGCAAATAAGAGGATTGTCATCAGGAGTAGTCGGACTCGATTGAGAATAAAGAAAGCGTTGAGCAAGATGAGAAAGGGTGGCTGACACATGATTTTTGCTCTGTTACCTATCCTGATGAATGTAACTATGGAACTGCAGATGGATGGCTGATTGTCGTCGCTGCATCAAGTGTTTTGATGGCGTGTCGGGCCGCATCCGGGTGGGCACGAAGATAAGCGGCGAATTGTACTTCCTGTGCTGCTTCGATATGTCGCCCTATTCGAGTATAAAGTGTGGCAAGCTGGGCATGTACCTTCTCATCGCCAGGGTTTCTATGTTCCAAATCCTCCAGGTCTCCCAACTGCTGAGCCAACTGTATTTGTCCGCTGGCATCCTTCTGAAATTTGTCGGCGAGCGCCGGGGTTCCGGCCTGCCTGTAGGCGCGTTCCAGCATTCGGATGGCCTTGACATTGAGTTCATTCTGGCTAAGAGCATCGTTCAACAGCGTGACAGCCTCCTCGGGCCGTCCATGCTGCATCTGCTGCTGAGCTAATTCCACTTCAGTTGCTTCCGCATGTGGAGTCAATCGTAATGATGTACGCAGTTCCTGTTCGGATTCTGCGAGGCGGGCAGGTGTCGGCTGATAGTCCCGGAGCAGAAGGGCAAGCAGAAAATGGCTCTGCGACTCCTCGGGAGCAGCGCGCAGCCGCTGCCGGATCACCGTTTCCGCCAGCTCGTATTTATAGGTCATGCGCAGGGTGCGGTAGTAGTCGGAGAAGAAATCGGTGCGGGTGGGAGCGAGACGCACAGCCTGCTCAAACGCAGAGACCGCCTGACCGAGCTGGATATGGGTGCTGTAGTAGGCGCGGCCCATCCCGATCCAGGCGTCAGCGGAAGTGGGGGCAACGGTTGTAGCCTTCTGAAAAACTGAAACAGAGAGCGCGATCAGCGATTTATTCAGAGCCACATCACCGAGGCCAATCAGAGCTGGCAACCAATCGTGCCGCAATCGAAGGCATGTTTCGTACTCAAGCCCAGCCTTACTAGATGCACCGATCTCCTGCAATAGACCCGCGAGAGCAAAATGGGATTCAGAATCATTTGGAGCAAGCTCGACAGCCCGCCGCAGGGTAGCCTCCGCCAGTTGCATACGATGGTTCCTAACCAAAGCAAGTCCCCACCAGCGCTGTACTTCCGCATCGTTCGGGCGCTGTTTAGCCAGCTCTTCGCGGGTGGCGTAACCGCTCTGTGCCATATGACGCGTGCCCCACCATAGCGCGATTCTATTCAAAAAACTACCCTGAGTTCGCCGTGCGACCATGGGATCGAGGCCTTCGGGACTGATTGCATGAGCCAATTGAGGCGGGCTTGAATCACTTCCTAAACTCATTGCACGATCCAGCGCTCCCTGCACATCGGCACGATCATTCTGGGCGCGAAGAGATTTCAACCCCAGACGGAGAATAGCAACCCCTTCGGCTTGATTTCCTGCAGCTGCTGATGCGCCAGCCCAGGTCTTCCAGACATCTGCTTGACTATCACCCGCAGCTATCGCTTGCTTCAGGTTCGCGGCCGCAATAGCGAATTGGCCCGACTGCGCCTCCCTCCCTGCCAGCAGCGCTAGTAGGGAGCCATTATATTTGTCGTGTTGCGCCATAACTTCCAGATCAGACAGGTAGGCTTCACGCTGAACTGTATGCTCCCAAGCCTGCTTAACTATCATAGCAGCAAACACGATGGCTGCCACAAACAGGGATGCTCCAAACCGCCTGGTTCGTACGCTCGATGAAACAGCGCGCTTGGCTCCGCCAGAAGCTGGTTTTAGAAGTAAATCTGTCGGCATGGAACTCTCTATCTTCCATTCCCCTGGCCGCTAGAGGGCGGCATGTGCGTCTTAATGTAATCGGCGGAAGCAGAAGTCGTCTTCGGATCCTTCAAAATTTGATTAATAGCAGGATTATTTTGGGCAGACTCAGTGGCTGCGGCAGTAGGAGGAGCAGGCGGGGCTGCGGTCTGGCTGGAGCATCCAACTAGTGAGGCTGCCAAGGTCGCCATAAAACCCTTAATTTGCAGATTACGTGCCATTCTCATTCTAGTATCCTTATGGTAGAAAATTTCATGGTTGCCATCATGGCTGGAAAGGATTTTCTTACCAGTCATGATGGCGAACCAGCATTCGTTCACTGCCTGGCATCCTAGCTGGCAGTAAACCGTCGGGGTAACAAGCCAGACTATGGCCGGAAGTAGCCAGTCTTTTGCATTTTGAACAGATCGAAATCTTTTTGTCTCACCGCACCCCATGTGAGCGATTTGGCATGTCCGTCTGTAAATACGTAGTTACTTCGATCCGTGTGCCCCTTTACTGGAGGTGCGTTTACATTCAGTGCGTTATTCGACACCGTTCCATCGGCATTTAGAATAAACTGGGCGTCTTGACCTGCTTTGCGGCCGGCCAGTTTCCACGGGTCATCCTGCTGGAAAACGGAACCCCAGGGCTGACCGTAGCTCCATCCATTTTGGTTATCTCCGTCAGTGACGGCCCAGTCTTCCACCATCGCTACTGTATCGGATGGCTGATCGATGGCGCCGAGTGATCGCCCCCTGGAACCAGATCCATCACCGGAACCCCAGTCACCATAACATAAGCCGGTGTTCGGATCCAGAGCAGGCTGACCTGCGCTTGCGCCCTTACCTAGATCAAAGGCCTCTTGCGTATTGATCTCTCCGACGACGCCATAGGAACGGCCACTCAATTTACCACCGTTATTCGGGTCGTCTTCTTTCGACCAGAAACCATTGTTACCGGCATTTCCGTTGTGCCCGTCGCTCGGGCAGTGCCACAAAGCCTTGCTTTTGATATAAGGCGCTATCTGCAGTTCGAATGGCAGGACGGGAGACGCAAATCCTGGAATTTTCGGAAACATTGTTGGCATTGTTTCATCGTAATCCTGGACGTACATAACAAGGCCCAGGCCAAGCTGTTTCACATTGGAGAGGCAGGAGATCGCACGGGCTTTTTCACGAGCCTGGGCAAAGACTGGGAAGAGAATGGCGGCTAGGATCGCAATAATCGCGATCACCACGAGTAGTTCAATCAGGGTAAATCCACTCTTATGGGTTACTGGCTTTGTCGATTGGTGTATCATCTTTAATGTACCTTTCAAAAGTAGTTATCACATGATATATATAGTCCACGATATTCAAATACTCTAAGTGTCGCTCTCTGGCCTCTTAAGGGAGAGGCTGGTGCGCTGCCGAAAAGGTGTTCCGTGGCGGACGAACGGAATCACGCAAAATCAGTTCAACAGGAACAAGTGTACATGCTTCTTTGTAATCACCTCCTCGTATCAAAGTTATTAGTGAGTCAATCGCCTGAGCGCCGATCTCATAAAACGGATTAACAATACTTGTCAGCCCTTTTGCTGCGCCCTCATCCAAATCGTCCATACCTGTCAGGGAGAGGGATTCCGGAATCTTCCGACCCTGTTCTTCAGCAATTTGCCAAAGATCGAGAGCCAGAAAGTCGTTGCCACAGACGACGCCGGTCACATCCATAGCTAGTATCTCCTCAGCGAGTGGACGGGTTTCCGGTAGATCGCCTCCCCAGGTCGATCCTTGGACGATACGTCCTGCACATTCCATTCGTCCGCGCGCTCTGAGCGCTGCGCTGTATTCGTCTCGGCGTTGGGTCGCCTCCATGCTCCAGAGTGGGCCACCCAGATGTGCGATACGTTCATGACCGTTGGATATCAAGTGCTCCACGGCGAGTTCCATCGCACGGTGGTTGTCTGCCATCACGCTGACAACGCCCGGAGGCGTGTCCGCACTGTAACAAACCACGGTTGGCAGGCCATGCTGAACCAATGTTTCGGCAAGTTCATGCTTGCACTGCCCGAGAAAAATGATGCCATCGTAACGATGATCTAGGAACTGCGTTTCTGCACCTGGTTCCAGCCAGTCTTTTCGGGAGCGGAATAGCAGCAACAGGTCATACTGGTAGTGGCGAGCCCTGTCACGCATCCCTGCGAACGTGTGCCAACCCAGCCGTTCGCGCAGATCTTGCAAAAACTTCATTTCGTCCAGAAAGACTATGCCAATAGCTTTTGTTTCTACATGGCGGTTCTGCATGGCCGGACGCGGAATGGGAATATATTTCAGATCCTTAACGGCGCAAAGTACACGCTCTCGCGTCTCTTCCGACGTTCGCCTCTCTCGGTTGTTGAGTACGTTCGAGACGGTCTGAGTAGAAACTCCAGCGCGCTCGGCTATTTGGCGGAGAGAAGCTCGCATACTTTACAGCTATGTTTCCATTCTTCGCAAAATTACAGTATTGATTTATTATAAACCTATTTTTCTAAGTTGTCAACCGTTTTTTTTAATACATGCAAATATTTTGCAATTGTGATGAAATGTGTTGCAATTTATCGCTCAGTAATTATATATCCGGCTGAGTGATAAATTAGGAGTGGGCAAGGAGTGTGTTATAGTAATGCTTGACAGCCTGCCCTCAAACTTCTATAATACTTAATATGAGCGACACATACGCAAAACCTGGTAAATCTACCGATGCTGCCGAAACAGAATTAATGCATCTAGAGCTAGCAAATAGGCCTACTCTAACTTGGTGCGTTCATCCTGCCAAACTGCATCCGCAGAGAATTCCCCTGTTTTGCGCCGTACTGTTACTTGGTGCAACCTGTGGTTATGGTATTTTTCATCAGGCGCTTCCCGCCCTCTCTGCCGCCCTCATTCTACTCTTTTCTGGAAATGAGTATCTGCTGCCGCAAGAGTACAGAATAGATAGAAACGGATTGACAGTCAAATCGCTAATCTCTCATACAAAATGGGATTGGAGTCACATATCCAGCTGGAAAGAGTATAAGGATGGAGCAGCAGTTAAAAGGAATGGTTCGCACTATCTATCCGATACTGTTACACTTTTGACGAACCCACGAGGAAATGGACCCAGTCGCAAAGATGTCTGCTGCCTATTGAGAGAGTATCTTCCCGAACTAGAGTGCAGTTCAAATAGGAGTAATATTCATGCAGCTCTTTGATTGGGACGCAGATATCACAGATACCGAGCGAGATGCTTTGCTGGATAGTTTTGCACAAGCTGTCCATAAACATGGCCTGCAGACTCCCGCCATACTTCTTCTGGAGATGCATCGGCCATTCCATTTCCTAATAGGTTCAGGACTGGTGGCAGCATCCGGATTACTGGTCCCACTATTCGGAGCTGAACGAGTGCAGCAGGCTGCGAAACTCCTCGAATCCAGAGAGGGTATCGAGATGCTGATATCCAGATTAGAACAGCCTAATCCCAAGATCATGGAAGGCAGGCTGTAGATGGAACACGCAAGCCCATTAGTTCGGATCATGGTTCCACTTTTCAGTACCTGCATCGTGGTGATGATACAAACAGCACGTTGGAAACAGATTAAAATCCGGCGAATCCATGGACTGACAGCAATCGAAGAGGCTATTGGCAGAGCTACGGAGATGGGGAGGCCCATGGTCTGTACAACCGGACTTGGTACGGCTCGGGCAGGAATAGAGATCGTAACGCTGCAAGCTCTCTCAATTATCACCTATATAGTTCGTTCTTCAGCTAAATTCGCAACAAAGGCTGTACTACCGGTGTTTGATCCTCAGATGCTTCCTGTAACACAGGAAGCAGTGCGAGAGGCATATAATCTGGAAGGCCGGCCAGATCTCTACAACACCGAGGATATCCGTTTTCTAACCAACAACCAATTCTCATATGCGGCAGCTGTTGCCGGACTGATATGGCGTGAAAAGGCTGGCGCAACTTTCATGTTCGGCAACTACTACGCCGAGTCGCTTATCATTGCAGAATCTGGAAATCAGGTGGGTGCTATCCAGATAGCAGGAACACCGGCCACCATGCAGATACCTTTCTTCATTGCCACATGCGACTACGTTATCATTGGGGATGAGTTCTATGCGGCCAGCGCATATCTCTCGAAAGAGCCGACCGCGCTTGGAAGCCTCGTGGGCCAGGATATCGCGAAGGGGCTGCTCCTAATTATAGTAATTTTAGGATCTGCAGCTATAACTTTCTCACAGATGGCAGGTTCTTCACTGGGGAAGACGATTTTAGATCTCTTTAGCTAGCGAGCAGTCAACTTGTTCTCAAATCTCTTTCATCCTCTACATGGCAGTTCCTGGTATATTGCAATACTGGGCTGTTTTGCCCTTGCCGGAATTCTCATTGCGATACTTCAGTCTCTGCCCCACGCACTACGCCGACCTCTTATACGAATTGTAACGTTTCTCGGCGGCCTATACTACGCGGTGGAGTATTTTTGGCCTACCCATTCCATGCCAATTCCCGGAAGCCCAAAGCACATGGGCAACTTTCTAACACCGTTTATTTCACCCGCCGCGAATATGCTCTCCGTAATTGCGGGCTGGACTATCGGCCTGGGTACTATCAATCTCTGCCAGATACATGGTAAACGGCTGCTTCACGCAAAAGAAGGAAAACTAAATAGTTTAGTTTTTTTCATTGCGATGATAGCGATGTTCACGCTCGCGGTTCTGAAGCAGGCGCACCCTAATTTGATTAATAAAAATTTGTACATGCTTCTTTTCGAAGGGTTGTATCAGGCGCTCGACTCGACTATGTTTGCATTGGTCGCGTTCTTCCTCGTGTCAGCATCGTACAGGGCATTCCGTGTACGGACTGGGGAGGCGACTCTGCTGATGGTAATCGCGATGGTAGTGATGCTCGGGCAGATCGCACTCGGCCAGCAGTTAACTATCCACCTGCCTGATCATGGATTCTGGCATAACTTCCGGGTTGAGATTATTAGAGACTGGATTCTGACCAAGGCTAGTTCAGCATCTGTTCGTGCGATCGCTTTTGGGATAGGGATAGGAAATCTTGCAGTAGCGCTCCGAGTTTGGCTCGGGCTCGAACGTGGAGCATTTTTCGACAGCTAACATTTATTTCTTCGGAACCTGGAGAGTAGAGATTGCAGACTAGGAATGTAATAAGATATCTGAATAGGATAGATAGGCGCGTGCTCTACACGCTCCTGATCATTGCTATCACTATTCCCTTTTTCTTTACGATTCAGATTCGTGTCCCGATCTCCCGCCAGACCGAACAGCTCTATAAGGTTGTAGAAGCCCTTCCACAGAATAGTTTTGTTCTATTTGGAGCAGATTGGAGCGCCAGTACACGTGGAGAAAACCGCGCTCAGAGTAAAGCTCTGCTGATTCATCTTATGCGAAAAAAAATACACTTTATAATCCTCTGTTTCGACCCGCAGGCTAAAACGCTGATGCAGGAGATGGTCACAGGGATGCAAAAAGAGTATGGTTATACTGATGGTGTAGACTGGGCAAATTTCGGATATCGTACGGACCAGGTGAACTTTCTTAAGGGATTCGGACCTGACATTCCCACTACCCTCAGCATGGATATAAATGGCAAACGCGTTCAGGATCTCCCGGTAATGCGCGGTATTCATACTGCTCACGACATAACTATGCTAATCAACGTTTCCGGCTCTACCACCACCGAAACCTATATTGATTACCTGCAGGGTTCCTATAATCTCAAGATGGTGGCGGCAGTTACTTCGGTTATGATTCCCGAAATGATCAATCGCCTGGACAGCGGACAGCTGGTGGGGATGATGCCTGGCCTGCAGGGAGCAATCGAGTATGAGCAGAAGCTGGGGTATATTGGCAAAGCTAGTGCGGCGAGTGTATCTGCATCCGTTGCACATCTGCTGATAATTGCGTTGATTCTGCTGGGTAACATCTATACGTTGATTGAAAAGCGGATGAGTTCTTCAGTAAGGGGGAGAAATTGACGGAATTTTCGCCCTGGCTTGCTGAACACTTAAAAGTGATGAGTATTTGGCTGGGGACGTTCTGTACTCTCGGCCTGTTCAGTATACTCTACCGAGAGAACAAGCTGTATCGTTTTTTTGAGCATCTGTTTCTAGGTATCTCAATGGGTTACCTCATGGGTAATGTCTGGACTGACACCCTTCGCCCGAAATGGTGGATTCCTCTATGGGACAAGGGAGAGTGGTGGCAAGCAGGAGTACTTATATTCGGCCTTTTCTACTATCTTATATTCTTCAAGAAGGTGAGCTGGATTGCACGGTTGTCGATCGGATTTATCCTCGGGGCCTCTTCTGGCCTGGCATTCCAAGGTTTCGTCAATGACTACTGGCCTCAGATTCCTACATCGTTTAAGCCGCTCTGGCCTCATCAAGCCATTTACGACAAAACGGGGCTTCTCGTATCAAAGGCCCTCAGCGTTCCGGATGCCATAAACAATCTTATTTTTATGACTATTCTGGTCTGTGTTATGAGCTATTTCTTCTTCTCGATAGAACAGAACAATAGAGTTCTGAAACGCAGCGCCCAGGCTGGACGCTGGATGATGATGTTCACATTTGGCGCAATTTTCGGTTCGACTATGATGGCCAGAATAGCCTTACTTATTGATCGATTAGACTTCCTTGTTAACGATTTCGGATCCCATATCGGCGGCCAGGGAGTAATGTTTACCCTGCTTCTATTTCTCTGTGGAGCAGTAATCTTTCTTGCTCAGCGAACGGACAAGGAGTAGAGAACGGTAGCCCAAGTCCGCAGAGGGGCTCGCGATAGGTTTCCAACGTCTCAGTTTTATACCGAGTGCGTAATAATTCTTAAACGGTAACTGTTCAGCATTGTGTATCAAGGTTTGCATAAGTAATGGCCTTTAACCTTACCCTCCGTCCCCCTCTCCCTTGCGAGCTATCGAGCAGCCTTGCAGCGGGGGCCGGGAGAATAGGGGTTAAGTTAAGGGTTTCTGCGACGGGCTAAAGGGGATGTGAAAGTAATCCCATATTCGACTATTTCTGGGATTTGAAAACTCCCGGCAACAAAAAACAGGCGTCTTTCAGACGCGATTCCGTCCGGAGGACGGCTGGTCGCAGACCTCCAAAAAAGGTACTTCAGTGCCTGGCAATGCGAGATGAACTATTTTGGATTACTTTCACAACCCCTTTAGCCCGTCGCGAAAACCAAACTGCTCTGGATGAACTACTCGCCTGTCTAACATCAGTTAATGATCCAAATAATTCTGCCCTCATCCCACCCCTGCGATTTTTTGGGAGTGGGATAAGGAGTGAAAGCTAAAGGGTAATTTGAGTTCTAATTTTCTTCTATCACTAAAACTCGAGGACTATCAGTTAGCGCAGCTTCGATCTCGATATTTTTCGTTCCCGACCTCAAGACGGTCACCTTGGCCTGCATTCCAGTAAGTGGGTCGTATAGTGAAACTTTCGCATCCGTTCCCATAATATTTCCAATGTCAAGTCGAAATGTTTCTTCAGGCATGTCGAAACGAGTAATATCACTATTTGGTGCATCAGCTTTGTACCGCTGCACCATATTTCTAGTCATAACGTATACAGGGATTACAAACTTATGCTTGGTTGCCTGAAACGGGAAAAATGCCAGTACTTCTCGATTATAGAGCGGTGGGAATGGGTTGGGGCTGCTGTTTGTCGTCGCTGGGTTTCCAGCAAACTGTACCCTGCTCTCCGGCTCCACTATTTTCTGAAGTGAAATTTGCCTCGCCTTAACGATCGTATCATCACCTTTCATCGCAGCTATGAGACGACGAATGGACAGCATCGCAAATGAAGTAATGGCGGAATCATCGCTGGGGATCGCATTATTGTTCGTTTTAACTGCCGGTAAAAAATCGCTGCTCATCATGCCAAGACCAGCCGGCTCCCTATCTACCGCTTCGAAGAAGTAGATTCGGGATACTCCTTTGTTGACATAACTGGTGAGATATCTGAGAGCGGCTTTCGCTTTCAACCGGTCAACATCTGCTGTCGTCATCGTAGAGTCAACTTTTGATAGCCCTCCAAATCTGTATTCCAGAAGAAAGCCAGGGTCTGCGCCGCGTGCATCTATATTTACTTCTGTCACCCACATACCAGGTGGTGGAGCATCATTTCCATTTTCAAATACAGCGTGTGTATCCCTGCCATGCGGGAAGTTACCCACATTGGAGTTAAAGGGAGCTAGGTCGCGGATTAGTGTCTCAGTCTGGTTTCCAGATAAAAAGTACTCAGGGAAGAATGCTGCATACACCGGGGAGAAATTATCAACCCATTGGCCCTTCGCTTTTTGCCCGGCAACACCGCCCAGCGCATCAAGCGGCTGACCTGCAAGCACGCCTTTTGTGTAAGGATAGATTGTCATGCCACGGTAAGGATGCTTGCTCATAGCGGTTAGGCCGGCAGGCAACGTCGATCCACTGGCCCAGGGTCTCTGTGCCTCAAAGCCATCCGTAATCCCAACATTGGGCATATGATTTTTTGGGTCTCGCACAAAGTCCACGGTGTATTTAGCAATCGCGGCTGGAGAATATTCTCCCTGCACTATAGGTTTGTCGTAGTACTTATTAATATCAAGGAAGTTAGAGCCGAAGGTCATTTCGTTCCACACTTCGAAATCGAATCCTGCATCGGCTGCATTTTCCGTGCCAAGCACACGCTTCATATTCGAGGCGATTGTTTTAATATAAAGCTGCCATCCGGCTATCGTTTCCTGAAATTGGGGAGGTTCCAGACCAGTTGCCTTATCTTTGGAAGGATAGAACGGAAGATACTTAAGAGTCATCGCTGGAGCAGGTCCAGCAGACAAATCCTTCGTCAGTGCCTTAGAGAGACTACAGGTGCCGTCTGGCATAATTTGCGTAAATAGATTTTCCGCTCCCCAGCCTCTGCTCGAGAGATTACTCAGTCCAGACCGATCTACCACCGCAAGTTTGAGCGTGCTCGGATCGATGTGCACCTGAGTATCCCCTTTAGCAGCTGGCTGAGTAAGTTTCACCACATACTGCTTCATTGGGCAGGGTATACCGTGATTCGAATTGAGTAGAATCAGTGGCCGGAGGCCGGAGTTTTTGCACGCAGAAATCAAATTATCAAATGTATCTTGCCGGGTAAGTTTGGAAGGATCGTCGTAACTGATATTGTTCCAGCCAAATTCAATGCGCACAAATTTAAACCCATTTTTTGCCAGATGTTTAAATATAGCGTCCACACTGGCGGGATCAGCATTGTTCTGGTAGTTAATGCCCACTGAATTTTCTATTCGTGAGGATGGCCAGGTATCCATGTAGGCTCGCCATGGCTGAATCCAATGGCTTCTCGAACCCCACGGCAGCCGCGTTAAATTCTCCGTATCTGTATATCGCTGCAGTGTTCCCTCGGGTGATTGCACACCTATTGCACAAACCGGTGAATGAAATAGTCCAGTTAAAATCACCGCTCCGAGAGCTGTACTTCTACACTTATATATCATCTCTTATCAATTCTCCTATTTGTTATAGATATAACTGTTTAGCGAAAATTCTCAATCAATATGTGGAGGTAATTGCAAAAGTCGTTACTCTCACAAAATTGGACATACTTTTGCGATTACCTCTATGGTTTCAAAGTTTCGGATTGCTATTATATATTACTCTGAAGCGGTTGGTTCTGTTCCAAAATTACTGGTTAAAATACTAAGCAACCTGTTAATGAATACAGGATAGCCTGCCGATAATCGACTATATGTTATGGAATTGCATGTGCGATGGCATCTCCGACAAATGTCATCTACTTGATCGTATGGTTTTCAATATTGGGTTGCCTATTAGGTGTAATTTTTGAGTTGTTGTAATCCTATTCTGGAAGATAGACTGCGGAAACTGAGTGTAAATGTGTCTCCGGTGTTTATTTTAACAGTTAGGGAGTAATAAAAAAATGTACGTTGTATTACCTGGTTCCTATTTTAGACGTTCACTATTCAGTGCATTCACACTAATCGAATTAATGGTAGTCATCACAATTCTTGGAATTATGACAGCTATACTCTTCCCGGTAATAGCTCAGGCAAGACAGCAGTCGAAGATAGTTGTCTGTATGAGTAATAGCCGCCAGATCGGGAATGCTATGCAGATGTACAATCAAGATTTTGATGACAGACTGCCCTTTCTTGCGTACAACACTTTTCAGCGAACATCTAAATACGACTCATTCTATTGTGGACGCCCGAAAAGCTGTCAGCCGAGATGGGCGGATATGATTTTGCCGTACTGTAAGAATGCGCGCATATTTGCCTGCCCGGTAGATCAAACTTCACAAGCTTCAAAAGGTTCTAATAAAGTTCTCATTAGCTACGGCTTAAATATCTACTCGTACATATATATGGGTGGGCATCTCAGTTCGAGTGTGTGGGGGCCGGGGCCATCTCTTTCTGAGATACCCAATCCTTCTGAACGAATATTAGTAACTGAAGGAAGCAATGGCAACGATTCCGTGGCGCTTTGGTGCTTCCGGGGGCCAAAGCTAAATCATGATCTTGACCAGGATAAATGTACTTTAAAACACGGAAAATTGCCATCCGTCTACTACGATGGACATGCCAAACTATTTCGAATGCGCGGCTTGCTTGATCAAATGCCGTACACAGCGCAATATAAAGCTTGTTCACAAATTGCAAGCTGTGTAGAGCGGTACTATCCAGAGTGGACTCCATGGGCAGAGTAAGTACGTTCGGAGATGATGCAATCAAATTGAAAACTAATAAACTAACTATCTCAGTGATTCTTGCGATTATGATACTCATAGTGAATGGTGTGATTATTTATCGATCATTCTTTCAAGTTTCTGCGGTGTCTCAAAGTGAAAATTCAATCACTGACCCAGCAGAGATGGCGGACAGAGCAGGACCAGGAAACTATATAGAGATTAATTCTAGTACCGACTACACGCAGGCTGCTAAAAAATAGCTCTGGCCGGCGTAAAGTATCTAAAGAAAAAATCCTCCTGTGCAGTTAGCAGGAGGATTTTTTGCTGCTGACCGAACCTATATGCTCAGAATGATGTATAATTGAATAAATTGGAATATGGTCAGTGTTAATTGTAAAAAATATACGGCAAAATGAATTTCTTTGCTCGGTAGTCTGCGGCTATGTGTCCTTCGGACACTAGATCAGGTATCTTCGACGACTAGATCAGGTATCTTCGGACACTAGATCAGCTATCTCTAATGAGCTTGGATTTTTTGTGCGAAGCACTTACGGCGGAACGTCACAAGAGAAGAAATTCATTTCGTCGCATACTTTGCAATTACGTCTACAATTCAATTATTTTCCGGAGTATATAATCTATGTCTAAGTCGACAGCACCTTCTCCATTCGCGCTCGCTATATTCACCATTTTAAGTCTTCAACCGATTTCTTCTTTAGGAGCCGAATCGCTGAGGCAGACGATATTTAAGGCTGAAAATATGCCTTCTTTTCCATCGCCATATCTAGTCCGAGATTGGAAAAAAACTACAGACGACTATGTAAAGTTAATTTTCGATTTCGATCGTAAAGGTGAGTTTCTGCCTTTTGTTAGTGTCCACGAAGGAACTAAAAAGACTTTCTCGCTCCCAAGTTACCTTGGCCGCCCAGGTGCAGAAGGAGTCAACTGCATCGCTGCTGTAGTGACCGGTATGCTCTCTGGCCACGACATGACGAAGTATAAAGGATTTAACTGGGTTGAGATGAGCCATGAATTCTTTAGCAAACAGGATGGAGTCTATATAAATAATATCAACAGCCGGGTATCCGGCTCTTTCTGGTACGATATCTACCCCAATATTCTGGAGTATCAGCTAGCGGATAGATATCGCAAAAAAGGTGGTTCACATCTCCTGGGTGTGGCTGATCAGTGGTACCGTGCAAGCGCCGCGATGGGTGGTAAATCAGAGCCATTTATTGTACCCAACTTCGATCATACCGGTTTCAGTTTCGAGGAAATGAAACCGACAGATAACGGCCACTGGATTGAGCCCGATTCCGCTGCAGGAATTGCATGGCTTGAGTACATGGCGTACTCAGTTCAAAATGACCCCCGCTATCTCACAGCTGCAGAATGGGGATTAAAGGCGCTTCAGCTCCATCCACCCGAGAAGAATCCTCTATACGAAGTGCTGCTCCCATTCGGCGCTCTCACCGCTGCCCGCATGAATGCGGAAATGGGGCGCGATTATGATCTGCAAAAACTTATCAACTGGTGCTTTGATGCAGGCGATCAGCGCGCGGCACGTCCCGGATGGGGAGTGATTGCAGATCGGTTTGGGAAAGTCGATTGCAGCGGACTTGTAGGTACAATGCTGGATACAAAAGGCTATGCCTTTGCAATGAACACGTTCGACTGGGCAGGAGCGTTGACTCCGGTAGCCCGATACGATCCGAGATTCGCCAGAAGTATCGGGAAGTGGATGCATAGCCTCGTAAATTCCGCTCGTCTATTCTACCCTGCTTTTCTTCCCAGGCATAATCAGGATAATTACGATTGGTCTGCGGGGTACGATCCGGCATCCTCCATACCTTATGAAGGACTTCGCGGACAGGCGCTTCGGTTTGCAAGCATGGCAGAAGACGCCTCCCACACTTTAGGGCATATCGAATCCGGTTCCACAAAGGATACTGCACGCCTGGATAACGTTACTCAAAATCTGGTGACTACTTCTGTTGGTGGGCACGAACACCTGGAGCACATCTGGCGCATTCCCGTTCCGTTTGCGGGAGACCATGATCTTGAAATATATTCACGATGTGTATTCAAGCCCAACACTCCGCATGGCTTCCACTATCTTTGGGGACAGAATCTGGCAGGGCCATATCATCCGCTGTTCGATATCACAGAGACCGATCAAATCACCTGGCACAGCGGGCCTCTACCGAACATTGAAGGCGGATCATCGATCTATCTTAAGGCTGTTTCAATCGAAGGCAGTGGCCATCAGACACTGGAGGTCGATCAAATTCGTGTTCGCTCACTCGATTCGTCCCTCTCCCCGTACGGTACAGGTGATGCGCATGGATGGGGTGGCCCATCAAATCTCTGCCTCTACGGCGGCTCCCATGTCGGCTATTTAGGTGCGATCGTAAAAACAACCAGTGATAAGATGATCCCACGATTCGATCTGCTGGCCACAGACTGGTTCCATGCGCCAGCATACCCCACCTATCTCCTATATAATCCCTTTAAATATCCTCGGCACGTTACTTTCCCCATCGGTGTCAAAAAAGTGGATATCTACGACATAATATCCCATCGATATTTACAGAAGGAAGCGGTGAATATGGCTTCAATAATCCTGCCGGCAGATAACTCTTTGGTGACGGTGCTGGTACCATCTGGCGGGCGAGCCACCATACATAAACATCAACTTTCAGTAAACGGCTTTACTATTGATTATCATGCCCGGTAGCCCTCATCCCTCTCCCTCTCTCCCAAAAACAGGAGAGGGGGAGACTTTGGCATCGGTTTTGATATTTAAATAAGGTTCACCCTCAATCGAGTAGGCAGGGCTGTTCACCCCGCCTCTCACACACCGTACATGCGGGTCCGCATACGGCGGTTCATCATGCTTTACGCTTCGCTAGATAGCGTTCCTTGAGTGGGACGAGACCCTGTTTGCGCCAATAGGCTTTATTCAGGGCTATATGCAGCGGAGGTGATTCTG
>JANXSG010000169.1 GCA_025352825.1 Chthonomonadaceae bacterium | reverse complement strand
GGCCCCTCCGAAAGCCACAAGTGATTTAATCAGCAGGAGATGTCTCCCGCTGGCCACATCCGGTATTAGCACCCCTTTCGGAATGTTGTCCCGGTCTTTCGGGCAGGTTGCCTACGTGTTACGCGACCGTTCGCCGCTAGGCATTGCTGCCCCGCTCGACTTGCATTTCTTAGGCACGCCGCAAGCGTTCGTCCTGAGCCAGGATCAAACTCTCCATCAGAAAAACTGATGATAACCCGCCAATATCAAAACTAATTGATAAGGCAGGATTGTTTACAAACATATCCCTGGCCCATCGTCATAAATAGTTATTCTATGACGCGAAGTTCATTATAGACACATGATTGAAACTTAACTCCGCCGAAGCAGAGTTCACAAACATCATATGCGACTCTCAAGGATCAACATCCGGAAATCGTTCAAGCACTGTGAGCGCTTTCCGTTTTGGCACGCATTCATCTCGTATTTTTTAAACTCGGATGCTTTGTCGGGGTGAAGTCAATCACTCTGCCAATGCTTTAAGAGATCTTAAATTCGGGGTTGTCTGCGAAGCCTTCGTATTATACACCGCTTTTGCTTGAAAGTCAAGAACTTTTTTTACAAAGTTTATCGACTGTTAAACGCCAGCTTTCTGTCTTTCCGAAGACTTTAATAGTATACCGCACATTTACTGGTTTGTCAAGAGCGATTTGCATTTGCCTTCTTTACAGAAGCATCACACTAGTCCATCCCAAGCCTGCATAGTGTACTCCACGAATCGCTCAGAGTCAAGAGTGAGTTTGCATATTTATGTATTTATTTTGAGAGGCCTGCTCAAAGTTCCGCATCTACGTCAAAACCTTGGTGTTCGGAGGTAAGTTAAAATTGCTACACCATCTTCCTGGCAATACGACATGCGCAGCTTTTATATTCAGGTATTTTTGAAACCGGGTCCAGTGCGCGAATTGTAAGCAGGTTCGCTGATTGGCCATCCCCCCAGTGATATGGGATAAACACGGTATCCTCGCGTATACTGTTCACCACGATAGCCTTCAGCGTCACCGTTCCTCTGCGGCTCTCGACAGTAACCCAATCTCCCGATTTGATACCAAACTTCGACGCCAGCACAGGGTGCATCTCTACTAGTGGCTCTGGATACTGATCCACCAAAGCTCCTATCCTGCGTGTCTGCGTGCCGCTCAGATACTGACTGACGACTCGCCCGGTGGTGAGCACGATAGGATACTCCTCATCTGTAACTTCGGCGGGCGGGCGGTACTCCACCGCATTGAAGTGCGCTTTCTTGTCGGTAGTGTAAAACACATTGTCTTCAAAAAGGCGCTGGGTTCCAGGGTGGTCTTCAGATGGGCAAGGCCAGAAGATTCCGTTATTTTTTTCAATCTTATCGTAGGTAATGCCGGAATAGTCTGCTGTGCCTCCCTTCGAAGCGACACGCAGTTCGCTGAAAATATCCTCTACACACTTATATTGAAAATACTGATCGCGCCCCAGCTTTTTCGCAATATCCAGCAGAATTTGCCAATCCAGCCTGGCCTCTCCGGGAGCGTCGACCGCCTTGCGCAGCCGGATGACTCGGCCTTCCGCACTGGTAGATGTGCCTTCGTCCTCTTCATGCAGAGTGCCTGGGAGAATGATATCGGCATGGCGCCCAGTTTCACTCAGGAAGAAATCGATGATCGTATAGTGCTCCAGCCTATTGAATGCTTCCTTTGTATAGCTGGCGTCAGGCAGAGAGACCACCGGGTTGAAGCAGATGGAGAGCAGCCCTTTAATCTCGCCTTCATGAGCCATCTCAATCAGCTCCTGGGCAGTACTGCCCTTGCCTGGCAGTTCAGACTCCAGTATCCCCCAAACATTTGCTATATATTTTCGATGCTCAGGATTGCTAATATCCCGATTTCCGGGAAGCTGGTCGCACTTATGACCATGCTCTCTCCCTCCCTGACCATTGCCCTGTCCGGTAATGGTTCCGTAGCCACACCCCACGCGGCCGATCCGACCCGTGGCCAGCACAAGATTGATACAGGAGAGCACGTTATCCACACCCTGTGCGTGATGCTCAATTCCCCTTGCATGAAGCAGGAAACTGGTCTTTGCTGGCCCCCACATCTCCGCAGCCCGAACTATCAGTTCCGGATCGACTCCCGACAACTCCCCCGCATATGCAGGTGTGTACTTTCGAACCGCCGCCTTCACCTCGTCGAATCCACTTGTATAGTTGTCAATAAAATGCTCATCCACCCATCCTCGCTCGATCACCACATGAAGAATACCGTTCATCAAAGCAGTATCTCCGCCGGGCCGTACAGGAATATGAAGATCGGCAGTTCTTGCAAGTGGAGTAACCCGAGGGTCGATCATAATGAGTTTTGCGCCCCTATCGCGTGCACGCCAGATATAGTCCGTAGTTATTGGGGAACACTCCGCCACATTTGAGCCCGTCACCAAGATCACATCAGCTAGCGGAATATCTGCCCAGGAGTTTGCTGCACGGTCGATCCCAAACGCTTTTTTATTTCCAGCGCCTGCGGAGACCATACAAAGCCGTCCATTGTAGTCTAAGTTTTTAGTCTGCAGCGCTACTCTTGCGAATTTCCCCATTAGATAGGATTTTTCATTGGAGAGGGAAACACCAGAGAGCACTGCAAAGGAGTCTTTACCGTGCATCTTTTGGATTCGCTGAATTTCGGAGACAGTGGTATCGAGAGCTTCTTCCCAAGTTATCTGCTGGAAACCTCGATCAGTCCGCTTCAGCGGGTGCAGAAGGCGGTCGGGATGCTCGTTCTGCATGTAGCGTTTGATACCCTTCGGGCAGAGCTTGCCTTGATTGAAGGGGAAATCTTCTCTGGGCTCAAATCCCACTACCTTATTATTTTTGACCTTGAGATTTATTCCGCACTGCTGCCCGCAGAAGCAGCAGTGAGTCGCCACTAGCTTGTCGGGTTCACCAGAATCTTCCCAGCCGCCCGGAGGGGTGTATTGTGGGTGCGGCCCGTATATATCGATCAACTCTTCAACAGATTGCGGTATTTTCGCCATTATATCGTTTACTCTCACTAAAAGAATTTTTTCCTATTACGAATTTTTACCTATACCTCTATATAAACCCTTGTCCGCCAATAGCTTCCATCTGATTAAATGCTAGGAGTTTTCGCCTGCAAGGGGGACATATATCCTGGTAGTGTGCTCCATCTTGTAAGTTCTGATCAATTCCCAGCTCGCCAAGCACCTGCTTTAGATCTTTCACGTGCATCATAGAGGCATATTCCTCGCCGCATCGCTTGCAGAATGCCTGGTCCGTTTCACTTCCTTCGCGTTTGTAAAACTGCACACCCAGGTTTGCCGGGCGCTGAAAGATATGGAAGAATTTCCCGAAGGGTAGATACAACAGCGTGAGGATTACACTGAAGGCGTGCAGAATAGCAATGAAACTGTAGGAATGACCGTGCATCCAGATCGCGCTGGCAGTAAGCATCAATCCAGTAATGCAGATGGAGAACAGCATGATTAGCGGCAGGAAGTCGTGCGAAAACTGCTGTACACTTAATGCTCCACTATTTCTCATTCTTCGTTTCATCGCAAAAGCCATTCCAAAAATCACCGCCACCGCACAGAAATCCAGTATATGAAATGTCATCCAGCCGATAGGTGAGGCAGCATTGAAAGTACCCGCTGAAACGCCAAAAAGAAAAGCAGTGTACGAGGATGCGTCTCCAGGAATTGCATCGAAGTGAACCCAACCAAAAGCGAGTGGGAAGGTTACCATACAGGCAACAATGCAGCCCCAGGATATCAGAAAGTGAGCCGCCCATCGAACATGGCTTCGTTTACTTATGAAGGTCTGCAGTACAAAGCTCTGCCAAATCAGCTTGATGAGCTGCAATGCATTAGCTGGCAGCCTGGCAGGGCGCAGAAATAGCTGCCATCCGCGTCGCCAATAGAGCTTTGTTGGAGGCCGCTGAAGCCAGATAGAGTATCGATAGACGATGCCGAAAACGGCAAAAATAGAGGCGCTTGTATACGCAATCAGTGCAGGATCGAAATGTTTGAGTTTTCCCGATCCAAAATAGATGGCTGCTGTCAGAAGCAGCGAAGCTATTACCCCGTTAAATACAGCTTTACGATCTAGTTGATCGTTCACAGCCCTCACCCCCTGCCCCTCTCCCAAAAACAGATGAGGGGAGCTTAAAATCGTTGGTTTCCACATTCCCATTGGTTAGTTAGTAACCATTGACATTGCGTTCAAAATGCACGCAATCTGTATTCGTTAGAAATTTCAAAATCGGTTGACTACACAAGATTCTTCCCTCACCCTCCGGCCCCCTCTCCCGAAGCTTCGGGAGAGGTGAGGGGGT
>JANXSG010000165.1 GCA_025352825.1 Chthonomonadaceae bacterium | reverse complement strand
CAAAAGTAAACTGCAGGAGTATCATCTTATCAACCGCTGGCACATTCAGCAGTATGCCTATATGCTGGAGAAGATGAAGAGCATCAAGGAGAGCAATGGAACCCTGCTGGATAACTCGATGGTGCTCTTTGGCAGCGCAATTAAGGATGGAAATGCGCACAGCCCCTACAATCTTCCTGTTGTATTGGCGGGCAAAGGCGGCGGTTCCATTGCTTCCGGGCGACATCTCATCTACCCTGAAAAATCACCTCTTTGTGATCTCTACAGATCGATGCTGCGTGGGTTGGGCTGCCCGGTAGAGCATATCGGTGACGATAACGGCGAACTGACCGGCTTCAGCGATCCGAGCTTTAATGGACTTCCGCAGAAAGTGTAATGTGATGAGGCTCTTGCAAGTCTATACACAGCATTTTCTACCTAACCCGCTGTCCCCCTTCCCTGATTCCCTCGTGCCTCGGAGGGAATTAGGGAAGGGGTAAACTCGAATACCGGCTCACCCCCATCCTTAACGCAAACAGCTTTATCGTTTGCGTGCGCAGGGAAGGGGGCCGGGGGGTTAGGCAAAGAGATGGGCAATTATGTGAGATTTACGACTTTTGCAATTACCTCACTGCACTCAATCAAAGTTCACGCAGAGATTATTCATTATGCCTGCGCAAATATCTACGGCGTGAATACATTCCGGATCCAGCAGTGAGAACGATGGCGACCAGCTCTACAGTGCCATTTGGTTCGGGGACAACAGAGGCACCAGTTAACTGGACATCGTCTACGCCAAAATTTAGCGTCTGCTGATTATCCACCTCCGCAAATCGGAGCCGTAGCTTCTTACCTATATGACTAGCCAGTACACTCGTGATATTCGCGCTTACCAGATTATAACCGGAAGTAAGCGGATCGCCGATATTCGTCTGGAATAGATTCTGCAGGACATCACCCGGGTCGACACTGAACGGGTCAGAGCCGGCGAGCATCAAATCGACACGCGCTTGCTGGTTGGGATCGATCGTATAGTCCAGTGAATCAGGAGTGAAGAAATCACTGGTCAGATTATTGATGTAGACCTGGAAGCTGATTGCCGCGCTGCCAGTTACAGAAAGCGCCATAAAGTCCTGATAAAGAACATGAGATCCTGCGCCTCCGGAATCGGTCATCGCCGCAAACTGACCTTCGGGCGGGTTCGGGACGAGATTGCCGAATAACAGAGTTCCCGATCCTGTCTGCACAAAAAAGCTGCCCGCGCTCCCCAGCTCATCTGCCGTTACCCAGTCGGTAAAATCTGTGAATCCAGCCCCACCGTTTGCCTCGAAACCTCCATTGGAAACTGCTTTCACGGGCGATGTTAACGTGAGCAAAGCCGCCAGTACAAATACTGCGCTCAGAAATTTCATACGAGTAAACATCTTGATAATATAATCCTCCTTTCCCACCTTAACGGAGGAACTTTTAATAACCATCAGCGCTCTTCTCAGTCCCGATAAACACGCCATTACGGTAGGTATTGAGACTCAGAGGATGTGTGAAAGCGGTGGCTCCATCGGCAGCAGAGTAGCTGATATCATCAACCTTCGGACCTCCTGGCGGGTTCATGCCAGCAAGATCACGCACTCGCTTGGCGATTTCGTGATCTGCAGAGGCTGTGTCGCCGCTGACGCCCAGTCCGCCGATAATCTTGCCATTTGAATAGAGTGGTACGCCGCCGCCGAATGTGTTTATTCCACCATCAACCTGCTTCATACCTCCGTAAGTGCCCAGCGCTGCAGGATTGAAAGGCTGGGATTAGTTCAATCCCCATAGCGAATGTCCGGGCTGGGAAAATGTATATAGCATCGCGGTCGAAAGGGCCAGTGTATCGAGACTGAAGGCGTTCGCGGTATAGGCTTTTGCTTTTGCTATCGACTGGCTGCCGGGCCAGACCTGCGTTGGATCGGTTGTACTGGTCGCGGCAGTGCATACCGCTCCTGCTCGGTTCACAACGGCTCCCCACATACGAGTTCCACCAAATAGTCACCCGCATTGCCTTGAAGTGCAGGATTAGTTGTACCTGGCGCATTCTGCAGCAGTAACTGAAGCTGTGCTGCAGTGGGCAATCCACTGCAATTCGTGCTTCCGGACTGTGAAATGGCTTTGTTTGATCGGGAAAATCCGCCGGATAGCGCTGCGAGCGTCATCATGGCTCCCATGCCAACAATCGATCGTTTTTGCATACTGTCTCCTTTGCCAATTTGGCTTGTTTTGGGAAATTTGTTTCTTGCGTCTCCACATTCAGAATGATGGAAAGTGAGTGGTACCATACATAACCTCTTTACGTTACAAAATAGGAATTATCGGGCAGATTGCTGAACTGAAGAGGTTATGTATACTTATAACCATCGCATAAATCATGCCAATTACCGGCATTTTTATCTAATACCAAAAAATAAGATAAGAGATGCCATCGGCTTCAATATCAATACAAAAAAGATGCTCATCATATTTTTTTACTACTCGATATGCATTCCCGTGGGTACCACTCCCACCCCCTTGTGTGCCATGATATAGGTGAGTCAAAATCGTGTATTAAAACTGTGTAGAAAACAAGGGCTGCTTAGGGATATTTTTTATGAAATATAGTCGTTCTTCTAAGATGGAAACTGTCTATCGCCATGGGTTCGTCGCAAGCCCGATTGTTTCGGATACTTTGCCTGACTCGAGGCGCTGTCGGAGCACTCTTACGCCGGGAAGGAATCTATTCCTCTTGTCTTAACGCATATGGAATATGGGCTGAAGAAAACGAGAAAATCTCTGCCAATATCTGGTACTTTTATGCCGTATCAGCACCTGGAAATCCTCAACTTGAATCGAACTACCAAAAAAGTTAAAGAACGTAAACCGACATTAAGCCCAACCCGTATCAACACTTATCTCACGTGCAGGGTGAAATATCGGCACGTCTATATCGATAAAATCGGCAGGTTCTATCTTAAGTCAAGGCCATACTTCAGTTTTGGAACTACGCTGCACAGCGTACTTCAAACATTCCATACAGAAGGAGGAGTAGCAGCCCCTGAATCTATGGTCGCTAAACTCGATGAAGCGTGGGTCTCCGCTGGGTACGAAAGCGCAGAACAAGAAAAAGAGCATCGGGAGGCCGGCGAAAAGATAGTCCAGGCTTATGCAGTCGCTCATCAGGCCCGTCTCGAAGAGGCTGTTGAGACGATTGCACTCGAGAAAACTATAAACTTTGATATGGGTAGATTTAAACTTTCCGGCAGAGTGGATCGTATTGACCGCTATCCGGATGGACGCCTGGAAATAATAGACTATAAAAGTGGCAAAAATGAAATCACTCCGGAAGCGGTCGCGTCCGATCTCGCTATGAATGTCTATCAGCTTATTTTGAAACGAAACTATCCGGACACCCCCGTTTTTTCCACTATTCAGAGCTTAAGAACTGGAAGTAAAGCATCTGCTGAACTAGGAGAGACCGAACTCACCGCATTTGAGGCTGAAATCACTCAGCTTGGAAATGAAATCTTGGATTGTGACTATACTGCAATTTCTCCACAGAAGATCGATGCCTGCGAATGCTGTGATTTCTTACCCAGATGTGCGCGATTTTGGGACAATCAGGAGCTTGCTGAACTGCTTGATGCTCCATTTGATGATTCCGATTAATCGCGGGAATTATTTTATGTTTCGTGCCGTATAAATTGCCGGGAACAATAAGAGGAATTTTTCTGTCTGTAATAGAATGTGGGATCAGCCTAGAAGTTGACTTTCAGTATTCATCACCCCAAAATTCGATTAAATTTACATGTGGCAGCGCTGATCCTACTCTTTCGCCACCGAGGGAATTTAAGGAGAAGATAGATGCATCTAAATCCAGGTAGTTCCAACTATGGTTTCCCCTTTCTCAGAGGACATGGATCTCTTGCACTCGCACTAACGTTGTTATTGTCACCCAGTTTTTCTGCTTCAGTTCATTCCCAGGCTATAAGCGAACAGATCATAGGATGGTCTGCTACCTCTATAAGTGGTATTTCGCTTAATGACAGCGGCCATGCGGTATGGGCATCTGGACACGGAATTGACAGCCAGGTATTTTATTGGGATGGTACAGCCGTTCAGTCGATCGGATTTAGCCACTCGAATAATCGTGATCCTCAAATAAACAACAACGGCATTGTTGTATTTAGCGCATTTCGACAGAGCAATACAGAATTCACGACCGATATCTATTCCTGGAAAGGCAGCGGAATTGCTGCGGACATAAGTTCGGATGCGGATGTGAGCGCTCAGCCAAGAATTAATAATCACAATCAGATTGTGTATGGCGCGCAAGTAGGCGGGTCCGGCGTAAATGATGTAGTCTATCGCGATCCCATTTCAGGCAACAGCTATGATCTTACTCAATACGATTATGTGGGGGCAAGTGCAGCGCCAACCTTCAACAACAATGGGGTTGTCACCTGGGAAAGATCTACTGCTGTCAATCCGGGTGGTGAGACAAATCTGATTTCCTCCACAATTTCTACCATGATGGGTATTACAGACCCTAACGACTACACATCGAATATACACCAGGTAACGCACAGAAACGATCTCAACTTGATCAATGCAGGAATTAATGATCTTGGAAAAATGGTTTGGGTAGCGTACAACGATGCTGCTGGAAAATGGGATGTGTGGGAAAATGACCCCAATGGATCTGGTAAAAATATCGATCTAACGTGGAACATCGCAGGAGACAGTTTCGACCCTAAAATCACGGAAGATGGTACTGTTGTGTGGTATACATTGGCGAAAAACGGCAGCCACAGTGAAATATATTGGAATCATGGATTCGGTTCAAAGTTAATTTCGTTAGATGTACCCTACTTTAAGAATAGTCCAATCTCAATAAACAACAACGGTACCGTGTTATACGCTTCAGGCAACGGTACTTCCACAGGATACAACATTATCGAAGCCCACCCTCTGCCCGATGGTTCGAACGTTCCTGAACCAGCTAGTCTTGTGTTCATGCTGTCTGCAGGAGCAGCTGGTATGATCATGAAACTAAAACGCAAAAGATAGCCCTATATAACATTACTACCCCGATTTCAGCCCCACTTTTTAGCACGAAGAGGGGCTGTTTTGCGCTCTCACTTCACCCCTGCTAACGGTACTAGTTCTAATCTCTTCATCCCCAAAACCAGTATTTTCCGCATCAGCATCCTCTTTAGCTACACGGAATGAAAGTTTGTAAGCGATAACTACAACCAGAATCTCAACTTTATCGCTTCCAACACTATTGATGGCGATGCCGGAAGCATCACCTGCTCTTGAGAATAACTATTTCAAGAGCATTTCTTGCCATGGAGGATTAAAATGTCATTCTCGTTCAACACTAATCTCGATGCCCTTACGGCCATAAATAATTTAAATACAGTGAACTCTTCACTGTCCACCTCTATTGCTCGCTTGAGTTCGGGGCTTCGCATAAACAGCCCGGCGGACGACCCTGCAGGATTCGTAATTTCAAACCAGCTTCAGACACAAGTAGATGGGCTCAATCAGGCCATATCGAATACTCAGAATGCAGTGAATTTGGTCAAAACTGCCACGGGATCACTCAGTCAGGTGACCTCTCTATTGAATCAGATTCGATCCAGTGCTCTGGATGCTGCTGCGAATGTGGTTTCGAATCCGCTGCAGGCACAGGCTGATCAGACAAACATTCAGCAGGCGCTAAACAGTATTAATAACATCGCCACCAATACGCAGTATGGCAGCACGAATTTGCTCAATGGGACAGCCGGGATTTCTGCTTCCGTGACCAACTCTTCAGTAGTAGGCGGCCTGAATTTCGGCGGTTCTTTTGCAGGTGGAATTACTCAGGCTGGCAATGTGACGATCACGGTGGTGGCTCCTGCTACTTATGCTCAAGTCAGTGGCGGTACTGCGGCTACATATGCCTCTGTAAATGCCAGTATCGCCCTGGTGAATGGCGGAAATACTGGTACAGGCGGCAGCGTCACTATCAATGGTCAGAGCGTTACAGTTTCTGGCTCAGATACGGTTCAGACCCTCATCAATCGCATTAATAACCTATCCAATAGTACGGGTGTAGTAGCGGGATATATTACTGCAAATGGCTCGGTATCCATCACCCTGACTCAGCAGAACTACGGGTCAAACTATAAGATCAATGAGTCGGAAAGTTCAGCCTTGGTGTTGGGAACAGTTGGAACGGCGGTTGCTGGCCTGAATGCGACCGTGACTGTAACAGCCCCGGTGCTTGTGAATGGCGCAGTCACGACGGCTGTCGTTACGTTTGTGGGAGGCAGGTCCAGCACGGATTCGGGGCTGCGAGTTTCCGATATCTATGGCGATTCTATTCTGCTTACAGCGGCTGGGAATACGACTGCCACGAGCAGTGTAAGAGTGGGCTCCATCTCCTCCAACCCTCTTCAGTTTCAAGTGGGGGCAAATACGGGTCAGACAGCCACGATCTCTTTGCCTAATGTTTCTACGGCGAACCTCGGTGGGACTTCCGTAGCGGGGCAAAATCTATCTACTATCGATGTATCCACTTTGACGGGAGCTAATAATGCGGTGCTCATAGCAAATGAAGCGCTGAATTCTGTAAATCAGAATCAGGCGCAGCTAGGAAGCTTCCAGAAGAACGTGCTTCAGCCTTCGTTAAATGTTATGAATATCACCGTGCAGAATCTATCTTCGTCGATATCCAGCATTTCCGATGCCAATGTGGCTCAGGAAGCTCTGAACTTCACCAACAAGCAGATCATCCAACAAGCAGGAGTCGATGTGCTCTATCGAGCTGAGCAGTCTTCCAGCCTGTATCTCAAACTGCTTCAGTAGGAAATTCTGCCTTCTCCGCCGATCCCTTCTCCAAATTTTGAAAAAGGGGATCGTGGGTGAAGATAGTATAAATAGAAATACCGCTATGGATTGATTGTCAGTGAAGCAACTTTACTTACTCCACTTGCACTCATTGTAATAGTGGCATGGACAGTGGATACCACCGTTGATGTAGAAATGTTGAAGCTCGCAATCGTACTCCCTTCCGGAATAACAAATGTCAAACTGTCCGGGCTGGCCGCTGTGTTGTTGCTCGATACCTTGATCGTTTTTCCACCTGGGCCTGCGGGACTATCGAGAAATACGGTACCGATCACATTATCACCACTGTTAACTATACTTGGTGTCAATGTAAGCGAGAGAATAGCCGGCGCTTTCACCGTGAGTTTTGCGCTCTTGGCGAGCCCGTTAGCGGCTGCCTTGATCGAAACTATCGTATTCACGGCGACGGGATTAGTCCCGATTGTGAATGAGCGCCATCTAGTTCCCGTCGGAATAGTGATGCTAATGACTTGAGGATTGGCAACACTGGAGTTGCTGCTGGAGAGGACGACGGTGATGTCGCCGATAGTCGATCGCTCTTCAAGAGTGACGACACCGACCGCGATATTGCCACCGGTTATCGAACCTGGCACGAGCGTCACGGACTGCACGCTAATAGGCCGTACAGTCAAGTTTTCGCTGGCGCAACCACAACTTGCGTGGGCATACCTGGCAAATCGTCTCCAAATCTACGTACTATATCACCATCTCGGTTCGATTCGCATATCTGCGACGGTTTTCTCGCCGATATACATCCGTATCCCTGTTGTAACTCCCAGACGGTACTACCGCAAAGAGCCAGCAGTAGAAGTCCGAACTCAGCGATTGAAGTGAGATTTGCTTTTGGCATATATAATTCCGCATCGCCTAAACCCGAGAAAATATAACCTAAGGGATGGAAATCACGTGCCTTACATCCACCTGCGTCCTGAATGAAAGCAAGAGTGTCTGTTTCCAGATATCCCATTGAAATAGCCATGGCGACGGCCTGCATAGGGCGGTTGCAGTTCAATTGTTTATAGATACGCTGGAGATGCATATTGACAGTGAATTCCTTGATTCCCAGCGTCTTCGCAATCTCCTTCTGAGTTCGATCTTTACCTGCCTCTCGCAATACATCCAGTTGGCGTGGTGTGAGAAGCGGTTTGCCTTCGGAATCCTTCACGACATTCGGAGGTGTATTTGGAAACAAATTTTGGAACAAGACGTTCAGGTTACCTGCCGCCCCGATAGATTCACGCAGACCGTTCAAAAATGCTTGATGGCGCGGATCGGATTCGCTCCATTCGTGTATCTTCCCCAACAAGTCGAAAAGTGTGTTAAAATCGCAGAGTGGTGGATGTTGCTGTAATTTCTCTGTGCGTGCGTGCGTGATGGGTGGCGAAGGTATATATGGCTCTGGGATATGAGGTTTGGCTATAGATTCACCCATTAGAAACAAGGATGAAAGAGTCTGCATTTCCAGGATATTCGGTTCGCGAGTATCCATCAGGAAGTTTAGCGGGGAGGCTATATCTTCCATCGACAGCGGCAACTTTTTGTTCGTATTTTTGTATTTTGGGGTGTCTGACATCAAGGTAACTCCGTAGACGAGCAACCAGGCTCTCCCTGACAGTATAACGGAAAATGTCCGGTTGTAAAACTGTGTTTTCACATACAGACAAAAGTTGATCAATTCATACAGATTCACCTGCAAAGATTTGCAGGGAATTGTTTGAAGGGAAAAGCGAAGAGAAGGCGGGGAGAATAAACCAGATGTAGTCATATTCTATATAATATAACTAATCTGTTACCTCTTCCAAAAACAGGAGTAGGGAGGTTTATCTGCAGGGGCAGGCAATGCGGGTTCGGAGACTTGTGTGATTATCTGAACCGGACACCTAACTAAATATTATCACAGTAATCTTATGGAGGAAAAACACGCGCAAAGTCTTGCGCACCATGAAGTACTCGCACAATCTCAATCCCATCTTCGATTTCGCGGTAAAAGATAAGATGATTTCTGACTGATAAACTTCTTAAACCCTCTTGTAGCTCCTCTCGGCTGCGCCCCGCACGCGGGAACTGTAAAAGAAGGTTTTACTTCGAAATAATATTCTGTCGGATTCGACTTACTGCGCGTTCGCTTTTTTCAGCATAAAATAGCCAAATGAGTATCAAATCCAGCTCTGCTTGGCGCGATATAACTAGCTTTCGGATCACTTACTCGTTACTCGATTTGCGAGGAGTTTGCGTCCCTCCGATTCAATATGGTCTGCTAACTCTTCTCCAGAGTAAAACACTTTCGATTCCCCACGCTCAAGCTGGTTGCTTCCGATAGCAATCTCCTCCTTAAGCTGTCGAAGAATTGTTTCATCTTGCTTGTTGAGCAGCCTTAATCCCGCCAGCACAACCTCACTTGCAGAGTGGTATATCCCACTCGACATCTTTTGATCGATTAGTGTCGTTAGTTCTGGAGTTAGAGATACGCTTAGTGTTGACATAGCCGAATTTCCTCCCGTCTCATATAATTTTACCACGTACTTCACAATATGACAACATTTCGATATGCAAGGTGGATTCGAGGTTCAAACAAAATGGAATTCCAATAATCAACTATGAATACTGGAACTCCATCTGTTTTCAGCCATATGTAGTAACTATCTTACCAGGCGTAAGCTTCCGGGGCGGTTCCGCCCGGGCCAGGGAAAATCTCGTCGATACGCTTTAGTGTAGGTTCATCGAGCTTGATTTCCAAAGCACGAAGGGAGCCATCGAGCTGTTCCATTGTTCTAGGGCCGATGATGGGGGCGGTAACAGTGGGATTGTTCAAGAGCCAGGCAAGAGCTGAATCGGCGGGTTTCTCGCCTAGATCTTTCACCAGAGATTCCCATGCTTCCAGTTGCGGGCGATACTTCTCGACCTCTTTTTGGACGCCTTCAGATGCCCTGCGCCCTTCACTGGCTTTCTGCAAAACGCCTCCAAGCAGTCCGCCTGCCAGGGGGCTCCAGGGGATAATCCCTAGTCCGTAGGCAGAACAAGCAGGAACTACCTCCAGCTCTACACTTCTCTCCAGCAGGTGGTACTTGCTCTGCTCAGATACCAGACCTAGGAAATTTCTCTGCTTGGCCCGCTCATTTGCCTGAGTGATGTGCCATCCTGCAAAATTGGATGAACCCACATACAGAATTTTCCCCTGCTGAACCAGCAGATCCATCGCCTGCCAGATCTCTTCCCACGGTGCTTCCCTCCACACGTGATGCATCTGGTAGAGATCGATGTAATCCGTCTTAAGCCGTTTTAGGCTAGCTTCACACGCTTTGCGGATATGGAGCGCGGATAAGCGAGATTCGTTCGGCCAATCACCCATATCACCATAGAGTTTTGTGGCAATCACTACTTTATCTCGGCGGCCGCCACCCTGATCCCACCATCTGCCTATAATCTGCTCGGTAATCCCCTCACCCTTCGCCCACCCATATACATCAGCAGTATCGAAGAAGTTTATACCCAGTTCTAACGCGCGATCCATTATTTTATAGCTGTCTTCTTCGGTCGTCTGGGGCCCAAAATTCATAGTTCCCAGGCATAGCCTGCTGACTTTAAGGCCAGTACGGCCTAGATTCGTGTACTGCATGATACCCTCCTCAATGATAAATCTTTTAATATTTTATGTGATGCACACGAAAAATCCTGCTTGGTATGCATATCTGTTATCACAGGAAATAGTAATATGCTATTTTGTTAGTGGTGATGTAAGTCAACATGATATTCTGCGTCCGTTGATGGTGTATAAACAAATCAACAGCGCACTTACACTGATAGGAGACTCCGATGCAGAATAATACGGTATCAGCTTTGATTGGCAGCGAAATCAAGAGAGAATCTTTCCAAGAAGAGAACTCACGACACGAATCGTTATCCAGGTTGATATCGCTGCTTGCACCAGAAAATTCGGCAGCAGTTCGATGCAGAAATATCCGCCATGGATGTAGATCTGCTTCCATGAGCTGCGAAGCTGCGCTCCGATCGGCACATGTGTCATACACATTGAAAATTCTTATTGAGCAAGGACTAATTGAGCAGGTTTCCCAGGGTGCATTCTTCTTCCACAGGGAGAAAATAAACATCAATCCAATGAGGTAATTGCAAAAACTAGAGAAAAACACGCATATTTCAGCCCTCACCCCCCGACCCCCTCTCGCAAAAACAGGAGAGGGGGCGATTTAAGTTCGTGGTATCCTGGCTGCCACTGCGTGGGATTTATACTAATATTAAGATTAAAATACAAGATTTCACAACACCCGAACTGACAACAGCGATCGACACCAACTTTGGTGGAATGATGCGATTGATAATGCCGAGTATACCCGAAACTGATTGGCATGATGAGAAAGGATTGTGCCGCCTGGTTTCTGGCATACCACATCCATTCGCCAATATCGTGTGGGGTGGAAATTTTCCTTACGAGTCCTGCAATCACCGCATCCAGGAGACGCTTGAGCCTATCATAGAACGAGATGTTCAGATTTATGGATTATCGGTGCGTCTTCCAGACCCGATAATCTTGGCGCCAGACTCGAATCGGCCGGGCTCTCGCGCGTGGAAGAGCTGACAGATATGGCAATAGATATCTCCTCCTTCGAAATGCCGCCTTTTCGTGATGAGGTCACTATTCGCGAAGTCTATAATAACGACGATATGATAATCTGGACAGACATTCTTTCCAGAGGATACGGGCTTCCGCATGAGGTATGCGCTCTTTTCTCACACTACGGAATAAACAGCGGATTCTCATCCGCCTCACCTGTACGCTATTTTCTCGGCTGCGAACAAGGCACTCCCGTTGCAAGCTCCATGCTCACTCTCCAGGATGGAATTGCCGGTATCTACCGCGTTGCGACCCTGCCGGAAGCCCGTTGTAAAGGAATAGGAGCAGCGATCACAGCTGTTCCACTCTCTGAAGCCCAAAAACTTGGATATCGAATGGCAATACTTCAGGCGACGGCGGCGGGGCATCCTGTTTATAGGAAACTTGATTTTGCAGACTATGGGTCAATCTTCCTCTACCTTAGAATCAGCTCAAACCAAGAGCAGATGACATCAGATAGCCGACAATCATGTCAGTGGTGCTAATCTGCTATCCGCGCAGCTGTCCGCCCTCTGATCAAAAGAATCCACGATGCTCCATCGGCTCATAACAGCGCTGAAGCAGTTTACGATTTAGATTCATTACGGCGCTGTCAGTATTTAAAGCTGCCATTTTCTGCTTCCTCCAAGACACTTGGAATCCGTTCGGACTGCGCGACCACGGTTACTTCATAATCTTTTCGCCGTTAACGGCGATCGTCTTCAAATGGCTGGTATTTGCGAAGTTCACACGCTCGCTTACACCGCCCGTGTAGTTGATATGGCAAGTGTAAACAATCAAGCCAAACCCCATGGACTCCTAATTTGCATGAAAATCGGATTTCTCCGTTTGATAGTTCGTTGAGACTTCTATGCTACACTGCTTTTGAGAGATTGGTGAAGGGGAGATGAGGTAGTCATGAACGAACCATGGCGGATTTCACTTCTTGGCGGGCTGCGTGTCGAGGGAAACCAGACTACCATTACGCGATTTAGCACCCAGAAGACAGCAGGACTGCTTGCCTATCTGGCTTACTTTCTCCGCAGCATGTCGGCACGGGAAGTCCTCATTGATATGTTGTGGCCGGACGCAACACCCGAAGCGGGACGGCATAACCTCTCGGTTGCTCTCTCCACCCTCCGCAATCAGCTAGAACCGTTAGGAGTTACCACAGGCGGTGTTATCCGTGCCGACCGTTACTCCATCGGTCTTAACCCGGCTGCCGTCACAACAGATGTCGCTGAATTTGAAGCCGCCCTGTTGTCCTAAACAAAAGCATCAACCACTACAGAACGTTTCCAGCTTCTCATGAAGGCGCTAGACCTTTATCAGAATCACCTGCTCCCTGGCCTTTACGACGAATGGATCACCCCCGAACAACAGCGTCTGACGGGGCATTTCTTCGACGCAGCCAACCAACTCCTGACTCACCTTTCCGAAACAGGAGATACTGCCACCGCGCTGCACTATGCCCGCAAGGCCGTCAGCATCGATCCGTTGCACGAGGAGGGAAACCGGAGCCTGATGTCGCTGTTGGTGACTGCCGGACAGGCCGGTTCGGCATTGTGGCATTTCAAGGAGTATGAAAGAAGGCTGGCTGAGGAGTCTGGAGACGAACCTTCCGCACAACTTCGGGGACTCGTCAGACAGATTGAAAAGGAATCTGGCCTGGGGCAGCTTATCGTCGCTGCTCCGCTTCGCTCCTCCCCTCCGCTTATACACCCGGCAACCCTACTGCACGTCGGCATTCAGCAGCTGCCACGCTCCGATACGATCACATTTCTTATGACCAATATTGAAGGTTCCGCTCGCCACAGAGAACTGGGAGGGAACGCTTTCAAAAAAGGGCAGGAAAGGCATCTTGAGCTGCTCCGGAATGAGTTCAACCGGTGCGGTGGGCAGTTGATTAAGGAGGGCGATTCCTGTCTGGTCGCCTTTGCCAGTGCGAGGAAAGCGCTCCAGTGCGCTATCGCCTGTCAGACCGCACTCTCGTCGGAGGTGAGGACCGAGATATCGGTACGGTTAAGGTGCATATAGCGCTCGATACGGGTGACGTAGAAGTGCATGATGACGGCTACCACGGACCGGCGCTGCAGCAGGTGAGCCGTATGCTGACAGCGGCGCATGGCAGGCAGATACTCATCTCTGAATCGACAGCGGTAATGGTGCGGCGTCATCTGGATGCGGATGGTATCCATCTTGTTGATCTTGGCGTCTTCTAACTTCGTGAGATACCCGGTCTTCATCGGCTGTTTCAGGTGGACTATCCCGGCATGGGCGACACCGCGTTTCCTCCGCTGGCTGCGCTTGCAGGGCATCCTTCTCACCTACCGCTTCGCTTCACTCGGTTCTTCGGCAGAGGGCGGGAGATCACCGAGTTGTCCGAGATGCTGCACTCTCCAAATGTCCGGTTGGTGACGGTTACCGGATCAGGCGGGACGGGCAAGAATCGGCTCGCACTGGAGGTGGCCGAGCATCTGGTTGAATCATTTGCGGGTGCGGTCTACTTTGCGCCCCTTGCCGACGTCGTGGACGCGCGGCTTATCCCAGGTGCCCTCCTGGACATCCTGCGCGTGTCACGCTCCCCACATCGGGACCCGTTTGAACAGGTAGTAGAGGC
>JANXSG010000160.1 GCA_025352825.1 Chthonomonadaceae bacterium | reverse complement strand
GCATAGAAGCCATCGGGGAATACACCATTTGCAGGTGCTGGAAGTGTCGAAATCTCACCTTCAGACCGAAGTGCTCCATGCTGCTGCACGAGATGTAGTATATGCTGTAGAAGTTCCTCGTCTTCAGCGGAAATTTTGATCTCAGCGAGGCTAAGATTATTTTTGGTTGAACCTATTTCAAATTTGGTGATCTGGTACTGTCCACCGTCTCTCAAAATTATATCGAGCACTTTTGAGAGAGTAAGGGAATCAATAATATGACCCTTAAGATGAACTGTTTCTGACGGCATCCTTAACCTCCTAAACCAAATATCTGCTGATAGTATTATTGGCAGAAGCCAGGAGAAACATTGATACAAATTGTTAGACTGCTAGACTCCTCCTTGATGTTCATGGCACTTTTGCGGTACCATGTTGTCAGAATAATTAAGCGGCATATGTTACTGGCGTTCGCAGGGGAAATACCCTGGGGAAGCGTATGCTGTGTTTTATGTCGCGCGCCTGGGCAGCCATATTTACGATGTGGGAGTCTGGGCGCTTTTTTATGAATCTCTCTCCGCACCTCTCGCACAATCTCATTATTATTAAACTCAAAAGGATTTTTAACCATGCCTATTTCAACCAAAAAACGTGCCTTACTAAGCGTGTCGGACAAATCCGGGCTCATCGATTTTGCAAAAGGTCTTATATCAGTTGGATTCGAACTGATTTCTACGGGTGGGACTGCTAGTGCACTAGCTGCAGATGGCATCCCGGTACTCAACGTTAGCGATGTTACACAATTTCCTGAGATGCTGGATGGCAGAGTAAAAACACTGCACCCCGCGGTACACGGTGGTATCCTTGCGGATCGATCCAAACCAGAACATCTAGAAATGATCGCCCAGCATAATATACAGACCATAGATCTGGTATGTGTCAATCTCTATCCTTTCGCTGCGACGGTTGCTAAACCCGACGTCACCCTTGAAGACGCCATCGAAAATATCGACATCGGCGGCCCTGCCATGATTCGGTCTGCAGCGAAAAACCATACAGGCGTCATTATTATCGTGGATCCTGCCGACTACAATCGAATTCTAACTGATCTAGGTGGCGATGGCGTATCACTCGATACTCGGCGTTTCCTCGCCGCCAAAGCATATACACATACAGGTCAGTATGATGCTACTATCAGTCAATGGCTTTCCCGTAAATTTGCTGCAGGGTCGTCAGAATATGCAGATTCACTCACCTTCCCGAGTGAACTTGCCCTGGGATTCAAAAAATCGCAAGACTGCAGATACGGCGAAAATCCTCATCAGAAAGCTGCATTCTATATCTCCAGCGGAGTGACGGAGCCTTCGGTTGCCAATGCGGTTCAGATACACGGGAAAGAGCTCTCTTTCAATAATATATACGATCTCAATGCAGCGCTGGAAACGGTAAAAGAGTTCAGCGAAGAGAGTATGGCTGCCGCAGTAATTATCAAGCATACCAATCCGTGTGGAGCAGCTCTCGCTCCAACTCTAGCGGAAGCGTTCTTAAAAGCCCGGCTTGGAGATCCGATCTCAGCATTCGGTGGCATCCTCGCTGTTACACGTAAATTAGATGCAGCAACGGCTGAGGAAATCACAGCTAAAAATACTTTCTTTGAAGCTATCATCGCACCAGATTATGATCCAGAAGTGATTCCAATCCTAACAGAAAGGAAAAAGTGGGGTGCAAATCTGCGGCTTCTAAAAGTTGGAGATTTGAAAGGGTGGAGAGAGAAAGCCGCGAGTACCGGTCTAGATTACAAACGTGTCGTAGGAGGTGTACTACTTCAAACCCCAGATCATGTGATCATCACAGAAAACGATCTCAAGATTGTGACTGAGCGCACTCCAACTGACGAAGAGATTGCCGAGCTGCTATTTGCCTGGAAGCTTGTTCGGCATGTAAAAAGTAATGCCATCGTTTTCACTAATGATCGAAAAATTGTAGGCATAGGAGCCGGACAGATGAATAGGGTGCGATCTGTTCGACTGGCAGTGGAACAGGCGGGTGAAGCCGCACGTGGAGCAGTAATGGGATCGGATGCATTCTTCCCCTTTCCCGATGGGCCAGAAGCAGCAGCAGCTGCTGGAATCACGGCAATTATTCAGCCGGGTGGTTCGGTAAAAGATGCAGAAACTATTGAAGTCGCAAATAGGAATGGTATTGCGATGGTCTTCACTGGGATACGGCATTTCCTGCACTAAACGGATGATTTTATTTATATCTCGCGCAGAGAACGTGATGTTCGCAGAGGCATAATCGATTGAATCTATCGTGGTATAATAATATTTGAGAGCAATTCAAGGAGTACGACCATGCACGAGACTATCACTTACGAAATTATGAGCTTAGCCGACATGGAAAAAAAGTTTGAAGGTGAGTGGGTTCTGTTCGAAGACCCTTACCTCAACGAACATAAACATTTGGCAGGTGGTAAGTTACTATTCCATAGTAAAATACGTGATGAAGTGGATGAGGTCACGATGCGTCTGCGCCCAAGACATTCCGCCTTTCTTTTTATGGGGTCGATGCAAGATAATATCATGATTAATTTATGAAATTCACCTTCGACCCAAAATATCACCTCATCGGCATCGCTGTACACCTTTTCGGGCCATCTGGCGATACTTATGCCAATCTAGCTCTAGATATTGGAGCTTCGTATACTATCGTGCGAAATTCTATGTTGGCCAGGATTATATATAGTCCCGATATATTGCCAAAAACAGTAACTTTCACTACGGGAAGTTGAGTGGAGTCGGCTGCTAGAATGACAGTGTTAAAGCTAGATGCTTTAGGACATGAGCAACTAAACTTTCCCATAATTGCATTCACTCTTCCTGTTTCTATCTCCATCTATGGCCTTCTCGGCCTCGACTTTCTCAGTAATCATATACTAACCCTCGACTTCAAAATTGGCGAAATTACGTTTATTTAACTACTTCTAACTTGTGCACATATCTTCGGAAAGTGGGTTGGAGCATACTTAACATGTAATGGCACACGGGCCACAGCGCTTTCGTACAATGAAGTGGTACTATAGATACAGATATGTAAATTGTATAGTTGACGAAAAAGATCGCATATCATACACGAGGGGAACAAAGAATATAATGAAATCTATGGATCCTCAAAGAAGGTCTAAAATGGCAAATAAGCCGGTTTTAAAGCAGATATTGGAAGCACAGGATAAACAAAGTGGGTTTATTGTGGATATAACTGCGAGGCCTCAGAAAGCGCGTGAACTGATGCTTGCTCGGGCATTCGCCCTGAGGACAATTCATTTTCGTGTGAGATAAGGCGTTCCCGTGAGGGAGAGAGATAGGTTTTGATCTTTCTGCAGTGGGATGCAAGCGCTTTAGCAAAACGCTATGCACCAGAACTCGGTAGTGAGACCGTAGATGTATTGTTCGAAGCAGTTCCACCTTCGCAGATGGTCTCATCATCAGTTAGTTATACCGAAATATACTCAATTATACTCCGCAAATATAATCGTGGTTTAATTGATCGTGTGGCGTTTGAAACGGCTAAATCCTCCCTCCGAGTAGAATTAATCAACGACCCCAATTTTGTACTTCTCTCGATAGATGACACAGCATTCTACAATGGAATATCGTTGATGGAAACCCAAAATCTCAACTCAACTGATGCTGCTCTTCTAATTCTTTTTCAATCTCATATTCAGACATTCGCCCAAAATAGTGACCACATCTTTTTGTTAGTTGCCGCTGATGAACGAATAATCCGAACAGCAAGAGCAGAAGGATTTCAAGCTATAAATCCTGAAGGTCTGTCAGCATCAAACGTACCTGCCATGCTCGATTCATTACTACCTTCGTAGAATCAAGCTTTTTTCATTACTTTAAATAATTAAGGGAGAAATCAGATGCGGTTCTTAAAACCGTCAGATTATCTATCATTAGCGTTTGAGCTTGGTGCAGCAGCGGATTACTTTGCAAGTATTCACCAAGAGGGCTTAGATTTTGCAATCCCAGATGAATGCGTACTTTTTTTAGAATATCAGGAAAGAGAAAATTTGTTCACTGAAATGATGCAAATTATGAATCTACCGAATACTCGAATACTCTTTATGAGAGTAATTCGGCAAATCGGGGGACTTCATAAAGAAAAATATGCAATTCTCGAATCAATGGTAAATGAGGCAGAAATTAACATAGCGACTTCTAAGGATGATCATTCATCTCTGCCTCTAGATCAATGGCACGATCCTGTGAGACTTAAATCTGATATCATGTCATTAATGCCGTCTGGTATATATGCAGGATTACCATTAATTGCTCAACAAGATCTAGTTGATGCAGGAGAATGTCTTGCAAATCGCCAGCCTACCGCGGCTGCTCCATTATTATTACGTTGCGTCGAAGCAACGCTTAGAGAATTTCATCGTTGCGTAACAGGGGAGACTTCACAAGAAAAAGATTGGAATACTTTAGAGAATGAGATCGGCTTGAGTATCGGTACAGCCAGGTGGTTCATCATTGGCCCTCTCAAAAACATTCGCATTAATCATCGCAACCCTACTATGCACGCAGAAAAGCGATATAATTTGGAAGAAGCACAGCGTCTCTTCTATCAGTGTATAGAGATACTTACACGTATGACAGAAATACTTACCCTGCGAAACCGACCTAAAGGTATTGCTTGATTAAGATCAAATCAATTCATCCCTTAGTTGCTCGATCCTCTCTGAGATATGAAACCTGCTCTATTTGGAAAATATCTTTTCGCGGCCCTCAACACGTCGTCGGTAGATACATTAAGAATTTTTGTGGCAAAAGCACTGTCGAAATCGAAACCAACTCCCATTGCTTCATACCATGCCGGCATAAATGCCCTTTCGCGAAGTCGCTCATGCCTCTGGAGATCGAGTCCAATCGATAACCCCTTTGCACGCTCCAATTCCTGATTGCTTAGTGGCTGCATAATAAGTGTATCTATCTCTTTTTCGATCAACTTACGCCCCTGCGACGGAATAAGGACAGCATTACTTGATTCTGAAGCTGTGTGCCCATCCCATTCGAGATAGGCTAACAATGGAGCGCTGACATCGGGACGATAACTTGTCCCTATCTGATAACCTACGCCCGCGTCATCTCGAATTCTGCGAATTAAACGCGAACCATGCCCTGCCCCCAGGGCACACTGCAGCACAGTAAAAGCAGCATAGTCTGGGCTGGAAACTCTTGGAGCCTGTATCGCAAGGATGACTCTATCCATCTTTGAGTTACTGCCTGATTTAATCGATTTTCCAGCCTGACTGCCCAATTTCATCATTGGTTCAGAAAATATTGCCAAATCAGATTCAGCCGTGTACTCCTTCAGCAGTTCAGAAATATCACGAAAAGCAGCCCTAGTATCAAACTTACCTGCTGCCGCAATCACGGTGTGATAAGGGTTGAATACAGTCCTATAATATTGCGTGGCTAATTCAGGAGTTATCTTTGATATCAGGTTCAAGTCGAGTACTGGTTCTTCGGCTGTGATTTGGATTACATCCCTCAACTCGTTTTCCAATGAACTGGCATGATCTAAACGTTCACTAATCAGCCGATTTTGAATATGCGTAATATTCTTAGCTGTGAAAGCTGCTGTAGTCAATGTTGTACAAAGTAGATGGACGGCTGATTGAAACTGCCCAGCGGATGTGTAACAGCTAATGGAAATATAATCAGCAGTACGAAGTACATCAAGACTCCCCCCTATTTTTGCAATTTCTCGGTTAATGTCGTCTGAAGTACGGATGCTGCTGGCGCCAAAAAGACTGCGTGAAACAACTTCACTCGTGGCGCGTTCCAGAGCAGAATAGGCATGGGGGATACGGATAAAAACACTAATACATAGCATCTCTGAATCAGGCTCTGGCTTCAGGATCAGTCGGGTGCCATTCGAAAGCCTGTTCATCACTACTGACGACAGGGAGGTAGAATTTTGGAAAAGACGATGTTCCTGTGCTCCGACTTCCGAAAAGTGGAAAGGAATTTCTGACCAGAACATAAAGATTACAGCCAGCGCTAAAAAATAGACTATCCTGGATGACTCTGAAAAAAGAGTGTATACTCTTCCATTTTTGAGATGACTAATTGAAGGCATTGGCGAATATTGAGCATATTGCAATTTCATTACGAACCTAACGTCTTTCCGAAATCTGGCTGGGAATTTGCTGTATCTGAACCGACTGGTTAACAGTGAGAAATCTTGATGCATAGCGCTGAATATCAGAGGGAGTGAGATCTATTATCTCTTTTTTAAGCTCGTATATAGTAACTCCTTCACATATTTCGGCAAACCCTATACTCCTTGCCAGGCCAGCCGTAGTCTCTGTGTCGTGCTGAAGCTGAGTTAGCACACGAACTTTTGCACTATTTAATTCGTCCGAAGAAGGTGGGTCACTTTTAAGACTTTCTAATATCGACAAAATATGAATACGAAGAGACGATAACTTAGTCAGGATCGCTGCCGGCATAATTAGATCTTCACTCTGATTCGATTTAACACGAGCCAGTATTATGAGCAAACTGGTATCCCATCTAGGCGAAGTGCGAATTTCGGTATGAGCATCGTGTAATTCCGTTCTATTGAATCGACCGTATTCATCGCTATTACCAAGGAGTGCTTCTATGATCTTCACTGCCGTGGATGATTTTTTATCGGATGCAGGTGGAGTGAAGAATCCCATTCCCAGCCTTGCGTGATTATCCAGGGAGCTGCCAGTTATGATCATTCGCTCCGACAGTTCGAAGTTACTCTTATGATCTCGTTTATGTTCGGCTGCCTTGTTTTCGGATTTCCAATCACCGAAAATAGAGTTGGCTGCGTTCGCAGCCGCTTCAGGATCGATATCACCAGCAATGGAAAGCACGCATCGAGAGGGCTGATAGTTTCTCTTATAGAAGCTTATCAAAGAGGACCTCTCACAAAGAGAAATTTCTTTTAGAGATCCTCCATATGATTTACGGTAGGGATGATATGGATAGGCTTCCGCATAGACCAGGTCTGCTATACCTGCAGACGGGTCGGCCTGATGGAGTGCGAGCTCATTTAGTATGACAGAGCGTTCGTGTTCAATCTCTTTTAGTGGAAGTGTCGCGTTGCGGACGATATCTGCAAGAAGCGCCATAGCAAGTTTTAGATTATGCGAAGGTATAGTGGTGTAAAAATGTGCAAAATCGGGGCCGGTAGCCGCGTTAAGAGTACCACCAAGGCACTCCATTTTGAAATCAGTCTCTCCGAATGTATTGTTCCTGGTGCCTTTGAAGAGTACATGTTCCAGAAAATGGGCTGCCCCGCTCTCTTTAGCGAACTCTTCATGAGCCCCAGCTTGCACCCAAAGATCTATAGCTGCTGCCTGAGTGGTGTGCCGCTGACGAGTAATAACTCTCATTCCATTCGAAAGCAAGGTACTACGTTCAGATGGTAACTCTTGAGAAAATACCGAGACTGATAGAGATAAGTGAACACATAAGATTAAAAGGTAAAATTTCATCATCACAATTTTCAGTTCGATTTTATTTATACCGATTCCTGCCAATTTGGTGCGTCTTGATAGAGATATGGTGTAGAGACTTGCATCTATCCCGCACTTATTCAGATTTTGGGTAAGCTTTGAGGGAACTATTGAAACTCATAAATATATCAACCAACGTATTTCTGGTATTCCTGGGAATCTTGACAGCCTCAACTGCAGTTGCGAAAGAAAGCAGAATTATTGCCTCTTCTGGAGCCATGCATATAGAATGGAGCGGAGATACCGGTTTGCTTCATGAGGATGCGCATTCAGGTAAACGCGCGCGACACTTTGGATTAACATACCTCAGAACAGATGTAGGCCCTAAAGGGCACGCAGACTATCTTCTGTGGCTTTTGGCGCGTGATAACACCAGTTTTAAGATAATTTGGGGATACATGAATAATAAAGGCAATAGTTTCTGGGCATGGATCTATCACTATCCCGAAAATATAGCTACTATTTCAGAATTCAAAGGGAAATATACAATTGATCTCAATCAGAAGCCACATCCGGAGAGCAGCGATGCGCCGTTGCAGCTTCGTAATCCTCCCGACTATACGGGACATCCTTTTAAATTCAGCAACTGGACGTCAGATCACGGCGCCATTTCTAAACTCTCCATTTTAGCTTCAGATGCACCAGATAAGAAACCTACAACCCTGAAAAATTTAGAGATTTCACCTCTTCACGAGATAGACGTACCGGCCTTGAATGGATGGAGAACAAATAGCTGGCAGGAGCTCCATGCCCTGGGCAAAGATTCAACCAATTCCCTGTACTATCTCATTCTCTACAGCAACAGTACGAAGGGTTATATTATTAACTTGCCAGGCGCGTGGGTTTCTCCTGTAGACTTTGGAGAAGTAGTGAACTTCAAGAAGTCGAATACACCTGCTCCGCTAACCCTTCCAGAAGCAGTTCCAAATCAGACACAGCAGGTAAGCAAGTTCAGTACTTTCGAGGCTGAGCTAAAGTCTTCCGACGGTTACAAGAATCCATTCACAGATCAATCCATGGATGTCGATTTGTTGTCCCCGGAAGGCAAGCAAATTTCTTTAATGGGTTTTTGGGCTGGCAACAACACCTGGAAATTTCGATTTGCTCCGATGGCAACTGGAGTATGGCAGTGGAGAACACGATCGCAGGATAAGCTGCTAGATGCACACGAAGGTAGTTTTGAATGCATTCCGCAGGATGAGAAGAGCCACGGATTTCTTAAATATCTGAGTTTCAATCGCGGAATATCTCATTTTACATGGTCGGACAATACGCCATTTCTACCCACTACGATAGAAACAGCTTCCTTTCTCCCGCGCAGAAACCTCGATATGCTATCCGAGCTTAAGGAGCTATCTGATATAGGCATTGATCGCATTACTGGAGTTTTTCTCCTGGATAATTCCAATACCAATCTAGCAAACAGTGCAATTACAGCCCTGGTTAAATCCGACCTACAACAGCTTAGCACAGAATATTTCGATTTTTTGGACAAGTTTATTCAGCAGGCATGTGAAAAGGATATTGTCATTGAGATTGGCCTGGCGAAGTCTCGCAGCCAAGTTTTATCGCGGTACAAAGATACAGATCTGCGACGATTTTGGAGATATATTATAGCAAGATACGCCAGTTATAACATCGCATGGAAAGTAATTGGAGATACAAATCCTGCCATCTCCCATACAAACAGTGCTAAACAAGACGATTTCGGAGCAATGCTGCGATTATACGATCTGCATCAACATCCGGTTGGAGGCATACCATCAGAAGCAATCGGAGAGATGGATGAGTCGGCTTGGCTGAAAATATGGGATGCAGTGATGAGAATGCGAACACCCTATCTTCTGATTGCTAATCCTTCGATTTTGGAACGAAAAGCAAATAATCACAATCTTATGCTCGTTGCCCACTCTATCAACTTCCTCAAAAGAACGAAATATTGGAGGCTCTCACTCCACCCAGAACTCATTGATAAAGCTGCCGAATTACAGCAAACGGATATTAATCCAGCACATCCTGACTCCAATAAACTGCTGGCTGATCCAGGCTGGGAATATGTTCTATGGCTCCCCGTTGGTGGTTCCGTGGTACTCGATCTTGTTGAAGCCGCAGGACATCTCAAGACAGTGTGGTATAATCCCAAAACTGATCAAACATTACTTCCAAACCCAATAAACGGAGCTGGGCACATAAGGATCAGCGCTCCAGATAGTGATCCGTGGGTTTTGCATCTTTCACGCCGATGAAACCGAATTAATGTTTCAGAGTAGATACTGAGCGCAACACGTCGGTCTGTATTTCATATATTTTAGTGCGGAAATTCAATTCGGGAGTATCCAGAATGTCGTCTGCTCAGCTTCTTGAAGGAACGCTTTTAAACGAACGCTATAGGATATTGAGAGCGCTCGGCCAGGGCGGCATGGGTACGGTGTACCTTGCTACTCATGAGCGGCTTGATGCTGTGGTAGCGGTTAAAGAAGTCCGTGGTAAACCCTCCGACGAACAAGAATTTGAAGAATTAATGCATCAATGTGAGCAGGAAGCACGCTTTCTAGTCAAGCTGAATCATCCGAATCTGCCGAAAGTTACCGACGCATTTATTGAAAATGATCGCGTCTATGTGGTGATGGAGTATATCCAGGGAGTGACACTAGAGCAGCGGCTGCGAGACGCCGGCACCGAGGGGCTTGACCCTGCTCTTGTTATCGACTGGGGTCTTCAAATTGCCGATGTCATCGCGTACCTGCACAGTCAGGATCCCCCGATTGTTTTCCGCGATTTAAAACCTGCAAATATAATGGTTCAAGAAGACGGTAATATTCGTCTGATCGACTTTGGTATTGCTCGACGCTTCCAGCCTGGGGCTGATAAAGATACTTCACTTCTTGGAAGCGTTGGTTACTCGCCTCCCGAGCAGTTTGGTAGAAATCAGACAGATCCTCGCTCGGATATCTATGCATTCGGCGCTACTTTGCACCATCTGATAACCGGGATGGATCCCTCTGACCATCCTTTCAAATTTACTCCGCTCATAGCACTAAAACCCAATTTACCTGCTGCACTTTCTGATCTGTTGAGTCAGTGTTTAAACCTGGAACCTGCAGACAGGCCGACAACAATACATGAGGCAGCAATTAGACTTTTAAATGCGAGAGATGAACTGCATGCAGAGGGTAATACTAGCCACCCAAGTTTATCGATGTCCGATAATTCTCTGAATACTATTACTAGTTCCTCATCAACTACTGACAAGCGATCTACTGTATCCGGGAAAACAGATCGCACTACAAAACAACCAACTCAGTGCAATGACAGTGGCCGCAGTGAATTAAGCCCTTCCGGCCGTATGATAATTTCTAGTACGAAATCATCCAGTCCTTATGCACCACTATTTCTTGTTGCAATCATCCTCACTATCATTGGTCTAGGAGCATACGCACTGTTTCCGAGATCACACGATCATGATCAACCTAGAATCATTCCACCGGCACCATCAGTTACAATTCCATCAATAGTGGTCCCTAAAAGTTCTGGTGATGATCCTAATTCGTCACTAGAGAGCAGCATACCAACGGACAATACACCTGTTTCCACCGTGGATCCTGCCGCAACTATTCAGATAACTGGCCAGGAAATTGGCCAGAATGGATCAGACACACCCCTGCTTCGATTGGAGCTAGTCGGCAGTATAAAGAATCGAGCGAACACATCGGGTCGTGCAGCTGTTTTTTTCTTTGACGACCAGAAGAATCCTGTCATGGCGCGCGATCTTCATGGGGCTTTCGCAAATAAGGAGGGGCAGCTCAGCGTTGCACACTCCGTGACAGTCACCAGTGATGAATATTCGCTGCACGTCATACTAACTATTCCTGCATCCGAGTTTCCTTCTTCATCCACCACTTCACTGCTAAAAGTTCAGGCAGCTGTTTTCATTGATGGTAAACGTGTCGGAGAATCGGATTTTATTGATCTCCGGGCACTGCCAGCAGAATTCTATGGAGATGGAACTGCTGATCAATCAAAATCCAACAGACGCACTGGAGTTGGACTGGGAATCGGTGGCGGAGACACACATTAGGTTATTTTACATTGACTTCTAATCCGGTGATCTTTTACGAGAATAGCGGAATATTTCTTAGTCGACAATGATTTATTTAATTCAAGGAGCATATTGAATGCTTAGACGTACGCTGTACCAGATGTTCATGGAGACTGTGCAGGCTCATCCTGAATCGCGCGCACTCGGTTATCGGCCTGAAAAGAATGCTGATTATATCTACTTTACATACAGTGAACTCTCAAAGAAAGTGAAAGCTTGCCGTCGTTCGCTGGACGCGATTGGTCTGCATAGTGGAGATCGGATAGCTTTGCTTGCGGAAAATAGATGGGAATGGGCCGTAGTCGATCTGGCGGCACACTCGTTGGGAATTATCAATGTTGCACCGTACGTCACTCTGCCTGCGCCACAGGTTGCATTTATTGTGAATAATTCAGGTGCGAAAGCGCTATTTGTCTCGGATGGAAAACAGCGTTCGAAGGTGGCACAGTTTAGAAACGATTCGCCCGCCCTAGAGTATGTCATCGCCATGGATGGTGAGCCAGAGCATCTTGAAGAAGAAAACTGCCTCACCTTCAGCAAATTTCTTCAACTCGGTGCGGACAGCAATAGAACAGAGCAAGAGTTAGAAAATCTGTCTACTGAGGTAGACCCGTATGCAACAGCTACCTTCATATACACATCCGGCACAACAGGCGAACCAAAAGGGGCGATGCTTTCCCACATGAATATCCTCCAGACTCCGGATGCCCTGGTGGACGAACCAATCGCAGATATTGGCGCAACGGACGTGTTTCTCTCCTTCCTGCCGCTCAGCCATATCACGGAACGTGTTGGCGGCTACTACATCCCGATAAGAGTAGGTGCGTGTATAGTCTACTCCCAGGGACTCTCTTCTTTCGCGGAGGAGCTCACGCAGACTGTCCGGCCGACCTGTATGTTATGCGTTCCACGGCTTTTCGAAAATATGTACTCAAAGTTCAAAGACAGCCTTGAAAAGCAGCCCGAAAAGCGCCAAAAAATTGTGAAGTGGGCAATTAAGATCGGTGAAGAAGTATCTGAGAGTAAATCCGAAGGAAAATCAATCAGCCTGCTTCTTAAATTGAAATTTAGTATTGCAGACAAGAAGATTCTCTCAAAAATTCGTGAAAAAGTCACGGGCGGTAAGCTAAGGTTCTGTGTCTCCGGCGGCGCTCCGCTCGACCATGAGACTGCCGCATTTTTCCTTGGAATAGGCATACAGATTCTTGAGGGATATGGGCTGTCGGAGTGCAATATCATCGCAATAAATCGCCCCGGCAGACAGCGAATTGGAACTGTTGGTATTCTGATGCCGGAGGTGGAGTTCAAAATTGCTGACGACGGCGAATTTCTGATGCGCGGGCAGGGCAAAATGTCAGGGTACTTTAACTCGCCTGAAGCCACAGCAGATGCAATCGACAGCGAAGGCTGGTTCCATACCGGTGATATTGGTGAGCGTTCTTTAGATGGCTATGTGAAAATCACTGATCGTAAAAAAGACCTTCTAGTACTAACGAACGGCAAAAAAGTCGCGCCTCAGCCCATCGAAGCGCAATTGAAACTAAGCGAATACATAGCGGAAGCAGTGCTTTTCGGAGATAAACAGGCAACCGTGATGGCGATATTGGCCCCTGCTTTCGATAAGCTGCTCGCATGGGCGAAGTCCACGGAATTTCCTACCGCCGACATCGCAGAGCTGTTAGTGCATCCAGAAGTTTTAAAACTATATAAAAAAGAGATTGAGGAGCATACTCGATCTCTTGCAGAATTTGAAAAAATCAAACGTTTTAAACTTGTGGATAAACCATTCAGCATCGAAGGCGGCGAACTCACCCCTACCCTCAAAGTCAAGCGTAAGTTTGTAGCAGAAAAATATGCAGTTCTCCTCGAATCGATGGCGAGATCATCTTAAAATTTTTGTGCTTTTTTGCGTCTAATTTGCTGTCTTTGAGTTCCCTTAGAATACAGCTCCAATGATTCAAACGTGAAGTAAGACTTTTTCGATTGTGGTGAATTGTCATGCTGAATAGTTACCAAATGTGCCTATATACAAATATTGTGTCTCACTTTTTGCGCGGCAAAGCTTGAGGAAACCATTTTTCATAAACGATTAGATTATCGCTCTCTGAACGATGTTTAATTTGTGTTGTATCTTTAATCAAATGCCTGTAGCTCTGATATGGAGCTGAAACTCTGTTTGGGATTGTCTCCGGTTGCTGGTTTCCCTATCACCCGTAGTGAATAGATTATGACTGGTGGAAAAACAATCTCGAACTTCTGTCCATCCTGCAAGCCTGTGGAATCGGTGGCTGTTGTTGCTGGATATTTCTCAAGAACACCTAGCTCGACCCATTCACCATTCTCTTTAATCTGAGCTTGAATTTTCGGTTTACCCGTGGATGTGTCAAACCATCCTCCATCGTGGAATGTTTTGCCATGTGCAAAGATCACCCGCCTGATCTTAACCGGTTTACGATGCAGAACGGCATACCAGTCTTCCTTTTGATATTTACCATCATAGGAAACGAAGTAAGTGGATATATCTTCATCCGTGTAGCTCTCTGTCTTGTTCCCAAATCGTGAGACATCGATTGCATCCCCTTCTAACAGGGATACAGGCCCAATGACCGCAGTTCCTTTACCCGGCAGCGCCATCCATACCGTATATCTGCTCGTTCCGTTCTGCCCGGCTTCGGAAAAAGGCGTAAGTTTTATGGGAAATGCAGTATTCGACCCTGCTACTCTTCCTTGAATAGTTAAGATATCAGGCATATCCTTCAAGTTTGAGCGTATTGATTTAAACTTTAGCTCATTTAGTTTGGAAGATATCAGTTCAATCTGAGCGGGCCGCTTGACCAGTGGATTCATTGCTAAATCCACTGCATATACTAAAGGACCCAGTTTGACTGCTGCTTTGCCCAAATTTTCATGATCTCCAAGTATAAGTTTTGGCTCCATTTTAAAATTCAGTTTGATGATATCTCCAGATGACCATTTTCGGGATAGGACCAGATATCGTTTGCTGTTGTTTACAGTGGCTGCGCCATTTAAACGATAAGAGAAGGTGGAACACCAGCCCGGAATTCTCAATCTCAATGGAAACGATGCCGATTTCTTATCGGTTACCAAAGATATGGAAACCGCCCCACTCCACGGATAGCGAGAAACAATCTTAAGCTTAACATTAGCATTCGGTAGATTTAGAGAGGCATATCCACTATTGTACAGATTCACTACCGCTCCGCCATCAGAGCTGGCCATGACTGCAAATTCCGGAATCAGAGCAACTCCACGCGGCCCACTGGACAGACAGCAGTTGGTCTCATGTCCGTAAGCCTTATGACCTTCCAGAGGAGTGTAGTAGACCCATTCGTCACCCGATGGTTTTTGAGCTCCCAATAGATGATTGTAGATGGAGCGCTCAGCCTGATCTGCGAACTGAGATTCACCCGTCAGACGCAGCATCTGCAGGTTCATCTGTTCCCACGTAACGGTGACACAAGTCTCGCAAATCGCGCCATTCTCCCCATTTGGAAGGTGGTAGTCTGCCACGAAATGTTCGCCCGATGAAGCGCCTCCCGTCAGATATAAGCGATTGTCTACTATATCTTTCCACGCTATGCGCATATCACTCAGAAGCCGTGGATCTCCTGTAGCACGATATAACTCAAGTATTCCATTAAAGTTGGAGGTCATCTCATATGCTTTTCCGTTTGCGACTTTAGCCACCGATCGATGCTTTTCAAGAGAGGTCAAAATTGCTGGACCATCTGGGGAATCGTAGTTTGATACGATATAGCTTGCAAAATTGAGATATCGCCTCTCTTTGGTCGCTCGGTATAACAGCATCATCGGTTCAAGAACACTGTCTGCTGCCATCCCCATATGCGTTCCAGCACGATTTATATCTCGTTTCCTTGTGCCAAAAGTATTGCAGAGCAGATCGCCAACTCTGCGGCATGTCGCCAGCGCTGATTTATCGTGCGTGTACTGAAAGTAAGTTAGAAGGCCAAGAAGTGCATACTTATGCACCCAGACATCCCAGCTTCCCCAGCGTTTTGCAGGGATATACGTTCCAAGGTAGCCGTCCGGCATCTGAGTCTTCATGAGGCGATGTGCCACCCGGTCGATCTTGAGTTTGAGTGCAGCATCTTTCGTATAGTTCCATTCTAAAGATGCTGCATGAAGAAACTTCCCGACGTGTTCTCCCTGCCAGTCCTGATGCTCCTTTTCCCTTTGTTCAAACGCATCGAGAAGTTCGTTTTCATCCACATTTAGGAGTCGTTTCTTCTCACTGGCATCCAACCGAGTACCCAGCATGCCACCATTCAAATGTATTGACGACGGTATCAAGGGAGTAAATTTATCGGCAATACGCGCTGTGCCCGGGATAGCCAGCCCTTCAGGATTCTGCTGAGCAGATAAGGGATTGGTAATCGAGAATAATATACCTACGGATAATATAATAACAACATAATTTTGACATATTCGAAGAGGGGGAACTTTCATGAAATACTCCCATACGTTGGCTGAAACACATTGAGGATAGCGTATGATACGCTATCCTCAAATTTTGGATTGAAATGTCCAATCGTTTTAGAATTGGGCGCCTAGTGTAATGCTGTAGCCATCAAGTTCGCTGCTAGCACCAGAGATGAAGTTGTAGCGAAGATCAAGGTTCAGAGGAACACCCGTATCGATCAGCTTATATCCGGCGATAAGGGTAAGTACTGTTCCGGACATTCCCCTGCCATCAATTCTTTTTCCGAAAGAGTATCCCGCTCCAATACCATAGCGCAATCGATTTTTGTGAACAATTCCGTTCACTTCAATTGGTATGCTGTAGATATCACTCGATCCGTTGTAGCCAATGCCTACGTTGATATCGTAGTTGTCGGCGTGATAAACGGTGCGTTCAGCGATTCCACTTATGCCTACTTCTCCTGCTTTCGCACGAGCTGTCTGGCTTTGGAATACGCTAATACCCAGGCGTAGATTCCAGTTTTTGCTCAGCTCTGTCGAGCCAAAATTTCCAGTAGTCTGCGCCTGAGAGAGCTGAGCGCTCCCCAGGAAAATTAGCCCAAGAGAGGCTGCAATGGCGTTTCTCCAGAGCTTTACATCCATATTCATGTTTTCCTCCTTATGATAGGTGAGGAGAGGTGTGCTGCGTCCTGACGTTACCAGCGTTCCTATCTTCACTCAATGCGGGAAATATCAATACTATTTTAGCCTAAAAGTGCCCATTCTCCTCTTATTTTCAAAACTATTTTTTACGAAGCACCATTCCTGGCAGCTCTCCAGTAGGTTTGTCATCCTTCTTGACCGCCTTACCGTTCACAAATACTGTCGATATCCCTATTGGATATCGAAGCGGATCCTCAAAAGTAGCTAAATCACCTACAGTTTCAGGATCAAATAACACAAGATCAGCCGCGTATCCTTTTTTAAGCAGTCCACGATTAGGAAGCCCGATTCTTGCTGCAGGCAGCCCTGTCATCTTATGAACAGCGGTTTCAAGAGACAGTACTTTTGTTTCGCGCACATAGCGTCCCAATACTCGTGGGAAAGTTCCATAAAGGCGAGGATGTGTTTTTCCTGGGAGATGAAGACCATCACTCCCCACCATCTGATGTGGCCACTGCAAAATATCTCGTACATTGCCCTCATGCGCGGCATGGTGTACAAAACAGGCTCGCAGCTCCTCTTCTTCGAGAACAGCGCAGATAAATTCGGGCACAGAAATCGAACGTGCCTCTGCGCATTCGACAAACGTTTTCCCTTCAAGGGGCTCATTGATTTTACTTGCGGCCCCCACCAGATTGTATTTACCCCAATCCGCTTGCAAGGAATGCAGAAACGAAACTATCTCGGCTCTTTCTACTGGCTCAGCAAGCTTGCGCAGCACCCCCTCTGGGCCATCCTCGGTAACAGTTGCTGGCATAAGTGACTGTATAAAGGTAGAACCTGCTGTATAGGGGTAGATATCACAAGTCACGTCTACTCCACTGTGCCTGGCTTTGGAAAGCAGTTCAAGAATGTCGGGAGCCCGTCCAGCATTCGATGGTCCGTTCATCTGCAGGTGCGCAATTTGAACAGGAACCCCAGCCCCACGTGCGATATCAAGGCTCTCATTGGTTGCGTCAAAAATCTTATCCCCATAGTCGCGCTGGTGAGTAGCAAAGAATCCAGCAGTTTTGCAAAGCTTGAATAGTTCTTCTTTCGCTGCTGCCCGCATAGGCGCATACCAGATTCCAGTACTCAAGCCCCATGCACCCTCTTCCATTCCCTGCTGAAGCATGGAGTTCATCGCGTTCAGTTCTGCGGAATCGGCAGTGCGCTCTTCCATTCCCATGACAGATACCCGCACCGAACCATGCGGTATGAGGTATGCAATATTTGCTCCTATACCTTGAGACTCGAATCTCGCGAGAAACTCTGCTACTGTCTTCCAGCTCCAATCGACAGGATGAGAACCATCAGCTGAGTGAGAACCATCAGCACCAAATAAGCCCGCAATATTCTTGCGCTGTATCTGCATTCCAGAATCGGTGATCGGCGCAAAACCCAGCCCGCAGTTTGTAAATATCTCTGTGGTGACGCCCTGCATGATTTTCGGAAGGTGCTGTGGCCGTGCCAACAGAGCAATGTCTGCATGTGTATGAATGTCTATAAAGCCGGGAGAGACTACTTTGCCTGAAGCATTGATCGACGCTGATGATTCTGCTGCTGCATCGATTAGGCCGATTTCAGTTATCTTTCCATCACAAACTCCAATATCTCCAAGATATTTTGCTGCCCCAGTCCCATCAACTATTGAACCATTCCGTATTAAAAGATCAAACATGCTTTGCTCCAACACATATATAAGCGGATAGAAATTGAGCTTCGGCGGTGCGACCAAATATTCCTTCACTAATCACGTTTAGATACCACAGAACTTGAATTGAGTTCTGAATGAACGCAATGTCGATTTCAACAACACAATTTTATTATAATTTATGGACTTTTTTTAGACAGGATTTACAGGATTGATGCAGAGAAGTAAAACACCTGTATAGTTATTGTATCAAAGTCATACCAGAAAACTTAATCCTGTAAATCCTGTTAATCCTGTCTAAAAAAAAGTCCTGTACTATCATTGTTTTGTGCTGGTTCGCCGTGAATAGGAATCTGAGGTGCTTGCGCTAAGGTAGTCGGTTGGTCATTAAGCAGCATTTTCACTGTTCCAAAAGGTGATATTTACCCTATTGAATTTTAGAACAATGACTGGGTGCATAGTCCAGTATCCGGGGTGTACGCAAGTAGTTTACATGTTTGCATTTATGCTTGTCAACCCTTTCTCTTGTTTATAGCAGATCTCATTGTTTTGTCTGCTTGGAGATAATGTACTCTATCCTTCCATATTTGTGAATGCGGTCTTCATGCTGCAGCATTCCAAACTCTGCGAGATGAAGCTGTCCTGCTGATGCGTAAAGTTACGCATCAGCAAGACATAAAGGCGTTAGCTCTCCTGAACTGGAAGTGTTTCCTGGCCTGCAGCCTGGCTCGTTGATCGTGACTTTCGCTGATACCTCGCTTCCTCCAGCTTCCTGGTGCGCTGGGCAGCGATCTTTTCTGAACGGCCCGCCAGCATTGCGGCCGGAGTGATGTAGCCGATAGCGCTGTGCAGGCTGATATTGTTATAGTAAGTGATAAACCGGTCTATTGCAACCCTGCCATCCTCCAGCGTAAGAGGCGTCTTTGGGCGGATACAGTCTTGATTGAGCGCACCGTGCCACCGTTCGAGCTTGCCGTTGCTCTGCGGGTAGTGCGGCGAAGTTCGCACATGGGACAAATTGGAAACGCGAATAAACTCCTTGAAATCACGGGCAATGAACTGAGGGCCGTTGTCCGAGATCACCCGCTTCTGAGAGTATCCGGTAGACCGTGTTTGGACTGACGCACACCTTGCCGATATCGAGCAGCATGTAGTCAAGCAGTCGATACCCATCTTTACGGTTATCGCAGTACGCCGGATAATAGCCTGCCGTTCCCACTCTTCAATCCAAGATGAGCGGGAAAGCTGGCTGTTGTGATGACTAGGGATACCCTTGCGGTGCCGCCAGGCGTGGAATTTACCGGCGCTGAGCCCCAGCCACTTGAGCATTTTGGAGGCTGCAATCTCAGCTTTAGCAGACGATTGCTGGATGAACTGAACAACCTGGTCGCGTGTTTCGGGGAGTACCTATCTGCCATTCAGATCTCCCCAAGCGACTTTTTTAGCTGGATATGTTCCTCTATCAGTTCGGAGAGTATCTCGTGTTTACGCTGGAGTTTCTGTTCCAGTGCGAGTATACGAGAAGCATCAGACGATGATTTAGGCTGAGCAAAGGGAGTTTCAAAGGCAGCAGCGCCGTTCTCGAAGAACTGTTTCTGCCAGCGGTAGAATACAGTAGGTTGTAAATCATATTCCGTGGACAGGTCTGAGATGTGAACAGAATCAATCAAGTGACTGCATAGGATAGCCACCTTTTCGGTGCTTGAAAAGTGTCTGCGAGTGCGTTTCATTGGGACTCCTTCTAGAAGAAAGTGTACCTATCGCGAACACCATAAAATTCCGATTCCATGAGAAGCAGTACAAATCTGTGAGACTATGTTTGGCACCTTGCAACAGTGCACTTCCGAGAGCCTTAATTCCTCCCTTATGGAAAATCTTTCCCAAACTATCGCCAGTTTTGAAACCGTTGAAAGGATTGAAAAGAGAGCCAAATCCCTTTGCTTCTTCCCATAAATCGCCAAAGTATGAACCGGTCTGTTTTAGCCCACTTGGATCGGCATAGTTAATCGGGTTGTTACCGCAGAAGGTATATAGGTTTATACCGCCTTCGTAACCTACTGGATCGCGTGTGAGGAAGCGCCGGTGGCTGGATCATAGTATCTCAGGCCGTTAAGTGTCCAGGCGAGGCGTCCCTGTGGAACTACTCCCGTGACCTGGTCAATCTCATTATCGGTGTAGTAGCCCCATTGCCCTCCGAAACCCACGCTTTCTATGTTGAGCTGGTTCGACTGCTGCTGGCCGTTTACCTCTATCGCACCATGGGAAGCGCCGAACGCATCGTAGAGCGTAGTCCAGTCAGACGGATTTACA
>JANXSG010000129.1 GCA_025352825.1 Chthonomonadaceae bacterium | reverse complement strand
CCGCATGAAGAGGAAGGGAATAGTAAACGATTTGCTCAGTTGTCCTCGCTGCTATCTGCAGTATCTTTTCAGAGACGTGGACTTCAGTCCGCTGCGATGCAGCATAAGCTTGACAAACTTCTGGCCGAAGAATCATTTGATATTATCCAGGTAGAATCTAGTCAGATGAGTGGATTTAATTTTGGCAAGAAATCAAAAATTCTGATAGACGAACATAATATCGAGTACGAGCTGCTGCATCGGATGTACAAGACTGAGAAATCTCCAGCCCGAAAACTGTATAACTGGCTTGAGTATGAAAAATTTAGACGTGAGGAGCAGGCCTGCTGGAGAGATGCCGACGGCATTATTCTAACTTCCGGAAGAGAAGAGGAGATACTAAAAGAGCTTCTACCTCAGGCACAATCTACAGTAGCCCCCAATGGCGTGGATGTCAACTACTTTTGCCCTGTTACTGAGCCTCCCGATATGAACAGCATTGTTTTGACGGGGCTAATGCGTTACCGACCTAATATCGACGCTGCGATCTATTTTGTTCGTGAAATACTTCCATTAATTCTAGCGAGGCGTCCGCATACCGTATTTTCGATCGTAGGTGCAGGGCCGCCGGAAGAAGTGTTGCAACTCGCCAGCCAAAATGTGGTTGTCACTGGCACTGTACCAGATGTTCGCCCTTATCAAGAGAAGGCTGGAGTTTTGGTGGTACCGCTAAGAATGGGCAGTGGGACGCGGCTTAAGGTACTGGAAGGCCTTTCGATGAGCAAGGCAATGGTATCAACTTCGTTAGGATGCGAGGGGATTGGGGTGCATCATAATAAAGAACTGCTTATTGCAGATGATCCGGAAAAATTTGCGCAATGCGTATTACAGCTTATTGATGATCAAACTCTAGCTCATAAACTTGGCGCTGCAGGGCGCGAACTGGCCTTGAGACAATATAGCTGGAGATCGGTAGTCGATACTCTGGAAATATTCTATGATAGAATAATGTCATGATCTTTTGACCCGCCCTCCCGGCCCCCTTCCCTGACCGCACAAATGGTAAAGCTGTTTGCGCTAGGGAAGGGGGAGACTCAGATTTAAAGATTCCCCCTTCCCTCCGAGGAACGAGGGAATCAGGGAAGGGGGTTATGGGGTTAGGCAAAGAAATTTTCGATTATTTGGATAAAGTGAAGTGATTCATCAAAACGGAACAGCAAAACATGTCCGCTGAGCTCAGTATGGAAGCAGTCCCACAATCGGGCCAGGGTAAAGTCGCAAAAAATGCGATCATCTACCTCTTCGCGCAGCTCATAAGCTGGAGTGTATCTTTCCTTGCCATCTCGATAATTCCCCGTCGCTTGGGTGAAACAGCGATGGGGGAGCTTGCACTTGCTCAGACTTTAGTCAGCACCGTCTCTGGAACTCTCATGCTCAGTATCGATCCGTACCTTGTGGCAGAGGTAGGCAGGGATCAACTGAATGCAGAACGACTGCTGAACGCTGCTCTTGGACTGCGACTTTTGCTGATACTTCCGTTAATTGGGTTTTCAATACTGCTTCTGCATCTTAATCACGCCTCGCATGTCACCTGGATGCTAGCCTACTTTACGATGGGCTCGGCATCCATTAACCTTCTTGCGGAGCCAATGCGTTCCGTGTTGGCTGGCTGGGAAGAAGCAAAAAGAGTATCTGCGCTAGATTTCACATGGCAATCTGCTGCATTGTGGTCGATCCCATTTTTGAGATTTGGTCCGATAGCCATGCCCATATCAAATTTGTCCATGCTGCTTATCACGATGGTGATGCGTATAAAATGGCTCTTTAGCAGGATATCGCTCAGGCCGAACTGTAACATCGCTTTGTGGACAACGGTTATTAAAGGCGGTTTGCCCTTCTTCATGAACACTTTTGTTGTTCAGTTCTATACTTTGGGCTCGGTGCTTATTCTTAGAAGATATTCTGGCGATGCCGAAGTCGGGGTCTTTTCCCAGGCGCTGCGACTGCAAGGGACATTCCTATTTATTCCTACTGCAATCGGTATGGCGCTGCTTCCCTCTCTGACCAGACTCACGGATGTGGATGAAGTCGAATTTAAGAAGATGCAGACTAAAGTCTTATCTCTGATGTTAGCGTTGAGCCTACCCGTGACAACCATGATCATCATGCTGGCAGTTCCATTCTGCCATCTTTTATACGGGAAATCAAAATTCCAGGATATGCCACTTGCGCTTCAGGTGAGCGCTTTCAATCTCATACCGTTATATGTCACTACAATAATGTATCGGTTTTTAGTAGCGCAGCGTAAGAACGGAATATGGAGCATATTTCTAATTGGAACCGTGGCGCTCAATGCCCTGTTCTGCTGGATATTAATTCCCATTACTATGCGATATTTTCACAATGGGTCTGCGGGGGCAATGGCAGCCTCCATGATCGCAGAATCGGTAACTGTCGTATTTGCATTCGTTCTGCTGGGAACGAACCCTCTCAGTGTTCAGGCAGTTACTCAGGTTTTTCGTGGGCTGGTTGCCGCAGTTAGTATGGGGTGTGTCATCTGGCTCACCAGGAATATGATGATTATTTTCCCGGCGACGCTTGGTATGCTTACTTTCTGTTACCTGGCATATCATCTTCATGTTTTTGGTGAAGAGGAACAACAGAAGCTTGTCGCGATGATTCAGCAGAAATTAGGCAGGCGAAAAAATCGAGGCCAGAATAAATAGTTGCTGGCGGCAGCGCAAATATCTAATGGATTGGGTGGAGATCGCTATCAAAACGGTAAATTCGGATCATTTAATATCAGTGGTGGTATGCACTCGTAATAGAGGAGCAAGTATCGCTGAAACTTTGGAATCACTCCTGGCTAATGATGCAAAAAGTTTTGAAGTGGTAGTAATCGATCAGAGCACTAATGAAGATACTCGCCTGGCTGTTGATCGCTTCTTGAAAGACGAGAGGCTTCACTACTTTCCCACGCAATCCAAAGGATTGGGGCTTGCACGAAATATTGGGCTTGCTTACTCAAGTGGTGAAGTAGTATGCATGACTGATGACGACTGTGTCGTGCCGCCGAATTGGCTGAACATGATGTCGCAAGTGTTTGTGGACTATCCAAATACTGCTGTTGTATTTTGCAATGTGGAGGCTGGAGAGCACGATCCTGATGCTGGATTCGTGCCCGCGTATGTGACCGATAAGACGAGAGTGATGCATTCGGTTCGAGACTGGTGTGCGGATCACGGAATTGGCGCTGGCATGGCAGTCCGCCGTGAAGCAATGAAATTAATTGGGGAATTTGACAACATGCTAGGAGCAGGGGCAAAGTACCCCTCTCAGGAAGATGCAGATATCAGCCTCAGAGCGCTTCTAAAAGGTTACACTGTGGTGCAGACTACTGCAACATCGGTGATTCATAATGGTTTTCGCACCTGGCAGCAGGGCAGTGATTTGGGAAGGCGAGACTGCCTGGGCGTGGGAGCAGGATACGCAAAATTAATTCGGTGCAGCGGGTCAAAGATTTTTTTTGTATGGCTGTTCGAGCTCTACCACTTCATTGTTCAGCCAGCATTCCGGCATATCGTCCGGCTGCGAAAGCCACCTGTAGTAAAGCGTACGATAAGTTTGTTGGAAGGTTTTAATCAGGGCTGGAACTCAGCTATCGATAAAAATAGAATGGTATTTATTGAATCGGATACTTCTATAAGTAAGGCTGCACAATGAAGAGATTTGGATTTGTGATGGAACAGACACTCGGGCACGTGACCCATCATCGGAATCTGGTACGATGGGTGCAGGACGACCCGTCCATTTCTGCTGTCTGGATGCCAATTATCCCGGAACAGAATGATATTTGGGAGCAATTACCGGTAATTAAGAACAACTGGTCGTTGAAATCAAGTTTGAGGGCTAAAGACTCTCTGAATAGAACTCTTTCAGGAGGCAGTTTAGATGCTCTGTTTCTCCATACGCAGACGGTTGCTCTCTTCAGTGTTCCTACTCTTCGTAAGATCCCCGGTATCGTATCGCTGGATGCCACTCCATTGAACTACGATACCGTTGGCGACGCATATGGCCATAAAGCAACTGGAACAAGCTGGCTGGAAAAACGCAAGTTCAAATGGAATCAAAGTACATTTGAAGCGGCAGCACACCTCATCACGTGGTGCCAGTGGGCCAAGAGTTCACTTGTAAACGACTATCACATTGCATCCGAAAAAGTCACAGTCATTCCTCCTGGAGTGGATATCGCGCAATGGAGTTTTGATCGAACAGATGATAGTGAGAGTAAAGACCCCACAAAGCTAAGATTACTTTTTGTAGGTGGAGACTTTGTTCGAAAAGGCGGAAAATACTTATTAAATGCGTATCGTAAGGATCTCCAAAACTGCTGCACTCTAGATATTGTCACGAAAGAAGCAGGGGTAGAAGCGGAGATAGGCGATTTACCCGGGGTTTCCATACATCGAGGACTTACTCCTAACTGTGATAAACTGCGAACACTCTACTCCGAAGCTGATCTATTTGTATTCCCCACCCTGGCCGACTGTCTGCCCATTGCTGTCATGGAGGCGATGGCGGCAGGGCTTCCCGTAGTAACCACCAATGTAGGCGCATTGAACGAAGAAGTGGAGGATGGTATCAATGGACTAGTCATCTCTCCAGCAGATTCAAACGCCGTGCTGGAGGCAGTAAAATCTTTAGCTGAAAATAGAGCGCTTGCATATTCGATGGGTAAAGAAGGCCGAAAATTGGCAGAACAGCGATTTGATGCTTGTCGAAACTACAATGCAATACTTGATTTAATGAAAAAAATTGCTCGGTAATGTTTTCGAGAAGAGATTTAGTTCCTCACAGGCATCAAAATCCAGGTAAATGTACCTGGCACAGTTTTTGCAGCTTTACTTGTATCTCAAATTTCATCTCTAGTATGGAACGATGAAATGGGTTATCAGCTCGTGAATATATCAATAACTAAACCCAGAGTGCTGATGCTTATACCAAGCAAAGCCAAATATGAGACGGCCGAAGCCGTTGTTAATGACGCCCATCCTACAATGGACTACTTTGCATTGCAGCAGAGATTGAGCGCAGATATTCTAGACTATGCATCGCTAGAAAAGGAGGGCGGAACTCCAATTGTAAAACTTGCCTATCGAGCAGGAAAGGATACTGCTCTGGCAGCTCTGGGGTATTCAAAATTTCGCGATTACGATATGATATTTTCAAATGGAGAAAATGTGGGTATACCTCTGGCAGTGATGCTTAAAAGACATCGCAGTAGACCGGGGCATGTATTGATAGGACATCGCATTTCACCAGCGAAAAAGAAACCTTTTTTTCGAGCGCTTCAAGCTCAGATGGATGATATATTTGTCTATGCTTCCACACAGCATAAATATGGTTTGCAGGAATTAGGGTTAAAAGCCTCGAAATTGCATTTGATTCCATTTCATGCAGACCATCACTTTTACCGGGTACTCCCCCGTTTTAAGGATGCTCCGCCTAATATGATCTGCAGCGCAGGATTAGAGTGGAGGGACTATCCCACTCTAATAGAAGCAGTGAAGGGCTTAAATGTAGTTGTCCGCCTGGCAGCAGCAAGCCCGTGGAGTAAACATCAGAACGAAACTGAACATCGATCATTGCCGCCGAATGTGTCGGCAAGAAGATATGAATATGGAGATCTCCGGCAGCTCTATGCCGATTCAAAATTTGTTGTGGTGCCTTTGTATGAGAATGACTTTCAGGCTGGAATAACCACCATTCTGGAAGGGATGGCGATGGGCAAAGCCATCATCACATCCAGCACTTCCGGGCAGATAGATACGATTCGGGAAGGCGAGAATGGCTTGTACACTCCGCCCGGTGATATCTCTGCGCTTAGAAATGCGATACAGTATCTACTCGCCAATCCCCATACAGCGGACAGGATGGGGGCTCAGGGGCGTCGGGACATTGAACAGACGCTTTCACTGGAGAGATGGGTGGAACGCATTGCTGAAGTAGTCGAATCTAGACATATGGAACGTCTGATGAAGGCAACTCCGTAATTAGTTAAGCTATACATTTTTTGATGACCGTTTTACTGAAGCCGAAATAGATCATTTCACGGACGGCTCAGGAGAGGATGACCAATGCGTAGTCTTGGTAAATTTGTGTTAGGACTGATTCTTGTGGCATCGGTTCTGGGAAATTTCGTACTCTACAAAAAATATCGAAATACTCGCCCCATATTCTGGGTAAACGGCCAGGGATACACCAAAAAAGAATTTTATGACTATTTGGAGGGGCAGTCTGGCCCAGAAGTAAAAGCTAAAATCGCAAGTCGAATGGCTATCTTCCAGGAAGCAAAAAAACAGGGTGTTGAGCCCTCTGATGCAGAGATTAAAGAGGCTTTTGATGAACAGAAAGAGATAAACTGGAAGTTTGCTCGGGAGATGCAACAGAGCCCTTGGAAGGCTGAAGAAGCAAAAAATGCTGTCCGAGAAGGGCTGTGCAAACAAAAGTTACTCGTCAAAGACGTATCTACCACGCCAGATGAGCTCAAAGATGAGTATGCGCAGCGAGCCGCTGCATACGACGTGCCTAATAAGGCGCTAACAGAGTTTGCCGTGGTTATGGATGAAACTCTCGTCGATCAGGTAAAACTTCTCATGAGTAAGGATAAGCCCCCGGTTAATCCTCGTGAAATAATGGGGCAGTTTCCGAATAAAGTTGTTTTTCTGGGCGAAAACTATATCTATACTTTCAGGCAGCCTTTTGGGAATTCTCAGGTGCTGGCTGAACTTTTTACAATGAAACCTGGCGATGTTAAAGTGACCAATCCTTCTCCTGAAGACGCTCGAAGCGGTGTAAAGAAAATCCTCATAAGAATGAATGGGATTGTACCAGGGCATAAATCCGATCCGAACGATCCAAAAATCAAAGAGAAGATCAATACGCAGGTTGCCATTAAACGAGGGAAGCCGTGGCAGGAGAAGTTTACTGAAATCTGGGGTAACTCTAAATTTGTCAGTGAGAATGCGAATGACGAACGATATATCAACATGGTTCTCTTTCCCAATCGTGCTGCTGCTGGAAAATAGATAATGGAAAATGTAATGCCGCGTGTGTATACAGCACGCACCTCACAAACTTTCTCTTGCATCCTCTCCATTCTTGCTGCCCTTGCGCTAGGATATGTCCTCTATCAAGATACCTTTGCGATATGGTGGTGGGTGTGGACAGGTACAGGGAATTTTTATGCACATGCCGTGTTCGTTCCATTCTTTGTAGGTGTCATGATCTGGAGAATGAAAGATCGGCTTTTGGCGGCACCTTGGAAACATGCCTGGAGCGGGTCCATCCTCATTGCGGTTGCTATGGTAATGATGCTGATAGCACGCGACTCCGAAATTAAGATCATCCAATCAGTCTCTTTCGTGCTGACGATGTTCGGTGTCGTGATGCTTCTTTGCGGTGGTAAGCGAACGAAGCTGATGCTCTTTCCACTCTTTTTCGTGCTTACGATGATCCCAATCGTCCCAGATCAGATTATTAATATTATTGCCTTTCCAATCCAACTGCTATCTACCAGAGCCGCGGTCATGCTGTTAAATCTCCTGCAGCTTCACGCTGTGCGTCACGGGACGGAGATTACAACCGATAACTACCAGATGGCGGTGGAAGGGGCGTGCAGCGGCTTCAGAACGCTGTTAAGTCTGCTCACTTTTTCGGCAGCATTTGCCTATCTTGTTAAGGCGGAGCTATGGAAGAAGTGGGCACTATTTCTCTCTTCCGCGCCATTAAGCCTTATTGTGAACTCGCTGCGAATCACGTTCATTGGAGTGGTTGGCGAACTCATAAGCAAACAAGCAGCAGCCACTTTTCACGATTACAGCGGTTTTCTGGTGCTGATACTTGCCTTCCTTTTTCTTTTCAATTTCGCCCGAGTTCTTAAATGTGAAGATCTTCTGGGAATACCATTACAGGATCCGCCACTACTACTGCCTTCTGCAAAGGTCGATGCTGGCCCACCGCCGAGTCTCTTGGAGGATATTCAGGGTGGGTTAAAAGTTTTTGGCGGTTGGTGCAAAACTGCTATTGCATGGAGGCCCGATCCTTTAGTTCTTAGCAGGATTCTGCCATATATTTTAGTGATCGACGGTCTCTTCGGCACCGCATGGGCAATGCAGGGACGGGTTTTCAAAAAGGCGCCCCCTGAGTTTCCTATCGCGACTACTCAGGTTCCGTTCACCATGAATGTAGATTCGACCACATTCAAAGCGGAAGAGACGCCCTCGACGCCAATTTTCGACAAGCTTCCTAAAAATATTCAGGATCAACTGAAACCTACCAGACTTATCAACCGTGACTATAAAGGTTCTGATGGGTCTTTGGTCAATTTCTTTATGACTGCCGGTAATGCCAGATGGACGTTTCACGATCCGCACAACTGTTCTTTGGGTAGTGACGCAGTCTTGAATGATGTTGGTATTCTTACAATCCCAACTAAAAAAGGCCCTGTGAAGGTTCTTGAAAGCCGTTTCCAAAAAAATGGCACGAAGGAACAGTACGAGATGATGTACTTCTACGTAGTGGATGGCGTTCAGCTGCAGACCACGCAGGAGATTCACAAGAGCCTTCTTTTCCAAACTATCCTTGGCACTTCGAATCATCCTTCCTACTTCCTTCGATTTGATCAGCGTGTAGCAGGAACAGATGAAGAGAAAAGGCAGCAGTTGATCAAATTCATAACTGCTACCTGGGAATCTATCAGCCCTGTCATCCTCAACAAAGCGCATGCAATCGCAGAACCTCCGCCAGCCCCCCTTGAATCGGAGCATTAAATATTGGTGTTGGTCTAGATGGTCTTAGCTGAATTCGAGATTTGAATGTCTGATGGCTTGACTCTTATATTAACTAACAAGGATATCTGGATCAGCCCGTGGATTAGTTGGGGAAGTGGAGCACGTATGAAAAAACCGGGTTCTATGCAGGAAACGAATATCGAACCGCAGCTCAAACTTAGGCCCGCCTCCGAAGAGATTATCAATATGCTCGCCCAGGCTCCCAATATTCTGGAATTCAAGCCGTCAGAAGAAGCCAGGACGCGGGTCTGGGAGTTGGTTGCGCGTGAGAAAGAGGGCACGCTGAACGAAGCCAAGAAGAATGAACTCGATCACTATGCACAGATTGAACACCTGATGCGAATGGTGAAGGCACAAGCTCGCAAACGCCTGAAACGTATTTCGTGAGCATCACCCATGTCCCGGCGGAGATGCAACGCTCCGTAAGCCCACGAGCGAAAAATCGGTGTGGATACTGTGGCATCCATCAAGTCAATACGGAATTTGGATGCGAAGTGGATCACATTATCAGTGAGAAGCATAATGGCAGGACAGAGTTAGATAATCTAGCCTTTGCTTGCTTTTTTTGTAATCGAAATAAAGGAACTGATGTCTGTTCGATACGTTCCACGGATGCTTCGGTATTCGTCCGTTTCTTCAATCCCCGTACGGATGTCTGGTCTGACCATTTTGCATATAGCTTGCATCGGCGTATCGTGCCTAAAACGGATGTGGGACTGGTTACGGCGCGCATTTTTGGTTTCAACGCCGAGAATCGTCTGCTAGAGCGAGAGTCGTTTCTGGAGGAGTAAATGGAGGCTTTCATTGAACCGTCGTGACTTTCTACTCTCTACAACCGGTCTGGCACTGGCTCCCTCCGCTGTTCTGGGGCAGGCCTCAACTGCCTCTGCTCCTGCCTCCGGTGACACCGTCTTTGCGGACTTCGAGAGCGAATCCTATGATGGCTGGACGCTAGAAGGCAACTGTTGGACTCCCGAACCCTACTCCGACAAGCACTTCCCCGGCAAGATCACGGGCTTTCAGGGCAAACGCGTCCTGTGCACGCTCCATCCCAGATTTGCAGCGCGACTACGGGCAAGGCGGTCTCGAACGATGGTCGCACAGCTATCTATGCAACCTCGTGTCGCGATTTACACGAATCCTTGCCGCTGCTCAACATTCAGGCGTAGGTGTAGGGCTGCTCGACATCTCGGAGGAGTGGCAGCAGGAGAATAAAGTGGGATATCAGGAAGCGTTCCGCGATATTGTGTTAAAGCCGTTCCGTGAGGACGAAGAAATCAATCAAGAAGTCAATCAGTATCTTGTCGCCTACCAGCAAAGCAGAACCGAATTTTCGTCGTTTGATCATTATATCCGCATGAAAATACTGGGGTACGCGCGAACTCCTTGCCAAACCCAGGCGCTTGCGTTGTTATACAGTTACACCTATATGCCGATGCACCTGGACGGAAACAAAAAGGTGATTGAGCGCGAGTATCAGACATTTTTCAAGCCGTATATCTATCAAAAGCCCGCCAATGTGTGGATGATTGATGTCGGCTGCGGTCCGATGACCGCGTGTCTGGCTCTCGCGGATTTCCAGCAAAGTTTACCTGCAAAAAAACGGCTTGAGCTTGACTATCTGGGGTGTGACATCCAGTCTTTTATGACGGACGTCGCCTTGAATTTCAACAGAAAGAAAAACCAAAACGATCTTTTTGGAGATCGTTTTCGAGAATGCTACCCAGACATCAAAAATCCGCACTGGATTGAGCAAGTAGATTGCCCGCTCAAAGACGGAGGAACACTCGTTTTTTATTTTTCCTACTTTTGGGAGCAAGGAGGGGTCACTGAAGAAGTGGGCAAATGGGTGGATTGCGTCAAGCGTATTTCTCTTCAAGCCCGCGCAGATGACACGTTCATTGTTTACTTAAACAGAGATTTGGGCGACAGCAACAGTGCTTATACAGAATTCAAGCAAATACTCAGGGA
>JANXSG010000124.1 GCA_025352825.1 Chthonomonadaceae bacterium | reverse complement strand
AACAAAACCTCCCTGATCGGTATAAATGGCATGGCGTGAATCGGTCGAGAGAGGGATTAGCCTCACCCGCCCTCCCTTCCCCCTCTCCTTAGCATTCCCTCGCAAGCTCGGAGGAGAGGGGGTGACTAAAATAGGAAATTTCAGCCCATGCAGGGAGCCTAAGCGACCTGAGATGGGCTTCGAAAATCCAGACCGGTACTTTAGTGCTGCGTCAATTCAACTCGGGATGAGAGGTGCCGGGCACTGAAGTACCCGTCTGGAAGACCTTCGGCCAACCGCCCTGTGGGCGGGGACGCATCGCGTCTGAAAGACGCTTTTTTTTGCTGTCGGAAGTTGTCAACTCCCGAAAAATGCCTTTCACAGCCCTCAACCCGACGCCGAAGACTTCCCTCTCCCAAAGCTTCGGGAGAAGGGTTGGGGGGTGGGGAAAGTAATACCCTGTAGCCTATGCTGCTTTACAGAACTGCTTGCCTTCGTCTTCATTCATTTTGTTCACAAGTAGCCTGAGGATATCATGGGAAGATTCGTAGGCTATCTGGCAGGTACCTGCGGATTGATGGCCTCCTCCGCCGAACTGCTTCATCAACAAACCGATATCTGTTTTGGAAGTTCGATTGATGATACTCTGGCCGCAAGCGAAAACACAGTTCTGCTTTCTGAGGCCATCGACTATCCAGATAGATGTATTCTGCTCGGGATAGAGTGCATATATTAAAAACCTGTTTCCAGAATAAATTTTCTCCGTGCCACGAAGATCGGTGATGATTACATTCTGCTCTGCCCAGGAATGTTTTTCCAGCATATCACGAAAGAGAGCATTCTCTTCAAAGTACCGCTCGACACGTTCCTGTACGTCGGGCAAAAGCAAAACCTGTTGAACAGACATCGTTTTACAGGCATCTATCAGTGCGTACATGAGCTGATAGTTGCTGATATTAAAATCTTTCGCTCTGCCCAGGCCGGTGCGGGCATCCATAAGAAACGAGAGAAGTGGCCATCCGGAAGGATTCAAAATTTCTTCTTTAGTAAACTGAGCGGAATCGGCTTTGTCCACTTCAAACATCATCTCATCGATATCACCGAATTGTGTTTTTCCACCGTAATAGTCGTACACTACTCGGGCTGCACTGGGTGCTATTCGGCACTCACCTCTATAGGGGAGTTTACCTACCACGCGATCAAACTCAGTTTTGTGATGATCAAACCATAGGCCGCAGCCGTCCACATAGGGAACATTGGTTAGAATATCCTGATCTGTGACTTCAAATTTTCCATCCTGAAGATCTTTGGGATGTACAAATTGGATGGAATCTATCTGCTCAACATGCTTAATAAGAATGGCGCAGACCAGTCCGTCAAAATCTGAACGAGTAACGAGACGCATAGGGTCCTCCTTTAATGCGTCTAATTATCGGTGTTGCCATTGAAAACTATGAGGGCACAGATTAAATTATCTCTGAAACTAATGCTGGGCAGGAGTAAATTAACTAAGCGACGAAATAGAAATATGCCTGCTGTCAGTGTAGAATCTTACTCGCATCACTCATGATTTTGGAGATATTCTCTTAATGCTAACGTTATTTCGATCTTTTTTACCCAACCCCCTAACCCCCTTCCCTGATTCCCTCGTTCCTCGGAGGGAAGGGGGAAGGGAAGGGGGAACTGTAAACACTTACTCTCCCCCTTCCCTAAAGCAAATAGCTTTATCGTTTGCTTGGGCAGGGAAGGGGGTTGGGGGGTTAGGTGAAAAAGTAGCATTATTTCGAACGCGCCATCGCAATCATTTGGCTTTCCAGATAGTTATGTTCCTTTCAATAGTATTTACGTCCTCACCTTCTAATGGAGCCCAACCAGTTCAAGTTAAGCAGCAAACGCCATCGGCAGTTAGAAATCAACTCCTCGCTGCCGATGTGGTAGCGACCGTGGCAGCTGAAACGATTTCACGTAGAGAGTTGACTTACTATTGGATGCAGCTAGATCCGAGAGTAAATGGACATCTGGGTGAACTATTAACGGCACAGTGGCGAACGGCAAAAGGAAACGCTAAGAGCTACTCAATTTCTGAATCCGCCATCTATCAAAGACTCTTCAAAGACCCAAATATAGAATTTGCTCCAATTCTTGCAAGCCTTGTCAACACGAAAATTGTTGAGATCGAGGCAAGGCACAAGGGAATAATTATTACGGAAACTCAGGCAGCTGCTTTTGCCCATGAGCAGTTCGATCAGATTCGTCAGCAGCGCAATACTACAATGTCTGACGATCAATTAATGACACTATACAAGGTGCCCAAGGATCTCTTTATGATGGATATGCGCACCAAAATTCGCCAGGATCGGCTGCTGCAAGCAGAAATTTCTAAAAAACTTGGACATTCCATCGGGCCGAACGACTGGATCTTCACTAGGCAGCTTTTTGCAGCGGCCGGAGCAAATGCCAAACTTGGTGAGAAGCCTTCAGAACAGGATTTCACAGAAGCTAAAATAAGATTGGTTCTATGGAGCAAAGAACTTCAGTCAGGCAAAACTTTGGAAGACGTGGCGAGAGCACATAACGAAGATTTCACACGAGCTTATGGTGGGCTTCGCGGGCCATCCCTAAGAGGAACCGGAACCAAGGGTTTAGAGGATGCAATATGGAGTCTAAAAGGATCGGAGTACTCAATACCTCTACGAGGTAGATTAGGGTGGTACATCTTCAAGATCGAACGCAGAGGAGAGCAGACCACCGAGCCAGAACGAAAACAACTTTGGCAGCAGATTTCCGATTCTCTGCTGCCAAATTATCTAATTTCTCTCAGGAAATCAGTGAAGGTGACGAGTGTTGTGCCGCTTCCCACCAATCCTGCTCCAGCCAATTTCATTCCGGCTCTTGATGCAGCACTCGAACTGCCGCCAGCACCGCCTGCTGTTCCAGGCAAATAGGTGGCAGATACTTAAGCGTTAATCCGAATCGCTCAGTTCGAGCGCACGGCGCACCCAGCCTCCTGCGCGAGCAAGTCTGCTCTCCGCCTCCGCAGGGGATATATCTAGAATCAGCATCACGATTGCCGATTTCGCTCTTCCATTTGTATCCGCGAGCGCACGTTCTGCGGCAAGGTGGTCTGAACCTGTTGCTGCTGTAACAATCCGAATAGCACGATCTCGAAGTTTATCGTTGTTTGCGCGTACATCAACCATCAAGTTGCCGTAAACTTTTCCAAGGCGCACCATGACTGCCGTACTGAGCATGTTCAGAATAAGCTTCTGGGCGGTGCCTGCTTTCATTCGAGTGGATCCAGAAATGGATTCGGGGCCGGTAATCGCAGCCAGGGTGATCGCAGCATGATGCGAATGCTCGGAGTTGGAAACATTAACAATAGCTGCTGTCAGCGCCCCCACAGTTTTTGCCGAATGCAGGGCCCCTGTTACGTAAGGGGTGCGCCCACTCGCTGATATTCCAACCACGACATCATTAATGGTAATTCCTGCAGCATGAAGATCGGATGCGCCGAGATCATCGAGGTCTTCCGCACCTTCCACTGATTTTTTGAGCGCTTTATCTCCACCAGCAATTATCCCCTGCACCAGGCCAGGATCTACACCAAAAGTTGGCGGACATTCGCTTGCATCCAAAACACCTAGCCGCCCGCTGGTGCCTGCTCCCACATAGAACAGCCGCCCCCCCAGGATGAGCCTATCCGCTGTTTGATTCACCAGATCGGAAAGATACGGCAGAGTCGCCTCCACCGCTTTTAGTACCGTGATATTTTCATCATGGAGAGCCTTTACAAGCGCTTCGGTAGAAAGTGTATCGAGATCAGAAGTTCGTGGATTTCTTGCTTCAGTCTCCAAATCGGCGAGTTTGGTGATAATTAGTTCAGGCTGACTCATTGGAGTATTTCTCCATTTCTTAAGAATAATGGCCAGAGTAATCATCTGGTTATCTGAGCTGCGCTAATAGCTAAACATACGCGGTGGTTTTGAAAGAAGCAGTACCATTCCGCTTCGAGATCTGAGAACATGCCGTACATAATCACGATCGCCACATGCAGGTTTAATACCACCGCGTGTCGCATCCTGCTTCCAGTCAGCTGCTCCCAGCTGTCTTGTATGTGTATTCAACCGCAGTTCGCAGCTATACTCTCTACCGCCATTATACCTGCGAATCGCATCTCGCTCCCATTCGCTCAGAGCGATATGGTCAACATCCATGTCTCCTGTCATTTGACCTGTTCCCACAATAGAGGAAAGGCCAAGAGCTGACTGCACGGTAGTATTACGAAAATCTCTCACGGCATGTCTTGAAGGAAGATAGGTGCGTGAAGGCTGGTTACTCACTGATTGTGATGAAATAAGCTCAAATGGGTAACTGCGGCTCGCTTCGAACTTACTACGCAAGATGACTAGTCCCCTCCGAACATTCGCTCTCCAGTCCCAAATCTGATCTGGTGACGATAAACTGCCACATCCTGGATTTAACTGCATTAGTCCCACATCATTCGTAATTGAGGTGTAGGGCAATCCAGATTGTACACGAGCTGACACAGGGTTGAACTGTCGCATTCCGCTCTCCCACACACCTATTTTAGACGCAATCAGACCGAAACGGTTCGTTGGGAATGATCTAAGTATCTGCTCTCTGGTGGGGTTCAATGCAATTACTTTCGCTACAGCCGTACCACGTAATTTTTGTCCATCGATCACGATTTCCGCAGTCACTTTCAGTGTTCCACCACGAACCTCATTTCCGAAATCTAAATGCAGAGGTGAAGGCTGGATGAAGGAACGTTGATTGATCGAATGATGCGTTGGATATGCGGGGAAATTCCAGTCGAGAGATACATGCCAAATAAAGTTCATTCTTTGAGGCGCATTCGTGCATGAAGCAGCTGCGACTGCATCAGTAGGCATCATTGGCGCACCCGAGCGAAGATCGACTGATATAGTGTAGATATTTTTCGAAAGCGATACATTTACAGCGTGCGCACTATTTGCGAACGTACTATTATTTGCGCATATTATCAAAATGCCTGTAAAAAACAGGTGGGATAACCATCTTATAATCATTGGTACTACCTCACTACCCTCGATATTTTCGAAGGTAGGAGATAATCTTGCACAATCAGTGCCAATCGTTCGGCATACGAAAGAATCCATTAGTATTGCTGGCATACTTTGAGACGACGAAATGAATTGCTTCGCGAAAATCCTTAATCTAGAGCTTATGGGCAGGGAGTAATAGTTTTGATTTTCAGAGAGAAAATGAAGGAGGAGACGTGGGCTTGCGAGCTTCCATCAATCGTTCAATGTACTTTCCCAGAAGGTCGCATTCCAAATTGACTTCGTCACCTGGCTTGCGAATGCCGAGATTCGTCACTGCGCGCGTATGAGGAATCGTCCAGACAGTAAAAGATTCGTATCGGACTTCCGCAACTGTCAGGCTGACACCATCGACTGTGATGGATCCCTTCTCAATCAGGTATCGGCGAAGTGGCGCCGGCACATATATTTCGATTATTACTGCGTTTTCGTTCTCAGTCATCGATATAATTTTCCCAACGCCGTCAATATGCCCCTGAACAAAGTGGCCTCCAAGTCGATCTCCGACAAGAAGCGGTCGTTCAAGATTTACACGATCGTTGGCCAATAGCGCCCCAAGATTAGTTCGGAATAGTGTCTCAGGCACGGCATCGAAAGTGAGTTCTACATTTTCCATTTGGACGATTGTGAGACAGCAGCCATTCACAGAAATACTATCGCCTAATTTGGCTCCCTGACTCACGATATCGCAATGAACAGTGAGTCGAGCAGATCGACCTTCAATTATAGTTTCTACCACGCGACCGCACTCTTCTACTAGACCTGTAAACATCCCCTTCGACCTTTCACTGGAAACAATACTACAGATAAGCCTCTATGAGTATATCTTGATCAAACCGTCGAACCGCCATGGAATTCAGGTGAATGGCATCCGCCATAGCTGCAATCCCTACACCCTCAAAAGAGGTGGGGGCATCGCTGCCGCTGATGATCTTTGGAGCGATAAATGTTAATATTTTATCCGCCATACCGGCTTCCACCAGGGCAGCATTCAGTGTACCTCCGCCTTCCACCAGCACGCTGATGATCTGTCGCTGGAACAGTTCCTCTTCAAGTGCTTTTAATGGTACCTTTCCATCACTCCCCGATTCCAGGCGCAATATCTCCACACCATCGCCGAACAATAAATGTTCTGCTTCTTTGGATGCGTGGGTGGTGGTCACAATCAGTAGTGGAGCTGATACAGGCTCTAAGCGAGCTTCCTGCACTGCCCGAGAAGAGAGGGGAGTTCGCAAATGGGAATCCAGCACAATACGAAGTGGCTGCTTGGGGGATTTCCTACGCGCTATTCTTGATGTCAACTTAGGATCGTCCGCGAGAAGTGTTCCTATACCCACCATGACCGCAGAACATTTTGCCCGAAGTTGATGTACAAATGCTCTTGATCTTTCGCCAGTAATCCAGCGTGAATCGCCAGTTCGGGTTGCAGTTTTTCCATCTAAAGTAACGGCAGATTTCAAAATAAAAAAGGGGCTTTTCTTCTCATGGAAATGGAAGAATGCCTCATTTAACTTTCTAGCCTGACTCTCCATCACCCCGGCGCGCACCGAAATACCTGCATCCTTTATCCGGTCTAATCCCTGGCCGCTGACTTTCGGATTAGAATCAAGAGTGGCTACTACCACCCTTTTCACTGCAGCAGTACAGAGTGCATCTGCACACGGAGGAGTTCGCCCCCAGTGGGAGCAAGGTTCCAGAGTAACATAGGCCGTTGCTCCTTTAGCTTTGTCACCAGCAGCAGACAGCGCCTCGGCCTCGGCGTGAGGTTTCCCTGCCAGTGTATGGTATCCTTCCCCCACTAGAACGCCATCTTTGACTATACAGCATCCAACCATCGGATTTGGCGCGGTATATCCTTTTGCAGCAATTCGTAATGCTCGGCGCATCCAGCGAGAATCTTCTACTGCATCGGGGAGATGGCTATCGAATATTTTCATCAGGATCTTGCTCAGACGTTTTACCGATAGTCTCCATTACAATCTGTTTACGCACATCCAGATATCCTCGTGAAACTTCACGCATATAGAGCCAGACCACAAAAAATGTTGCCAGCACGAAAAGCCCGCATACACTCCAGTAGGCATAAGCTAGTATTAACTGAACCGAGATTAATTTCTTAATTCTTATCTGGTGTGGAGCCACTTTGGGGTTCTTGTCGGACAGGTTAAAAGTTTGATTTGTGGTGATTTGCTGACGGTTGGAGGTAACAAAGTGATTGATGGATGGCATCAAAACCGATCCGCCATAGATACTCATAATCAAGACCACGATAAGGAATGTATTTGCCGTAGTCCTGAGATTTCTTGCCCTCTGGGATACAATTCCATCAAGTGGAGAATTCATGTCTTCATCCCATCTATCGCTGCCTCTCGCACGGTTCGAATTCCCGAAGCGATACCATCCCAACAGCCGAAGATAGCCGTTCCAGCGACAAGTACATTCGCACCTGCCCTGGCGACTATGCCAGCAGTCTCCTTGCTGATTCCTCCGTCGACTTCCAGATGAATAGGGTGATCCGCCCTTGATATACGCTCGCGGACAGATACTATCTTATCCAACATCTGTGGCAGAAACTCCTGTCCTCCAAATCCAGGGTTTACAGTCATTACCAGAATTAAGTCTAGATCATCCAAGATATAGTCCAGTGCAGAGAGGGGGGTTGCTGGGTTAAGCGCGACGCCTGCTTTTGCCCCAAGCTTGCGAATCTGAGCCAGTGTTCTCTGCAGATGAACACAAGCTTCAGCCTGTACTGTGATAATATCTGCTCCGGAATGTGCAAAAGATTCTAGAAACTGATCTGGGTTTTCAATCATTAAATGGACATCAAATATCGCTTTTGAGACAGGGCGGAGGCACTTCACCGCGGCCGGCCCCATGGAAAGATTAGGTACAAAACTGCCGTCCATCACGTCAAAATGGAGAAATTCAGCTCCTGCCAATTCAGACTGTTCGGCAGCCTCAGCAAGCCTGCCAAAGTCGGAGGCAAGCAGAGAGGGGGCGATCATGATATCCATTATTCGGCTCATTGAACCCTCTGATTCTGAGTTAACAGCGGATCGAATGTTTTCTCCCACTGTTTTTTCTCGTCATAGTATATTGTGAGGGTAATCATTTTTCCGTAGTATGTGAAGCTTACTGGGATTTTATCTCCTTCACCTCTCTCTTCGTCTATGACGGAAACTGGCGCTCCCATCGCATCTTTGTACTCAATTCGAACTTTTCTTCGCCCTAAAGTATCTCGTGGAATGCTAATATTTCTTTCAAAAGAGTGTGCTTGCTGATCCGCTTCCGAAGGATTTGTACTAACCTGTGGTGATTGATCTGATGTTGTTTTATTCGCATCCGTACCTAGATTCTGATCGGATCCATCTCGAGCAGCAATTTCCCCAATTTTAGGGCCGTCGCTAATAGTCATGCCTACAGCAGTATCGTGGAAGATGCGCTTTCGTGAAGATACATCCTGTCGGATTACATGATTGGAGGGTACTGTACTGTTTGATTCTGTCATTATTATCCCAAGAGTTAATCCTGCATCTTTCAATTTTTGAACGGCATCTTCTTTGGTTAGCCCGGTAATATCCGGAACATTGACGTAGGCTGGCCCCTTACTGAACCATACATTTATCACATGGTTTTGCCGTGTCAGTGCTCCCCCTTTGGGATCAGACTGATACACGATATCACGCGGCTTGTCACTGAACTCCGCATGTTCGATCAGCCGAATTTTCAGGCCTTCCGTGAGATTCCGCACCTCATCAATGGGCTTGCCCACAAACTGTGGAATGGAAATAGATGCGGGCTGGCTCCACATCGAGCTCCACACCCAGGTAAATCCGATTAATGCTGCGAAGATGATGCAGGTAACAAATATGAGTGCAGCTCGCAGATAGATAGAGACACGTTCATTTTGAGCGCGGAGGCGATTTCTCGAAGGCATAGCAAGTGTACTCGAAGCAGCAACATCGGCTACAGGCAGTGGAATTCTTGGAACTGTTGGCAGAGAATTGCGTATTCCACTGCTGACTGTAGGTGTTTCCTGCCCACTACTTTCGGTATCGATTGGTGACCATGAGAGCGGTTTTCCAAACCTCATGGCATCTCGCACGGCTTTCAGATCTGTCAGCAACTCGGATGAAGTTCCATAACGATCTTCCGGTCGTTTCTGCAAGCATTTGAGAACTATTCCCTCCACAGATCGAGGTACCCCGGGGTTTAGCGCTCGCAGTGAAGGAATATTAGAGAATGCGTGATGATCCGCAATCGCTTCAGTGGATTCTCCAGAAAAGAGAGCTGTTCCCGTGAGCATCTCATAGAGAATTGCTCCAAGAGCGTATATATCACCACTTACTGAGCCAGGTACACGAGTGGATAGTTCAGGAGCATGATAGGGTGCAGATAGTTCTAAAATCTCTTTCTGAGCTTCATCCGAGGCCACCAGTGCTGGCTGTACACCGAAATCAGTGACTTTTAGCGCTCCTTCGGGACTAATTATAATGTTATGCGGCCGCAGATCTCCATGGGTAAGACCCATTGAGTGTGCATATTGGAGTGCATCGCCGGCTGCACACGCAAAATCGATGGCTACAGAGACGGTGAAAGGGGCAATTCTTCGGATGCGCTCTTTGAGATTTATCCCGCGAACATATTCCGTGGCGAAAAAAGTATAGCCATCTTCGTCACCACATTCAAAAATACGAGTTATATTGGGATGGTCCAAGCTAGCAGCGGAGTTAATACACTCTGTCAGGAGTATTGTAAAAGGCTGGCTGGAACGATAGGGTGACTGCACTACTTTGATTGCCACTACACGGTTGGCAACCCTATCTCGCGCCTTGTATACAGCGAAGAGCGGGCTCTCACCAAGCTTTTCAACGAGTTCGTACCGCTGATTGACCAGTTGGTTAATCACGATGGATCGCTTTCCTTCCGGAGCCGGCGAAGGCAACCTATAATGATTGTGATTGCAAACAGGATAAGATAGGTGCGTTCCAGAATGGTGTTATCCCACTCGTCAAGCAGACTTAAAGATACTACTCCAAAACCGACCAGAAAATTCCCTGCAATCCATCGGCCACCAAAAAGTAGAATCCAGCTGAATGCCATGAGCGCATCCAGAGTATTGATTTCCGAGATGGACCTGGTTTGCTGAGGCTGTTTCATCTAGATCTCATCGATATGTCTTTGCAGCGCCTGTATAATCGTTTTCTCCGGAACATCTCCAGCAATGATGACGCTTCCTATTTCCTGCGGAAGTACAAAATGGAGTTTTCCAGAGAGAGTTTTCTTGTCCGTCAGCGCCGCACTGAGAATGTTTTCTAACGCAATATCTTTCGGGAAATCAACAGGAAGCTGGCACGCTTTCAAAGCTTCCATAAGTCGGCGTGTTACATGAGGAGGCGTGATGCCATGCTCCTCACCAATCAAGGCTTCAGAAAACATGCCAATCGCGACTGCTTCTCCATGCTTATATCGTTTATATTGTGTGACTGCTTCCAGTGCATGCCCAATGGTGTGCCCGAAATTAAGAATTGCGCGCTGCCCTTGTTCCGTTTCATCGTTTGAAACGACAGCCGATTTGATTTCACACGAGCGAGCTATAATCTTGACCAGGCTATTTTGATCGCATTTGAGGAGAGAAGCTGCACTCCTCACCACTTCTTCAAAATAGTCCTTATCATAAATTATACCATACTTGACTATCTCAGCGAGACCCGCCCTAAGTTCGCGTCGTGGAAGAGTCTGCAGAGTAATAGGGTCGATCAAAACAGCCGACGGCTGATGGAACGCGCCCACAAGATTTTTTCCTTGCGGTAGGTCGACGCCAGTCTTACCTCCGACACTTGCATCCACCTGGGCAAGGAGTGTGGTTGGCACTTGAATAAATCGTATCCCCCTCAGATAACTGGCAGCAGCGAACCCCACAAGATCGCCTAATACTCCACCACCTACGGCAATCACCAGACTTTTTCTATCCAGGCCATTCACCAGAAAAGCATCGTACAGTTTAGCCACCTGGCGGAGATTTTTCGAGCCTTCGCCCGCGGGAACCGTGACGATTGAAATTTTGAGTTTAGGACCGGACAGAGATTCCAGTAGTGGCTGAGCATATCTCACTGCCAGGGAAGGATGCGTAACAATACAGGCTTGCGAGAATGGAGCATCCGCCTGGATGCTTTCTGCACATTCCGCTGTCCCTATTAGTCCGGGGAGAATGGTAATATTGTAGCTTCTATCCCCTAGTGGAACGGGAACAACAACCTTATCTTGTATATTCGTCATAGAACTATGTTGATCCGTGGGATGAGTTTCTTTTAAAAGTCGGGAAAACCAATTTTATTAACCTCACCCCAACCCCTCTCCCAGACACTCGTTCCTCGTTGGGAGAGGGGCAAATGCTTGATAATGAATCTTCCCCTTCCCTATCGCAAACAGTTTTTTCGTTTGCTTGTACAGGGAAGGGGACCGGAGCGTGAGGCATAGCAGCAATCAAATATTCAATGTTTTTGAGTTTCGCTAGTTAATCTGTAAACAGATTTAGTATTTCTGCACAGACGTCTGTAGGATATTTTCCAGATGTAATAATCATATGATCTGCAGCGGATGCATAGCGAGGCATGCGCTGTGTTAGGAGTTCTTCAATGCGCGCTTTCGGATCCTGCGCCATTGCAAGCAATGGACGGGATTTGGCATCACCTATGCGCCTCAGTATCTCGTGCGCTCGTGCTATCAGTAAAAAAATTGTACAATTTTGGCGCAGATTATTGACGTTTTCAGGATCGAGTGCAACTCCACCGCCGGTCGAAATCACATGTCGATCCGACAAGGCAATATCAGCGATGACACGGCGCTCGATTTGACGAAATACTGCCTCTCCATCTTCTTCGAATATCTGCGGGATAGACTTCCCTGCCGCCTGCTGAATGAGCTGATCTGTATCACAAAAAGTGTATTCCAGCTTATCGGCCAGCATGCGCCCGATGGTGGTCTTACCCACCCCCATAAATCCGATCAGAGCCAGATTATTGGGAGGCATCAGACCCGCTGTTCCCTTTCAAAGATCGGTTTGAACCCACGCTCCTTTACTATATCCATATACGATTTCACATTGCTCGCAAACTCTTCGATGCTGTCGCCACCAAATTTTTCCAACAGAGTTTCTGCCAGTGTTATCGCCACCATCGCTTCCCCAATTGTTGCTGCTGCAGGTACTGCGCACACGTCAGACCGTTCGAAATGGGCTCTTACAGGCTGTTTTGTTTTCATATCAACAGATGCAAGCGGGGTAGGGAGTGTGGATAGCGGTTTCATAGCGGCACGTACCACGACAGGTTCGCCATTCGTCATTCCGCCTTCGATTCCGCCTGCATTGTTCGTCCCACGTGTAAATCCTTCTCCCGCCCCGAAGAACAGTTCGTCGTGCACTTTCGAACCTGGGATTTCAGCCACGCCAAAGCCGAGGCCAATCTCGACACCTTTGATTGCCTGGATACTCATTACGGCCCCTGCCAGTCGAGAGTCTAACTTGCGATCCCAGTGGGTAAAACTCCCAAGCCCTGGCGGACAGCCTATGGCCACTACTTCAAATACTCCGCCCAGAGTATCTCGGGTGCCTTCATTCATGCAGATTTCAATTTCTGCAATCATCTTGGCTTCCGCTTCTGGATCGGCACATCTCACCGATGACTTCTCAGCAAGTTCGGAAAGCGCATGGTAGTCGACGTGTGAATCGAATTTAGCCCACACATTGCCAATCATCACCACATGGCTCATCACTTCAATTCCAGCCGTCTTTAGCAGATGCCGGCAGATAGCGCCTACAGCAACCAACGCTGCCGTATTCCTGGCGCTGGATCTATCTAGAATGGGCCTCAGATCATCGGTGTGGTATTTGAGCATGCCCGCAAAGTCAGCATGTCCTGGTCTTGGCTGGGTGATTGGGGGAGTGGGATTCTCAACAGGTGTAATAGACATCTTTTCGCGCCAGTTATCCCAGTCACGATTGCGGACCAGCAGCGTGACTGGCCCACCCATGGTCTTCCCAAATCGAATACCAGAGAGAATCTCCACTGTGTCAGTTTCGATCTGCTGGCGTGCGCCTCGGCCAAATCCGCCCTGCCTGCGCTTTAGATGAAAATTTATCTCTTCAAAATCGAGTTTGAGATTGGCGGGTAGGCCTTCAATAATTGCAGATAGAGAGGGGCCGTGAGATTCACCGCCTGTAAGAAAACGGAACAATCGAAATATACCTTTCTGAATAGAAAACGTTCAGCTGTCTGCGGATTACATCAGCACGAGATAAGCTGATCGTGAAACGCCGACGGCTGAACGCCTGATTTCAAGCAGATAGCATACTAAAACTGCAATGCTGTTTTAGTATCTGTTGTAGTTGCAAAGTCAGGAGATACAACTTTTTGCCTAACCCCCTGACCCCATTCCCTGATTCCCTCGTACCTCGGAGGGAAGGGTGAATCTTGATCGTTCATACTCCGCCTTCCCTAACACAAACAGCTTTATCGTTTGTGTGTGCAGGGAAGGGGGCCGGGAGGGCGGGTCAAAGAAGTTGTCAATTTAGTTTTGCAATTACCACTATCATTATTTTAACTAAGGAGTGGTACCGCCGCCGGAAGTACCGGGGCCAGAAAGTCCGCTGCCAAATCCACCACCGATTCCACTCACAGGTATAATCGACTGTCGTTCAGGAAGTATCGTCGGAGTAATAAACACAATGAGATCGGAATCGTCTGTAGTGTTTTTACGTGATCTGAACAGATTTCCAATAAGAGGCAGATCGCCTAATAACGGAACTTTATTCGTACTGGTGCTATCCGATTTATGAACAATACCACCAATAACCATCGTGTCACCATTGCGAATAATTCTTTGAATTGGCGCAGATTGTGTTACGATTATTGGGAAGGAACTCCCGTTCGGTCCGGTGATAAATCCGCTTGCATCCGAGAAGTTTACGCTCCCGAATAGCGTGATCGAATCATCCCCATTAATTCTTGGCCACACGCTAATGCTTGTGATCGAGTTCGTGGTGGACACGTTAGTTGTGAGAAATACCTGACCAGTTGATGTTACAAAAGGAGAAGTCGTATAGAAAGGTATTTCTGTTGACGTAAAGAACTGAACTGGCACATTATTTATTGTTGTGGCGGTAGGAGCAGATACAAGTTTACCTCTACCATTGGTAAGAATCCAGCTAAGCTGAGTTTGAACGTTACCAGCAGCATACTGCAGAAAGCTAGTATTGGTGGTTTCGAATCCGAGGTTCGCAGCGCCAATTAGATTGACTTTTTGGAAGTTCCAGGTAATACCAAAGGAGTTTACATCGTTCTGCGAAACAGTAACAAACTCAGATTTAATCATAAGTTGTCTGGGTTTCACATCCAGCATTTCAATCACTTTTTTAAGTTCACGTATCTGTTCGCCATTCAAGCCTCGAACAATAATGGAGTTATCTGCATCGAAAGCTGATATATTGCCGGGGTTGACACCATCCGGGAGAAGGCCTGCTGCGCTGCCTGCTCCACCACCCTGGCCTCCCTGACCGCCACCGCCTAGTCCACCCTGGCCGCCGCCGCCAAATCCGCCCTGGCCGCCACCGATTCCGCCACCGCCACCGCCAAATCCGCCCTGGCCGCCGCCGATGCCGCCGCCACCACCGAAGCCACCACCAAACTGGCCGCCTCTGCCAAACTCTTCCAGAAACTCATTATCATCACGGTGGGCTTCCTGGGAATTGCTTTTCAGAGTGTCCTGAATGAAGTTGCTGCTTTGGGAAGAACCTTGTCCAGCCTGAGGTGCGCGCTGATTGTTTGACTGTGAATCACCTATAGGTACCGCCGGAGCAACCACATTTGGTTGCGGCTGATAGGTCGAAAGACCATTTTGCATAACTGGAGTGGAGTTCTGGTTTATGTGATAGGAACTTGTTCTAGGATAGAGCATCGAACGCATCACATTTTCTTTGAAGATCGACATGAAGTCGGTGCGTACTCCATCGTGTACCCCGAGCATCCCAAGCATAGCACCAGGATCGGTGTAGATAAGTTTGATTTTCTCGTAGCTATGGATCGGGAGAGTAGGTACTTCTGTAAAGTCTGGTAGAAGAGGTTTTTCTGGCTCAACTTTTGGAGCGCTGCCTTTCGGCCCAATCCAGTACACTCCATCTTTTTGCCATAGGTCAGCGCCGGCAGACTCGCAGATAAGCCGCAGCACATCTCTGGTGGGCATTCTTTTCAAAGAGAGGGTAATAGGGTCGTAGTTATAACCTGGGTCTTTGATGACTATGTTACTGAGATGCGTAGTCGTTGTAATAATTCTGATCGCTTTTGCAAGCGTTGAATTTGTAAGGTCAACATCCACCAGTACGCTGAGCGGGCCACTGGTCTCCAAGCCAAGCGTTGAATCATCATTCGCACTGGCTCTGAGTCCTATCCCGCCCACTAAGGATGCGGTGAGTGATGCAGCGACCAGAAAACCGGGTGCGCGCCTAAACTGCCTCTTCAAGACCATATCCGATGTCCCCCTCTGCGTCTCTGTTAACGGAGCCGCGTTTAAATATGCATGTTAATCGCCGCCTAAATGGCTCAGCGATTTTGTAATACTTAACTATAATCCAAATCTCATACAACCTGCACGGCTAGATAATAAACTTCATTTCAAGAGGCGCAAAATTTATTGCGCCTCATTGTAAATATAGTATGGCGTACTAGAAGCCGCGTCCACCACCACCACCGCCGCCGCTATATCCACCACCGCCGCCGCCAATGCCTCCACCACCACCCTGGCCGCCGCCAAAACCGCCACCACCACCGCCGCCAAAGCCGCCACCGCCACCCTGACCGCCACGTCCGCCCTGTCCGCCGCCCATGCCACCGCCACCACCCATACCGCCGCCACCGAAGCCGACCATCGAGCCCATAGCACGAATCTGCCGTCCACCGAGGAGCTCAACGATATTGAGTGCACTCAGGAAGGGAAGATCGCTGCCCTTGTAGATTTTGATGGGAGGCCCACTCGTCTGTGTAAGTTGGTCTGGAGTTGCATTTTGGTCAGGCGGTACAACTGTATCTTCCACTTTAGGAATAATACTATAGATGTTATTCTCGAAAGTATAGGTCAGCGGAAGGTTTGCGGACTTGAGAAGAGTCTCCAGAGCGATTCTGAACGGTTGGTCTTTGAGAGTAACAGTAACCAATTGCCCTCGGAGAGAGCTATCAAGAACATACTGCGCGTTTATCTGTGCAAATAGCAGCTTGAGAGCATAGAATAGGTCAGCGCTCTCTACAGTAAGACTGACTTTTTTGTTCGGGATTGCGGATGTGGCCGTGCTGTCGGTAGTATCTGTACCAGCATCCTGAGCTTTCGCAAAAACAGGCATCGCCACAAAACTAATCGTGGTTAATGCCAGTACGCCCAGCCCAATTTTATAGGATCGTAAGAACATGGTTGTTTCCTCCTCGAGAAAATCGCAAACTGTGTTTTCGATAACCTGTGTTCAGGTCAGACTTCAAAGTAATATCAGAGCGGGATAACTACTCTTCACCACGCCGCCCGCCGCCGCCAAACTGCCCGCCACCTGGAAAGCCGCCCTGACCGCCGGGAAATCCACCGCGCGCACCGGGAAATCCACCTCGGGCTCCGCCGCCCTGGAAACCTGCTGTCTGAGCTGAAGCCGGTATATCTGTTAATGGGACGATTTGAGTAAGCAGATAGTTACCTTCACGGCGCTGAAGCTTTACAGAATTAGAGTTGATAGAGACCACCCGATAACCATCTTGGGTAATACTTCCAGGTTTTACGATCTCGATTTCGGCTCCACCTTCAAGTATCGCATAGATACCATCTCCACTCATTATACCGGAAACTCTTCTAGTTGGTACTTCGCGAACTTCAGTGTCTATTTTGGGAGGCATCGTTACGTTCGCACTGGCTAATCTTATAGGCTGAACTTCATCAAAAATATAGGGAACAGGAGTGACATGCCAGGAAGCGTAGAAAGGATCTGGCGCTACCTTAATGCCAGGCTGCGTGACGACTTTTGCGCCAGGTGGCTGACCTGCAATACCGCCTGCCGCCACTGCATTAGCGGGCTTGCCTCCTGGAATTGGTGAAGAACCAGGTGCTCCCACCGGTCGCCTCGAACCAGGCCCGGCTGGTGCGCCGCCTGAGCCAGCCATGCCGCCTACGGGACCACCCATTCCTACTTTAGCTCCAGCCGTAGGTGTGGGAGTGGTTGCGTTCGGGTCTGCCGCAGTGTCGTCACTTTTCTTACATCCAATCGGGATAGCAGCCAGTAAGGCTAGAGATAGGTAACTATATGGATTTCTCATTTTCAATTGAATATTCCTCTTATGCGATCAAAATACATCTATTCCGTACAGTTATTCTTCTTTGCCTCGGCGGCCAGCTCCACTCATGGGCGCTCCGGCGCCGGCGCCGCCACGTGGCATCATTCCACCTGCTCCGCCAGGTCCGCCCATCATGGGTCCGCCGCCCATCATCGGGGCGCCACCCATCATTCCACCAGGGCCGCCCATACCACCCATCATACCTCGCCGGCCCATGCCTAATCCTCCAGCGGCTCCACCTGCGGGAGCACTGATGACTGGATCCGCAACAGGCGGATCGGCGGATGGAATAATGTATAGGGCTAAAGTATATGACATAGAGAGGTTTGGGCTTTGACCGGAGAGGGAGATATTGTCGATCACTGGCATGCCGTGTCGTTCCATATTGTTAAATCGTTTGAGGTGTGCCATCGCCTGATCAAAACTCTTTGCCTCCACACCGACATTCCAGAAACCCGATCGTGGGAATCGTAGTGAGCTGAGTTCACTGATAGAGTTTGGATCGGCAGGGAAAGCATCAATCGGAAACTCGACACCAGGGAAGCGAGAGACTCCGAGGTTTCTTTGGCCATCATACCAGGCGGCAACCCATTGTCCCCACTGAGAAGGGATTTTTATAAGTTTGTTTTCATAAGTGTCAAGAAGATCACCATTGAAATTGAGTCCAGGCATATATTTTCTATCGTTTACCAGCCACTTCTCATTGGTTTCAACAGCGGTAGCCTTGGCTTTACCAAGATCTTTTTTGTGCGCGGCTACCTTTTCGGGAGTTCCACCAGAACCTTCTATACTATCAGCGCTTGCTAAAACTGTTTTTGTGTCCTCAACTTTTGGCTTTATGAGCAGAAAAAACAGGATTGCAGCGCAGATAATTGTAGCTGTTACTCCGATAATATGTATGTGCAGCGCTGTTAAGCGTGAAGTAGCTTTCATCTTTATTCGTCTCCCGCGTCTTTACCACTGCGCCCTTTAATATTGAGGCCGCCACCAGCAGCGCCTGTCTTAGCGGCGCCGGCTGGCGGAGGTGTACTGGACATTGCTGCTCCACCCATGCCACCCATCATTCCGCCAGGCATGCCGCCCATCATTCCGCCAGGCATGCCACCCATCATTCCACCCATACCTACACCACCTGCAGCGCCGCCTGCAGCCACCGGAGGCCATGCGGGGGCTGCAACTCCGCCGTTCATCGGGTCTTTGAGTACGAGCGTTGCTGTGAAATTGATGCCTTGCCTCCCTTCGACAATGCCTTGACCGACATCACCCGCAGCACCGCCACCGCCAAATCCTCGACCTCCACCCATACCCATAGCGCCCATGCCAGTACTGCTCATTCCCATTCCGCCTGGCATCCTGCCTGCTCTGCCCATAGCTCCTCCGCCCATGCTGCCAGGCATCTGACCCTGAAAACCACCAGGCATACCGCCCATCATAGGACCGCCGCCAGAGAAACCTCTTACTCCGCCTGCTAGACCTGTACCCACTCCTGTTCCACCTGCAAATCCGTGTAGGGGAAGATTAAAAAAGATTGTTTCAAATCTATCTTTATGGCTGCGTAGATACATCCACCAACGCACAATGTTCATCTCGTTCTGAGAGAAACCAGAGAGATTGATTGTTTTGTGCTGGGCAGCATCGATATTTAAACTCTTAAGCAAAATCTGGTTGCTGGTTACGTTCCGTACCGATTCCAGCATTGCCGGCCACGCATTATTGTATTTCTGTGCGTCTGCTATGAAATCTTGCTTTTCCTTAGTCTTGGCTGCCTTGTCGTTCTCTTTTTTAATCTGACCATCAATGTTCTGATATTCAGTCTGATTTGTCTTTGCAGTCTCTTCGCGTGCTTTTGCAGCAGCCAGATCGGCATTTGCTGATGCAAGTCTAAATAATAGCAAAGCAATAACTGCGATAACGCCAACTGTCCATCCAGTAATTACTTTTTTCTTCTTTTGGCCGTCGGCTATATAAGGTGGTAATAGATTGATGCGAAGCATCGAGTATATCTCCTTTTGAGATGTCCATACAAAGACATGTGCGAATGTGCATCATCACATAACATCATGGATGGAAAAACTATTTACGCTTCGATTTTTTCCCAGTGGATACGGGGCCAGCGATCAGATCACGAGCACCCAGTCCGATGCTGATGGGAAACATGGCAGAAATATCATGCAGATGCTGCCCGGAAAAGTTTTTTGATGTGACTTGAATATTAGCAAGCGGATCCGCAACACGAGCCGGGATTCCAACTTCGACTTCCAGATATTGTGCTATTCCTTTTAATCTGGCAGTCCCGCCAACAATCAGCAGTTCATGTATGTGGGAATCCACCGATTTACCACAATAGTAATCAATGGAGCGGCGCAGTTCTTGCACAAGCTCAGCAAGCACAGGGGCAATCGCAGAAAAGACTTGCATTCTCATGGCATCAGTGTTCGGCTCTATGGCGCTGACAGCCGGCAGATTAGGTGTGGGCAGAGCTGCCGCTTCCGGCGACCCTGACATTCCAAATGGAGATTCTTGTTCGAGGCTACCGGAATTTGGTTCAGTAGGCTCGAAAGGCAGTGGAGCGGCGTGTGATTCACCCGGAGTGGAGAAATCAAACGGCATTCTGCCGGAGTCGGATGGGCGGTCGGGTACTGGTTCCGCAGCAGCAGGAGGCGGGGAGAAATCCATAAACGCTGCAGATCCGCCACCAAAACCACCATCAATTCCGAACGGCTCTGCCGCTTGAGGTACTTGATCAAATACTACTTCACCGTACTCAGTCTTATATCTCTCAGCGGTGGAGAAATCAACTTGGAGATAGTCCGCCACTGCCTGCGTCAAGTTATTTCCTGCGAGAGGAAGAGTTCGAAGGAAGGTGGGAAGTTTGTCCCGGAATACGCCAATATCCGTCACGCTGGCACCAATATTTATGATCACTGCGGTATAACCCGGGGTGTCGTTCGATTGAAGTTCGAGCAGTGCCCGGCTGACTGCAAGTGGCTCGACGTCAATCGCTTCTGGCGACAACCCAGCTGCTTGGAGAGCCTGCACATGCAGATCAACCAGATCTTGCTGCGCCACCGCAAATACGACATCAACGTTCTGGCCTTCGGCGTATCCTTCCGGACGGTCGATAACTTTATAATCCAGAATGACATCGCTAAGAGGGAAAGGGACAACTCTCTCAACTTCCCATTTGATAGCATTTGCCAGTTCATCGTCGCTCATTTGCGGGACATCGATTACTCGCACAACAACTGCTGATTGACCAGAGACAGAACTGACACATTTTTTGGCCGTAACTCCGGTCTGCGATAAGAGAGCTTTAACGGCCTGGCCCAGCATCTGGGAATCGAGAATGATACTGTTCTCCACAGCTTCCTGTGGAGTAGGAGCTACGCCAAGAGCAGTTATTTCGACTCCGGATCCGCTCCGTTTTAATTCTACTACTTTCATCATGCTGGAGCCTATGTCCAGGCCGACTACTGTTCCACCCGCCATGCTGATTATACCCCCGACGGCACTCGCCACAGTGATTATCACCGCGACTGCCCGAGATTATGAAACTAAATTTATTCGTGAGCGTAGGTTATTTGAGACGCAGAACTACACAGAGATACTAGAATCTATTATTATCCTCGTTCTCTTGCGCATTCTAGCAGTTTTGCGGTGATCTGTCAACACCTGGTTTGTATATCTGGATATTTTCCAGAATTTCCTTTGAAAAAGAAGTCTGAATTGCTTGGCATACGACATTTGGTCGCATAGTACGGCACTAAGGTTCATCTTAGTTTTTCAGAATCCTTCTGCCTTTAGCTTTGGTTGGTACACACATATTCTGTAATCGGGTGAACTTCACCCTCAGAATGAACACTATAATATATTGGCAGGCATAAAACAAAATTAAAATCTTGATAGTTGCGAACACAAAACCATTAAAATAGTGAGTCGTCTGTATCAATGAAATTCGGACAGCCATTCTTTTTTAATTCTGCATTACCCTCTCTCCCGCCACAGCAAACTTGTACATTCTTTCCCTGAAGATGCGAACGCCGGCACTCAGCTGCCATTCCACCACCAGCACGCACATCCAGAGCGATGATTACATCCGATAGTGCAAAAATTAAGGAATCTCTTCGCCGATTATTGGCGCCTATACCATGGTCGTCCAGACGAAAAGGGGAGATTATGCAATCTCTTGCAGTATTAACGCTGGATTCCCGAATTCTTGCAGCCGCAAATGGAACCCTATCGAAGTTCGAACCTAATGCCTCTCTCAACCCGCGATCGAGAACAAATACGGAAGGCCGATTTAATCTCTGGGCAGAGAGCGCCAGACGCTGATATGGCAGCCTGTCATGCCCGGTCACAACAATGCCTCCACTTAGTATCAGTTTTTCCGCGATCTTGTCTTGTAATGCAAGCCGCTGTTGCCCCATTCCATTGGAAACCGCGATTGTAAATGTAAATGCTTTTTTTTCGGAATTAGTTTCTCTTAACAGATCGACGCTACCTGTATAGTATATTATTGGAGGAGGGATATCTGTGTAGTTCTGTAGTTTTAAAGGATAGGTCAGACTCTCAATACTCAGTACATGAACGGAAGATCGCCCAATATCCATCAGGTCTTGTCGGCTTTGCAGCATCAGCTTATCTCTGTTTTCACATAGATATTCTGCCGAAACGAGTGGCATTTCACAGTGGCTGACCCAGTCTTGAGTGGAGAATGCAAACAAAATTTCGGGGGATAGCATCTGCTGGCGGATAAGATTCAAAACCCGCAGCAAAGACTTCTCTCCCATCTGCGGAAGCTCGTGGAGAAGGAGTAAGAACTGAGTGAAGCCTGGCTGTTCCAAAAAACTCCCCCCTAACCAAACTTGATGAAGCATATCATACCGATATATCGAGCTTGATTAATTTCCACCCGATTTAAACCATTGAACAATCTGATGCAGATGATATCCATCGTGGGCTAGGACAAGCACACATTGAAGCTCCACAGATAGATCGCCAAGCGGCTTTTTAAGAGCTGTCCTGCCCCAATCATCGTCGGAAAGGTTCAATAATACATCCATCATCACTTTTCTGCTTTCCTGAAAGCGATGTATTCCAGCAATGGGATCGCTGTGGGCATAATCGTTCTGAATGGCTACTGCTTCCTCATCCACATCAGGAAGAGTGGGATGATCCTCATTCAGGGTACGCTGGATCCTTTCCAGGAAGATGGGATTCCAATCTGCCAGATGTGCCACAATTTCACGAAGAGTGAAACGATCTGCGTCTGGGCGGCAGTCCCATATGGGATTATCCTCAGTGATACCCTGCAGAAGCCGCGCAGCCACGGATGGATTTCCGCTGAGGGCCTTCAACACATAGCTTCGCATACCGGAAGGCATATTCAAATTCTGATCTCCTTATAATATGGTGATGGAAAATTCCTGATATCAGTACCCTATTGCTTGGAGTACAGCATCCCGGGTAGCGGGAAGGGAGATTGGGATTGTATTTGCGGAGCTAACGGCAATGTCGGGATCTTTCAAGCCGTGTCCGGTAAGTGTGACAACGATAGTCGCCGGTTCGGTAAAGAATCCCTGACTTGCTAATTTACACAGTCCTGCAACTGGCGCCACGCTGGCTGGCTCGGCAAACAGCCCCTCCATTGCAGCGATCATGTTGTATGCTGCCAAAATTTCGCTGTCGGTGACGCTGTCTATATGACCGCATGATTCCATCAGGGCATTGTTCGCACCGTGCCAGCTTGCAGGGTTTCCTATTCGGATGGCGGTGGCGATGGTCTCTGGGTGAGCCACTGGACTGCCGCTCACAATAGGGGCGGCTCCGGCTGCCTGAAAACCGAGCATTTTTGGCTTGTTTGCAGACTTACCTGAATCGAAATACTCCTTGTACCCTTTCCAGTAGGCCGTAATATTTCCAGCGTTGCCGACGGGCAGAGCATGATAGTCGGGAGCGTATCCCAGATCGTCAACGATCTCAAAAGCGGCTGTTTTCTGCCCTTCGAGACGGTAGGGATTCACGGAGTTCACCAGCGCGATAGGGTGGTCAGCACATATTTCTCGTACCAGGCAGAGAGCTTTGTCGAAATTATCTTCGATAGCAAGTACTTTAGCGCCATGCACGAGCGCCTGGGACAGTTTGCCAAGTGCGATTTTGCCTTGTGGAATGAGCACATAGCAGCCCATGCCAGCCCGGGCTGCATAGGCCGCAGCTGCCGCCGATGTGTTTCCGGTAGAGGCGCACATCACGGTTTGCTGACCTTCTTCGAACGCCTTGGTGACAGCCAGGGTCATGCCGCGATCTTTGAACGATCCTGTGGGATTTAGCCCTTCGAACTTGGCAAACAGAGTAAGATATGGGCTGATGGTGGCAGAGAGTTTGGGAAGCGCTATGAGCGGGGTATTTCCCTCCGAAAGCGATATTATTTTGGTGTCTTCGCTGACTGGCAGCAACACTCTGTAACGATCGATTATTCCGGAGTACAATGCGGTCTCCTCAAGCTATCGGCACTGCGTGTGCCTCTTTGAAGCCGATTCAAGTATATCAGCAGCCAATGAATAAAATCTGTACACTATTGTATCACGCTGAAGTAGCATACGCAAGTGATCATTAAGAAATAACTCATGTTACGCAGCCTAGCAGTTCGTGGTGATGGAACGAAAACTTTTCAAAATATTGTTAGGCTGCATGATAGGAGCAACGTAATCAGCAGATAAATACTTGTAGATCTCAGAAATATAAGTTTTTCTAATCAGTAAATGTTCCAGAGTTCATCCGCAGATTACGCAGATGAGCGCAGATTACTCATTCAATATTAAAGATTTTCTGCCACTACGAAATATAGTACGTCATAATTTATTTTAAATATACCTCGCGCAAAGTCGCCAAGGCGCAAAGATATAAATTGTAAATTTTTTCCCCGAACCTTAACTTACCCATACCGAAGAGATTGTTTAATGCTTTTATTTGCGGCTTGGTGACTTTGCGGGAGGCTTGTTTTTTAGGATTTTTTGGGTTTCTTATCGATTGGTTCATAAGGGCGCAGTTCCTCAGGATGATGGCGCAGATACTCCAACAGAACCCTTTTGCATTCCTGACCTCGTTGATTTCCCGTGGATTGCGGCAGCACGGATTTATCTATCTTATCGATATGTTCATAGATTTGCACCCAGCGTTTCTTAACCATTCCGAGTGATAGGAAGAGATCATTCATAAGGTCTGCGTCGTTTTTACCTAGACGCGCATGGCATAGGAATTCGCGTTCCCTTTCACTAAAAAAGAACCGTGGTGGCGTGAAAAGAAAGGTGTGGCAGATAGCGGAGCCATCTTTTTCTTGTGCCTGCTCTCTGTCTATACCGAGAATGTAAGGATGGTATTGAGGTTCTGGCGCAGGCGGATTTTTGGCGTAGTACTCTGCATAGTCTGCAATGAGATAAAACCCTGCTTCCTGTGAGCGACGCAGATGATCATTCCCAAGACCATCCACAAATACTTCTTTATAGTTATAGCCGCTGTGAAACCATGTAAACTGCTCGGTCAACCAGGTTCGAGCATTGAGCGCTTCTAGTGGAGTTAGCTGATTTGAACCCCAGCGCCAGTAGCAAATAAGGAGGTTTAAGCCGTTTCCCGCATTAGCATTTCCGATGTCTTCTTTCTTAAGCAGCTGTGATGAACCATCAAGCATTTCGTTGACGGCATGCCAGCGAGCATAAGGCGTTGCACCAGTTTTCAGCCACTTCACATATTCATCCGTAATGAATACCCCGCCGCCGAAGGCAACCATACGTTTCGTAGGCGGTTTGTCGGTATCTTCGATAGCAAGTGTGAGCAATACACCGCTTTTAAAGAGGGTGACCCACTCCTTCGCTACACTAATAAGCCAGTCCTTATCATCTTCAAAACTTGGAAACTCCATGGCTAACCAGGCATCAAAATCTGCCGGCCTCCCTTCGCGTATCTTCAGCCCCATCTCACTTCTCCACAGGTGAATATTTCGATATTGCGTGTTAATGCAAAGAATACTCAAAAAGTATCCATTTTACATACTGTTCGCTTGCCACCAACAGTTGTATAATGCTGAAAATAGTAACAGAGTGCATTGATCGTGGTTAATATTTGCCTAAAGTCACCTCAGGAATAGTAACCATGCAATCAATCTGACTTGTAACTCTATTCCCGAAATGGTACGAATTACATGTACCTATTGTCAATCAGAACGAAATAGTCCTTCACGATTTTAGTTTTACGACCTAATAGCTGCCATTTTTTTACTGGAAGGGGATCCCAAATTATTATGAAAAAGCACCTCTTGATTACGCTGAACCTAGTCTTAATAACCTTTATGACCCAGTTGAGTAATGCCGCAGTAATCGCAGCGTTTAATCCTGCCAAAAATTTCATATACAACTATGGTGCAACATTTGAATTAATGGCTGATAAGCAAGTAGTGAGTTTTGCCTACGACCCATCCGCAGCTTTCTACTCAGCGCTACCATCTGAACTCCAAGTACTAAGTATTTCTGCGCATCTAAACACCTGGACAGCGAACACCGAATCTGGTGCGTTCTATAGTTTTGGTACAGTTAATCAGCCACTTAGAAACATCTCATTTAAGTTTACTAATGCCACTAGCATGACTATAGGAGGGGTGACGTATGCTCCAGATACAATCAATCTTTTAAGTGGAGATTCTGATGCTGCACTACTCACCGTGACGATGGGATATGGAGGTCAAATTACATATGCTTCAACAACATTAGAAAATCTAGTGTATTCTGCAGATTTTATACCTGGCTTGAGCAATTACATCAATACAAGTTTTAGCCTCACAGGAAATCGATCAAATTCTGCGGTAGTATTCAATAACTATCTTTCGCAGAATAATTTCTTCGGTTCAGGCCTTTCTGTGAAGCTCAACGGCAATTTTTCAGCTGATTTTTCGAATCCAAATGACCCCAAGATTTTAAATTTCACAGCCTCGCCTAAATATTATCACTCTACTGATTCGATTATAATTAATGCTACTACTAAAAAAGCCACAAGTGTGAGTGTTTCTATAAAAGGTTTCGAAAATACTATTTCGCCTTTCAGTATGTCTCAAATATCTTCTGATAAATGGAGTCTCACAATATCTGCCTCTGATGCCGCAGCTTTAATCAGAAAAGTAAACTCGACAAAGGTAACTTTCGTCGGAATAGCATATAATGCTTCAGAGCAGTCGCCACCTAAAATTTCCACCATTAGAGTCATTTCGAGTTCTAAGAACGTAGCAATAAGATACCTGTCTGCCAGGATGATCGATTCCCACACACTAGATATTCACGTCGAGGGAAAGTTCGATTATGACCCCACCTATCCGAAATCTATTTTCATCGAAACGACTAAAATTGGCAATATATCATTCGATTCCACAAAATCGAACTGTTTCTTTCAATGCAATGCAGATGTAACAGATTTCAAGCATGATTTCATAATTGATTTAGAGGCAGCAAAGGTAGAAAGGTTTAAGGAAACTCAGAGGTTTCAGGTTAAAGCCACAGCCAGTATAGATGGACTAAATTCTACTCAATACACTATCAACGCAAACATACCGCTCCCTGTTATATTTGTACACGGAATTTTGACTGATGTGCTTGGTGATGGGTATCCTGATGATATGTTCCAGTATCTGAAGCAGCATCATAATACATACACTCCTGACAGGGGGAAGTACACATCTGAGCCATATCCAACTTTAGTTTCTTTCCAATATGAGTCACTCACCTATACCGCTGAAGACATCTCTTTCTTGCTCTCAGATTTTATTCGAACACAAGTAATCGCTAAAACTTTTGCAGATAAGGTATTTGTTGTTGCACATAGTCTAGGAGGAGTAGTTAGTAGGGAGGCAATCCAGAGTGACGTAGATAATGTAACAAAGATTCATTCGATGAAGGATACAATTAAGAAGTTAATATTGATCGGTTCTCCTTCGGAAGGTAGCATTTGGGCACCAATTGTACTTTCCTACTGGTATGGTATAAAATCAGCCCTAATTATTCCAGAGAGAATTGAGCCTTTTTTCAACTCAGTGACTTTTGCGAAAGCCTCAGCTGGCAGTAAACGAGCTGTTGAGGAATTATGTCCTACCTATGATTGGTATTCTTACTGGCCAGGTACAACCGACTATTATATTCCCTCTGAATACTATAACTTTCATCTCGAAAATTTGAATTCTAGAGGGTTAAATCGAAATGTTAGTTATTATACTATTGTTGCCAGTAAATGGTTCGCCAATGAGAATTATCTGCATTTAGGCGTGACTTCATGGATATGGGGATATTGGGCTTTCTTTAATCAAGGAGATGGGGACGGATTCGTTTCTCTCAGGAGTCAGCTTGCTATGAATACCGATTGGAAAGAGGGGGATGGACCAGGATTAATTAGTCGATATCGGCCGAATGGGCGTCTTCGAGATATTGGTGGAGTTATACATTGGAATGAGACTACTAATACAGATACATTCAATTTTTTAAATGAAATACTATGGGCACCTTGACGACAATTTGATATCGAAACTAAATCGTCGAAACATAGAAATAAAGGAAGCTCTTTTTTATAATTTCCTTTATTTCTTAACACCGTTTACTATTCTGTGGTTAGCTTAAATTATTCATGTGATTAATGTCATATTAGAAAAATATAATAGTATTTCGCTTTTTATGCTTTATACAACAGGCAATTCTTTGATAGTTTGTTGCGATCTCCTACTCGATCCGCAGCAGGAAATTACCCATCTTATGTAGAATAGTCCTTTTCATATATAACCGATGTTGGTTTTGAAAGGAACTGTTAGACACCGATGATGGTACTGATGAATGCTGATGCTGTTACCGATCAGAGCGAGGAAGTCCTCAAAAGAATTGCAGCGCATAACCTCCATGCTGTACGGCTGCCCGGCGATGAACATATTGCGATAGGAATTACCAGCGCTATTCCCTCGAATCTGCGCGAGAGCCTCACTAATGAACTCGCTGCGCTGCCCGGCGTCGATCACGTGGTGCAGATCAGTCGGCCCTATAAGTTAGCTTCGCGCGAGTTCCATCGGGAAGATACAGTCATCAATATTAAGGGCGTTGAGATCGGCGGAAATACATGCGTCGTAATGGCTGGGCCATGCTCGATTGAATCGCGAGAACAGCTCTACGCAGCGGCAAACGCGGTTCAGCAGTCGGGGGCGAAGGTACTTCGCGGTGGAGCCTACAAACCCCGAACCTCGCCGTATGCCTTCCAGGGTCTAGGTCTGGAGGGGCTGCGACTGCTCAAAGAGGTGGGAGACGAACTCGGCATTCTAACCATCACCGAGGTTATGGCTCCGGAAGACGTAGCCAGCGTAGCCGCCCATACAGATATTCTTCAGATCGGCGCGCGTAATATGCAGAACTACCCTCTCCTCATCGCCGCAGGTAAGTCAGGCCACCCCACTATGCTGAAGCGCGGCCCCAGTGCATCGCTCGACGAGTTTCTTTTGGCGGCGGAGTATCTGCTGCATCACGGAACCCCGGACGTGCTACTGTGTGAACGCGGTGTTCACCCACTCGACCGCACCTACACCCGCAACACACTCGATCTCAACGCGGTACCCGCCCTCAAGCATATCTCTCACCTACCTGTCATTGTAGATCCATCCCACGGAGTGGGTGTGGCGCGATATGTGCCCGCCATGGCGAAAGCTGGCCTGGCATCCGGCGCCGATGGATTGATGATTGAAGTCCACCCAAACCCTAAAGAGGCTCTTTCAGACGGATCGCAGTCGCTCATCCCAGAAGAGTTTGAAAAAACGATGGGACAGTTGAAACTCATCGCCTCCGCGATTGACAGATCACTCTGAAATGCCCTCACCCCCCGACCCCCTCTCCCGAAGCTTCGGGAGAGGGGGAGCTATAGATATATGGCTTTCTATTTTCCACTTCGTGGGAAATGACATGGGATTGGTTAATAAATTCACTGAAAAATTGAAAACCTTGTGGCAAAGTCACCCCCTCTCCCGAAGCTTCGGGAGAGGGGGAGGGGGGTGAGGGCTAGATTGTAATTTCTGCCAATTTTGATGATCCAACATTTACTTATATTTCGTTCATTTTGAACACAATATAATTTCCAAGTTACTGGCTGCTTATAACTTAATCACATCAGGAGAATATCATTGAAAACACTCTCATCATTCGTTTTAACGGCACTTATGGCTGCATTAATAGTTTTGGCAGCCATTGCAGATCCCATTCCACCAGCTCTTCAATCGCGCTATATAAAGTTAATTGCTGCTTTCGAAAAATGTGATCTGAAGGCTTATGATGCATTCTATAGCAAAGATTATATATCCGTTGATCCTGCCGGAAAAACAGAAAATCGAAAAGAGTACATGGCTGGAATGAATGAACTGATGAAAGGCGCAAAAAAAGCAGCCATCAAAATTCGTTACACGGGAGCTTCGACACGCAAAGGCGTGGTAGATGTGTCATTCGACTGTACCGGTAAAATCATTTCACTCATTGGAACCACCACCTTTCACGAAATCGGCACTGATAGCTGGAAGAAAGTAGGCAAGATATGGATGGAAATCAAAACAGTGGACAAAGTATTTGATGTCAAATCCCCGAAAAGTATACAGAAATAGGAAGATGTAATTTCAGGAAATTCGTCCCTTTGAACTGATTTCCGCTAATTCCGTTTAATTTGTGTATCTGCTGGACAACTGATCGTGGGTATGATATAATGCGTCGGCTGGAAGTCTCAATTGAAATTTTTAAGGCATGATCTCTGACCGAACCAAAGTGGGAATTCATCAAGGAGGCGCTTACGTGCGAAGTAGATATTTCAGAGCAGCAGCAGCTCTCGCCCTCACCGGGCTTACGATTTATGGATGTGGCGGACCAAAAAAAGAGGATACCAGCTCTGGCGGCGGCACACCTGCTGCGCCTGAAAAATCCATCACCATCGCCTGGGCACAGTGGAAACCCTCCGACTATCTGGAGGAGCTCTCCAAAGACTTTACAAAAGAAACTGGTATAAAGGTAATCGTCAAGCAGATCGAATGGCCGGTCTACCAACAGAAGATCCAGACCGAAGTATGGGGCGGTAAAAGCTCCGACTACGATCTAATTGTAGGCGACAGCCAATGGCTCGGACGCGGCGCGACAGAAGGCCACTATGTAGATATCACCGACTGGTCCAAAACGAATGTCCCCTGGACAGAAATATCCGAGAAGGCGAAGAAATTCTACTGTGATTACGACGGCAAGACATACGCCGTTCCCTGCGAAGCGGACGCTATTGGATTCGCCTACCGTAAAGATCTATTCGAAGACCCAGCCGAAAAGACCGCATTCCAGACGAAATACAAGTATGAATTGGTGCCGCCCAAAACCTGGCAGCAGTTCCGGGATATCGCTGAATTCTTCACCCGTCCTGAGAAGAAACTCTACGGCGCGGCTCTCTTTTATGCTGGTGGCGGAGCCTATGACGGTATCACCATGGGCTTCGATCAGGTTCTGTGGTGCTTCGGCGGTGATCTGGCGGACCCTAAAACCAACGTTGTTCAAGGCGTCATGAACTCGCCAGCATCGGTAAAAGCTCTCGATTTCTACACTAAAGTGCTCAAGAAGTTCACGCCTCCGGGATCAGAAAACTTCTATTACGATCAGTCACTCACCGCATTCAAATCCGGTCAGGTAGCCATGGCGGAAGATTGGTATACTTTCTTCCCGGGTCTGACAGATCCAACCGCCAATCAACTGGCAGCCAAAACCGGTTTCTTCGTATCTCCAGCGGGTGAGAAGGGGCATTTTATAAGTCTGGGAGGCCAGGGCCTCTCGATATCCAGCTACTCCAAGCATCAGGATGACGCCAAAACCTTCCTGGCATGGTTCAGCAAAAAAGAGAATCAGGCGAAGTGGGCGAAACTTGGCGGCCTTACTTCTGACACAGCAGTTCTTGCAACTGACGACTTCAAAAATGCTGCTCCATTTAATCCAGCATTTGCAGAGAGCGCTCCCTTGCTAAAGGACTTCTACAACGTTCCCAAATATGCGGAGCTTCTCGAAGCCACCCAGATTCATTGGAACGCCTGCGTCACCGGAACCGAAACTCCTCAGGCTGCGATGGATAAGATTACGGAGAAACACACCCAGATCCTTAAAGATGCTGGAATGATTAAATAGAAATGTTTTATTCAGCCGTGCAGGGAGCCTCCCGGCACGGCTGATGAGACTAAAGGTCTGCATCGCTTGGATACACCGTTACAAACCTCCGCCGTTCAAAAGAATACTGTCCGACGCGCTTTTAGCGACAGAACTATCGCGAATCTATTTCTGCTTCCCACGGTTCTGCTCCTCATAGCGATGAATGTTTTTCCACTATTTTGGTCGCTCTACCTCTCTTTTTGTAAGTTTACAGATACGTCCGGGAAACCTGCGGAGTGGGTTGCAAACGCGAACTACCTCCGCATATTGAACGATCCTGAGATATGGAAAACGTTCATCACTACCGCTCAATTTACGGCTCTCTCCGTTGGGGCGCAGTTGTTTATCGGCTTTGGAATGGCGGTTCTGCTCAACCGAACTTTCCGCGCCAAAGGTATTATCACCACACTCATACTCCTCCCGATGATGCTCTCTCCAGTCGTGGTGGGTAAATTCTGGAACTTTCTGCTCGATTCGAATTGGGGCCTGGTAAACTGGCTGCTACAGGCAGTCTTTCATGTTCAGGATCCGATCAATCCGGTGAACTGGCTGAGCGACCCTCAGAATGCAATGTGGTCATTGGTCATCGTGGATACCTGGATGTGGTCACCTTTCGTCATGCTGATCTCGCTGGCTGGCCTCAACGCAGTGCCTCCTCATCTATATGAGGCGGCAGAGGTCGACCGGGCATCCACCTGGTTCAAATTCCGCAATATCACACTTCCGATGGTCTCCCCGTTGGTGATGATCGCATTGCTTTTCAGGACAATGGACTGTTTCAAGATATTCGATATTGTCTATGTTCTTACGGGCGGCGGACCCGGTGACGCAACCAAAACGGTTTCGTACAGCCTGTACAAAGAGGCTTTCGATCAGCACAACACAGGTTTTGCGTGTGCCCTCGCTTATATTATTCTGCTGATTATCATCGGGCTGGCAAACCTCTACATCAAATATCTCGCCAAAGTGCGCGGTGAGGAGATTCCAGATGCCACTACTCTCCTGGGCGAACTGGCAGACAAGACTCAAAAGGTGCCTGTTCTGGGATGGCTTCTGGAAGCGCCGTTGCGTCTTGCGTTGATCCCGATTGTGATCCTGCTGGCGCGCAGCGCTCCTTCTATCGCTGGTTACCTGGCCGGGCATATCGGATTGGCAATCGGGCTTGCTGTGGCGATAGTTTTTCTCTGGCTTGCTCACAAGCTGCCCCAGAAACTACGCACTGGGATGGCTTATATTGCTATTGCCATTGCTACGGTGGTCTATCTTTTACCGATCTATTGGATTCTGGTAACCAGCTTGAAGCCTGCGACTCAGATATTCTCTTACCCGCCGAAATTCTTCCCTACCCACATGGCGAAACCCGGTGAAGAGCCCTCGAAAGATACCACCTTCGGCCTCACAATGCAGAACTACGACGGGCTGATCTATCACCGCAAAGGTAACCGTCCCACGGCTGAAATAGAGGGATACTCGGAGTTTCCAAAACAGCTAGGTAATAGTCTTTTCATCGGCGGGCTGAGCACCCTTCTTGCAGTTGCGTTGGGCACTATGGCAGCATATGCCTTTGCACGGTTCCGCATCAAAGGCAAGGGCGATCTCCTGTTTTTCATTCTCAGCACACGCATGATGCCAGCGATAGTTGTCGTAGTTCCTATCTACCTGATGTATAGATCGCTCGGGCTGCTTAATTCGCAGCTTGGCCTCATCATTCTCTACACGGTCGTAAATCTTTCTTTCTCGACCTATCTGCTCAAGGGATTCTTCGACGATATACCGCACGAATATGATGACGCCGCTCTGCTGGATGGGTACTCGCGTTTCCAGGCGTTCCGAAAAATCTCCCTGCCGCAGGCGCTCACGGGAATTGCAGCTACGGCGGTTTTCTGTTTCATAGCGGCCTGGAATGAGTTTGCATTCGCGCAGATTCTTTCGGGCGTGCCTCCATTGACAGCGCCACCCTCTATCATAGGGCACACAGGGGCGGGAGGAACCGATTGGGGGCAGATTGCCGCCGGTGCGGTGGTTTTTCTTATTCCCGCAGCGGTGTTTACCTTCATCATGAGAAAGCATCTCCTGCGCGGAGTTACATTCGGCGCACTCAAACGATAAGATCATATTTCGGAATTTTGAAAACAAACTATGGCTACAGTACAAGTTAAAAACCTAATCAAAAAATTTGACCAGAATATCGCGATCAACAACACCTCATTGGATATCGAAGATGGCATGTTCATGGTGTTTCTTGGTCCCTCCGGATGTGGGAAAACCACCACCCTCAGATGTATCGCCGGTCTGGAACTGCCGGACAGCGGACAGATTCTCATCGATGGAGAGGATGTAACGAATCTTCCTCCTTCGGCGAGAGATATTGCGATGGTCTTTCAGCAGTACGCCATCTACCCGCACATGACGGTAGGGGAGAACCTGGCATTTCCACTCAAAGCGGTGCGCACTCCCAAAGAGGTGATTGTCCAGCGCGTAAATGAAGCCGCCAAAAAACTTCACATCGAAAAGCTGCTTGGCAGAAAGCCGGGTAAACTATCCGGCGGTGAGATGCAGCGCGTCGCGATTGGCCGTGCGATTGTGCGCCGTCCTAAAGTGTTCCTGATGGACGAGCCGCTCTCGAACCTGGATGCCAAACTTCGAACCGAGATGCGAGCCGAGATCAAACGCCTGCAGAAAGATCTGAATGTGACGACGATCTATGTCACCCACGATCAGCTGGAAGCAATGAGCATGGCGGATCGTATTGCCATCATGTACGGTGGAAGCCTCCAGCAGAACGGAACGCCTTCCGACGTCTACGACCGGCCAGCAAATCTATTCGTGGCGGGTTTCATCGGGTCACCAGCGATGAACTTCATTCCATGCCGTATATCGGATGATCGCACCACGCTAGTTTTCTCGGAGAGTTCCAGAATGACCATTCAGCCAGCCGCGAAAACCCGATTTGCGAATGTGCCAACCGGCAGGGATTTGATCCTAGGGGTTCGCCCGGAAGATATCTCACTTCGAAAAGACCATCAGGCAGAGTACGAGGAGTCGGAGGTGTATGTGGTCGAGCCGCTTGGTGCGGAGAACATCGTCGATCTGCGCTATGTCGGGTCTGCGCTGAAAGTACGTACTCTTCCCACGTTCAGTGCGAACATCGGTGAGATCCTGTACATGCGCATCGATCAATCCCGGTCGCACCTATTTGATTCCGAATCCACACTGGCGCTTACAGGATAAGGAGCAGCAACATGATGTCGGGAAGATTTGCGCAGTTCATGGAGCTGCTTGCGATGGCGCTCATAGTGTTGGGAATCGTATCCCTCTGTCAGCCGTGGTGGTTTGGCGCCTACTCGAACGGTTTCCGATGGCTGGT
>JANXSG010000120.1 GCA_025352825.1 Chthonomonadaceae bacterium | reverse complement strand
GTAACTATTCAGCATGAGCTGTAAGATATAACTTATCTGCTATTTAAGCAGATAGATTCACGGTCTGTAAGGTATCTTGATTAAGCAGCTGCAAGGCAGCATAGATCGAATAACCTTGTTTTTTTAGTGAAGCGATGTAGGTTCGGATTATACAAAATATATCAGCGCCATTGAAACTTCTAAAACAGCCTGAAACTTTCTGGCGGACTTTCATCATTCGGATAGCTCGCTCTGCCAGGTTGTTATCGAAAGGCACATCGAAATCGTGCATAAACCTTAAGACAGATTTTCGGTGCTCATCCAATCTCTTAAGCAAGTTACGCTCGGGCGAATTCTTAACCCTTCCGCGCTTACTCTTGTCTGATTTCTCGGGCGGCGGATGCAGGGAATATCCGGCTTGAATAATATTGAGATACTGTCTTTCCAGATCAGTAATTCGTGCCGTATCCAGCTGATCTAAGTTTTGCTGTTTCGCTTGCTCTACGTCTATCTTGATCTTAATGAGCAGCGCTATCATATCATCCGCCCACTCCTGGCCTGCTTCTTTGAAGACAGTCAGTTCACGAAGGTGGTGCACATTGCACAAAGCATGTTCACAGTCAAAACGGTGATAGGAAGCCCATCCATCGTGCATGGCCACACCGGTGAATCCGGTCAATATTTCGGATGCTTGTATGCCGGCCTGCCCTCTTTTGGCATGAGGTGTATAGTGCGTAAGGTTGTTTGTAACTGCGGTGTGAAGCCACTGCAGTTCGCCATTGGTTCGGATTCCAGTCTCGTCGAAACCGACCACTTTCGACCCAGCGATCATTAAGCCAATCTCATTATATACAGGTTCCAGCTTAGCAGCGCAGTTCTGCAGCATATTGTGAAGCGTGCCTGGTGAGATTTTCACGTTGAATAGGTTCTTGAATATCTCGGAGGTTCGTTGATACGGCAGCAGCTGATATACCTTTAGGTAAGCTGCCATGCTCTGGATATTGGGTCCGTACTGCACCGATTCTGTGACATTTTCAGGAAACACTCCAGAGGTCGTAGCTCCACAGCTGCACTTGAGTTTCTGAACTCGATATTCTGTACAATTAATCTGAAGAGGTGGAATATCGAGTACCTGCCGGGTTTCATATCCGTCGTTTTCTGCTTCAGAGAGGTTGCCATTACAGGCTACGCATATTTGCGGAATATCGATAACGATCTCGTCAGGATTTTCGATACGTGTGAGAGTACATCCTTTATGTCCAGGCTGTCCACCAGGTTTACGACCGGTTTTTGATCGCAAAGATTTTGGTGCAGGCTTTTTACTGTAGCCATCACTCGACGGCGGCTTGTTGCTATTGTGGCTGTCTTTATTCTTCTGATCTTTGAGTTCTTTAATTTCTGCTTTCAGTTCATCGATCTGATCTTGTGCATAGAGTACTAAAAATTCCAGTGCCGAATACAGTTCGAATAACTTATCCGGGTTTGATTTAGATAGATTTTGCAACTGTAATCGAGTAAGCATATAGTAGCATACGAGATCAATATCCCAAAGATTCCTCAATCTTAAACTATTTTAAAGGTTAATTTAGCAACAGATAGCTCAATTAATAATCATGCTGAACATTTACGATAAATCTTTAATTGTTAATATTTCTTGTGCGAAATATAGCAAGGGAGAAAACTGTATGAAGCGCGCATTTACACTCCTCGAGCTGCTCGTAGTCATCGCCATTATTGCTATATTAGCTGCAATTCTTTTTCCTGTTTTTGCACAAGCTCGCGAAAAAGCGAGGCAGGCTAGCTGCCAGTCGAACCTAAAGCAGCTTGGGCTTGCTTTCACAATGTACTCTGAGGACAACGATGAAAATTTCATGTCGCCATACTATTTTGGTTACAATGATGCGCTGGGTGGTACTCCCCTTGAGCCGTATATCAAGAACCACGGCGCAAACTCGAACGACACCGTATGGATCTGTCCGGATGTATCTGCCCCTACAACTTCAGATATCTACTATCGGTATGCTAGAACCTACGCAATGAATGAGTTCCTCGTTTCTGGAGGATTTACATACGACTACAAAACCTATATAAACGACGCAGATTCTTTCTTTCCACGTAGTAAAGATGAGAAAAAATGGTATCTGAATGGAACTGATACACCTGTCCAGAATTGTGATAATCCCATCTCGTTAGCAGGGATTTCTAGTCCAGCATCTACCTGTTTGGTATTTGAAGCGATGCCCGAAAATGCATCTGGCACCAGTGCAAAGTATGATAATTCGACGACAAAACGCGGGGCGTGGTTATTTGTAAAAGGGTTTTGGAACAGTTTGTCGGCGGAGAAAAAATACTGGTACGCTGCTCATTCACCTGACCAGGCTTACCATACTGGCAACACCAATTACGCATTCTGCGATGGTCACGTGAAAGCCATGAAGCCTCAGAAACAAGGATATGATATCACTCAGGATGTCCAGAATAATATCTGGCTTACCCACGATGGCCGCGACGGAGTATCGCTCCCCACAACCCCGAAATAGATTTTCGGTTATCATAATGCTGCAGTCACTTTGATTCGAATTTAATTTAACATGGATAAGCAGGATGAACAGGATCGAGGTAAATATACTGTTTAGCCTGCTTATCCATGTTAAAATAGCATTTATGATATAAGGTCTGTGGGATGGTACTTTCTTTGAATGTGAAGACAGCCTCTTTTTAATACCAACTTTTCAGTAGTGCCAAAAAAATTAAATTATCTTTCACATGACGAATAGTTACGGTGCCGAAATGTAACACAAATTTAACACAACCTTAATATTTCATGCTTGACAGTTCGGATTTATTCAGATACACTGCGATTACGAATACTACACACCCAAAGTGACTATGAAGTGAAAAACCGATATCACGTAGTCATTTTGCTCTTCACTGTCCTCTCAAAACGAATCTTTCAACCAGATTTTCTGAAAGGCATCCAACAATGAACCTTGAAGTTTCACATCTCCCATCGTTCACCGCACAGTTAAAATTGAGATATCTCAAACTGGCTTATTCTCCAATGAAGAGCCTGATCTTACTACTAATCCTGTTTGCCATGGCGAGCCGCCCGGCTCATGCGGTAGTTACGATTACTTCCGTCACGCTCAACCCTGCCACGGTTTCTGGCGGAAATTATAGTACTGCGACCATTACCTTCAGCGCGCCGCTCGATAATGCCGCTGCATCCATCTATCTCACCTCCAGCAATGCTGCCATCGCCTCGGTGCCTGCATCATTTAATGGCGTAAATGGAGATACCACGGAGAAGTTCATCATAGACGTTGCACCCTTGCAAGGAACGAGCAATCAGGCTGTCACGATAACTGCCACTTATGGAGGCATTCCATCCAGTGCAGTACTCACGGTAACCCCGGACTATTCCACCACAGTTCGTACTCCTACAGCAGACGCTTTTGTACAAAATGGAACAGGTTATCACGACCAGAATTTTGGAAACAGCTCAGTTATTGTCGTAAAAACGCCCAATCCGCCTGTGGCCATCACCAGAGTTTCCTATATCAAATTTGACCTTACCGATGTGACGGTTGCCCCATCGCGCGCCCTTCTTAAACTCTATTTCCAGAGTGCACCCGCGCTTGCAGATAGATCACTCAGTATCAATACCTACTCACTTCCCACTGCTTCGACCTGGGATGAAACGGGAATCACCTGGGATAGTGCTCCTAACCTCGATAAAACGAACATTCTTGATACAGGGGGTACATTCCTGAGCACAACCAGTGTCCTGCTGCAGGCAGGTGTGTCCGCGATAGATGTGACTTCTTTCGTTCAGAGCCATCTTGGCCAGGCTGGTACACTTCAATTGGTTGCGACTGCTATCTCTCAAGATCAAAATGGAGTAGTATTTTACAGTAAAGAGTCAGGTACCTCCGTTTCACCATCCCTGATATTTTCGTATCCGGCTTCCGCAGTTCCTACACTTATTGGAATGAGTCTTTCTAGGAGCGGCATCATTTCGGCAAGCCAGACAGATGGAAGCGCAATAGGCAAAGTAACGCTTGATATTCCCGCTCCAGTAGGCGGCATAATAGTAAATCTTACCGAGAACAGCAAGCAAGTCTATGGCAGTCAGACTTCAAAGATAACAATTCCTGCCACAATTACAATTCCGGCAGGAAGTACAACGGGAACATTCACAATTAATAGCACAGCCGTCAGTTCTACAAACACAGTTACTATCTCAGGCAAGCTCAGTACCTGGGTTCAAGGAAACACGCTTGTACTTGCTTCATCCAGCACGTTATTATCTATTCAGAATTTGAATGCGTCTGCAGGTAATGCTTGTGCGGTTCTGAGTTGGGATGATCTACCGCGCGGGACAGTGAATGGATATAATATCTATCGAAATGGATCTACAACTCCACTTAATTCTGCACCATTTATTGACGAAATATTCATCGACTCGAACTTGATAAATGGTAGTACATACCATTATGTTGTAAAATTAGTCAATACGCAAGGGCAAGAGATAAATACTTCCAACACAATAAATGTAATTCCTTCTGCTACTGGAACTACACTTAGCTGGATAAACCCACCTGCATCAGGCACAGATAGTATTACACTTACATATTCAGATAATGGATCAGATTTTGGCGGTGAACTTCTTGTCGATGGTGTTAGATATGCCAGCTCACAGCAGGGGGATGGATTAAATGGTAGTGTCGGTCAAGGATGGATTAGTTTGGATACAACAGACTTGCCAAATGGAATACATATTTGCCAAGTATTCAATACTCTTGGCGCTTTTGACGCTATAACCCCGGCAATTCAGATACAAGTAAATAATGATTTCTCCAAGATCTACGTGAATGGTTCTCCTGATTTTGCGGCAGGTGAAATATGCAGTATTGATGCGACTAATCCCTCGAGCGGCGGACAGTGGACTGTGCAAGTGCTTGATAGCAGCAATAATATCATTCGCACTTGGACGAATATAACAAAAAATATAACTCTAGCATGGGATGGAAAAACTATATCTGGTTCTAATGTTGTTGAAGGCGATTACTCGATTGTTATCACGGGCTATGATCCGCAGAACAACCAAAAACAAAAGCATATTCCTATCCATTATGCTCATATTCAAAGGGGATTGGGATTGATCGACGGAGTCTCGCAATATTCTCAAGATAAACAATGGGAGATAGAACTTAAAAGCAATGTTCAGTCAATGTTTAATGCGCTCAAGGCTGTATCAAACGGGTCTTTTAGGGGCACAACTTATTATGCTCCCGATAAAAAACTACAAATAGGCGAACTACGCAATATCATGCAGAAGACAGATACCTTTTATTTATACTCGCACGGAAACACGAGTACAACTCAAGGCGGGAGAATGATTTTTAGCCGATTTGGCGGGATTAGTATGTATTCGAATTACTCGACTGATCTAAAGACCAGACAGAAATATCAGAATCCTAATTCAGCAATAGTAGTATATGATCAGATCACCTATATAGGAGGTGTGCTCACACATCCTTACAAGTGGGTTATGCTTGATACTTGTCGAAGCGCTGGTGGGCAGAATAGTTATGTTCTCCATGATCCTTCGCCTAATTCCGATCCATATTGGGGTCGAATCTTCGGAATTCAACCATACAATCAACTTAGTCAAGTATTTTGGGGGTGGAATGGAGATGTTGTACAAGTAGCCACTACCTCACATACAAAGTCAGATTGGTTAAACTGGCGGGAAAAATTGCTTTATGCATTAGGAATATCTTACAACATTATTGATGCTCTTGTTTATGCGACTAGCCATACTACAGCACAAGGTGGTATTGAACCATGGGACTACACCAACGGTCCGTACCGGTCAACGGTTTACGGTGATGTGTTAGGCGCACTTCCTTAGGGACCTATTCCATATGAGTGAAGCAATCACACTGGATGCCAAATGGTTATTGATAGGCAAATTAATCAAGGGCGAAGATGGGATATCATCTCCGAAAGATAGTGATCACATCCATCGCAGAGCTGAGATATTTGCATTGGATGGCTCCCGAACCATTTCATTCTCCACAGAGGAAAGCACCTCCACAATTGTGTGGCTGTCCGACAGCATGCATTGGGCAGAAGTCACCAAAGACAGAGTCTCAATTCACTCCCTCGTTAAACCATCAGAGATTATTCATGTGCCAATCGACCATCAAATAGACAGTAACTCTCAGGATGATCCATTCAATCGTGAAGACGATCACGTTGTAACTCAGAACGACCATCTCATTTCGAACCTCGAAAATGCGTATGATAATAGTCTCACTGAGTTCAATTTATACGATGCTGATCTCCACAGCAATCCGATCAAAGTAACCACCACAGTTTTAAAAATACCCGCCGATGTGCATACCGAACTTGTTGAGATCTCCCCTGATGGAAAGTGGATCGCGTGGAAATGGTTTGCATACCATATCAAAAATAACAATCCGTGGATATCGTGGCTTCAAAAATACTTTCCAAGTATTAGAAATGCACCGAGCATACCAAGCACCGAAGTTTGGATAAGTAGAATAGACGGCAGCGATATGAAAATGGTGGGATACATGGCCGAATCATTTCAAGGAGCTCCCCCATACTCTCTTTCCTGGTCATTTGATAGCAAGCGACTGTATTTCAATGCCGGCGGAGATACGATGTGGACAATACCGGCCGGAAATTAACCAACTCCAATCTCACTATGCCAGCACCAGAGAACTTCCTGAGTGATATTTATTTGGCGAATCTATGCAGGAATATTTTCGATCTGTTGCAATTTCCTCATATATGAATACATTCTATGATTTCGCATTGACTAATCTTGCAGAAGGATTTTGTAGTGTCATGAGGTAACTTTTACTGGTCTAAGCAATCTATTAAATTATAATAATATTCGTCAGACTGCGAATGGTATATAGAGGAGAATCGCTATGTTTCGAGTGGTATTAGTGGGCGCGGGAGGCATGGCAGGTGTTCATGCGAACTGTTACAAATCGATTGAGAATGCCAAATTAGTAGGTGTAATGGATATCCGCATGGAGTATGCGGAGAAATTAGCCAGTAAACATGACTCAAAGGCATTTGATGATTTCCAAACAATGCTCACGGAACTTAAGCCAGATGTCGTAGATGTGTGCTGCCCTACTCCATGGCATGCCGATTATGTATGTATTGCCGCAGAAATGGCAAGCGAGATCGGTATAAAAGGGATATCGACTGAAAAACCGATGGCTCGTACTTTGAAACAGTGTGAAGACATGACTGTGGCTTGCGAGGCTGCAGGAGTACCACTATTTGTAGCGCATGTGCTTCGCTTTTTTCCTGAATTTGCACTCGCAAAACAGCAGGTCGATTCTGGTGCAGTGGGCAAACCGGCTGCGATCAGAACCAGGAGAGGCGGCCCCATGCCCAGAGCATGGAACGACTGGTATGGTAATTATGAGATGAGTGGTGGACTAACTCTGGATATGATCATCCACGATTTTGACTGGCTGCGCTGGACATTCGGTGAGGTGGAACGTGTCTACGCGAAAGGATTGGGGGACAGTAGGCTTCCTGATCAAGACTACTCCCTCGTGACGATTCGATTTAATAGTGGCGCTATCGCACACGTGGAAGGCACTTGGTCGGATCCGAGCGGTTTTAAAGTAACCTTTGAAATTGCAGGTGACGCAGGATTGATCGAATATAATTTTAATATGCCCACGGCGTCTCCTCTAACGATTGCAATGGCAGGCGCGGAGGGGCAGCGCCGGGGTGTTGCTGTACCAGAAAGCCCGATGCATACAAATCCATACCAACTGGAGCTGGAGCATTTTCTGAGTTCTTTGGAGCAAGGTGTTCCAGCAAGTATTACTCCCAAGGATGGAATAGAAGCAGTACGTATTGCGCTCGCAGCCAACGATTCCATTAAAACTGGTCAGCCGATAGTTTTCTAGTGTTACGCAGTAATCGTGTTAAAGCTATTCAAAAGTAGGCATAATTCTTATTTTCATCGCATTCATAATGGGGTATTGAATGAAAATCAAAAACACAAAATTGGGTCGAATAGGGTTGGCAGCAGTGTTGACAGCGATTTCAATTCCTGTATCTGCTGAGGAAATGGGGAGTTTCGTTTGCTCGATCAAAGGGTCGCCAATAGCTGCGATTACCGCATCCACGCTTTATGCTCCTTATCGGGGGGCAAGATACTATTTCTCCAGCAATCAAAACAGAAAAATATTTCTTGAAAATCCTGCTAAGTATGCAGCAGATGCAGCGAAATCTCCGGGAGTGAAGGCGGCCTTCCTTTTTGATCCAGTAAGCACACGCAGACTTCCTCCTGAAAAAGCAGTGGCCCATTCGGATTATAAACGAGTTCGCTTCTTCTTTTCGAGTACACAAGACAAAGAGAAATTCGATAATTCTCCTGTTACATATGCAGTCCCTCCCAATAAAGAATCCCTGCTATGTCCGGCACAAATGCTGCCAGTAGGCAGTTATGGAGGAGCCTCTGACTATTCGGATTTCGACGGAATTCGATATTTTTTCTGCTGTGCAGGATGCAAAGAGAAATTTGACGCCAATCCCGCTAGACATCTCATCGGCTACGAAGATCGGCTCAACCACTATCATCTTTCAATTCGTGATTATTCAGCAGTTCCTCCGAAGTCCAACACCGCTAAATAATTGAGTAAAATCAACTCAAATTTATCCCTGAGAATGCGATATCTGAAGTGTATTAGACTTGAACGGCTCTAATGAAAGCTATTATGAATTGTGGGGTTCCAATTTTTTGTCCACGAAATACACGAAATAACACGAATAAGGATTTCCATATCTCATGCATTATCTCAAGATTGAGTGATGAGGTTATATTCATCTGAATTTTATTTCGTGTTATTTCGTGTGTTTCGTGGACAATAATTGCATTGAAACTCAGCATACAAACAGGTGCTCTGGCGAGTGAGATAGAATATGGAATCGAATAATAGCATTATTAATCGAGGTACCATAAGAACAGTTTATGAGGGTCGAGGACCATCGTGTAGTATAATCCGGCAAGCCCAAACAGAAAAACGATCGTAAAGATATTAAGGCTGATAACAAGTTTATTGTTAAGCAATATATAGATTACACTCGATTGGTACTCAACTCTTCTGCCTGTCGAAAAGACAAATTTTGATTTTTCGGCGCCTTCGGAAAGATCATTTATAAATTTGATGAGGTAAAGAATTAAACAAACGGGAACTAAAATAAAAAACGCAAACCACAATAAGCACACAATACCATCCAGATTGCTCAAAAGTCCTGAATCAGGGACCGTGAATTGTGGATCATCTCGCATTACTTGCGGCCATCTGCCGAGATGACGCACCATACCGTATGCAAACTAGTAAAAGAGCCCCACCCAAGTAATTGGTAAAAATGAGATGACTGCACGAACAAGGAACCAGATTTTTCTGGATATACGCTCAGCCATAAAATCTTTCTCTCCAAAACTACTCAATTCGTGGACAAAAACAAGAATCAGAACGCTGCATACTCGATTGGATTTCTGGGGGAGTAAACATCATCAGTTTGATCTTCGCCGGAGAGAATTCGAGTTCGAGCGTGCCTGAAAACAGCCTCTACTTCCAATATGGTGCAAGCGCTATGGATACCATCACGAATTCTGGATGCACCCGGATATCCTCTGATATAGTGGGGGAGTTGGCCTCGAAGGTGACGCACTGCGCAATCTTCCCCCAGCGTGTTCGCCAGGTCACATACATGGCTTAAAGCCGTTTCCACTCTCTCATCGAACCCGGGAGCCGGAAGGATCTCTCCGGTTCTAAGATAGTGGACTGTATCCCGAATAATCCACGGGTTTCCGATTGCAGAGCGGCCAATCATCACGCCGTCGCAGCCGGTCTCCAGCATCATCCGTTCGGCATCCTGAGGCTGCTTGATATCTCCATTACCTACAACAGGACGGCTGACCGCCTGCTTGATTTGGGCTATCAGATTCCAATCCGCATTACCTGTATGGCCTTGCACCGCATATCTCGCATGAAGTGCAAACGCTGATGCGCCTGACTCTTCAAGCTTGCGAGCCAGGCCAGCGGTCGCAAGGTGGCCATAGTCCCAGCCGGCTCTTGTCTTGACGGTGACAGGCACTTCCACCGCCGCCACAATCGCCTCCACCACGCGGCAGGCAGTTGCCTCATCGTTCATCATAGCTGCGCCGCCGCCAGTTTTACATACCTTCGGAACCCAGCAGCCCATATTGATATCGATGATATCAGCGCCCTCATCCACCGCGATTTTGGCCGCCTCCGCCATAATTTCAGGGTCTGCCCCGAATAGTTGTACCGCTATCGGATGCTGGTCGTCTGTGATGTCGAACATGGTCATCGTGCGAGCGCTTTTATGGTGCAGCGCCATCGTGCTGATCAGTTCCGTCACCAGCAACCCAGGTCCCCCGATGCGCTTGACAAGCCTTCGGAAAGCCCCATTAGTTACATCTGCCATAGGAGCCAAAACCACGGGCGGGTCGATGACAATCGAACCAATTTTGTAAGGCTGAAGTTGGATATTGGTGGGTGATAGCATTGTTTTCTTGAACTAATATCTTGGCTAGCTGGAGGAGAATACAATATCGATTAATCGAGTCGCTCTCTCCACAAAACGTTACAGTATAGACCAAGACACAATAAAGTTCAACCCAAGACCGGGAATTGATGCATCACAGCACATATCCTATTGGCGTGAACTGATGCATGACGGATTATTCTCCCTCATATCTTAAATGTGATCCATACAGAGTTATATGCAAAGTCAAAAACTAATAGAAAATATAACTACAGATATATAGTTCTTGACTTCAAGATTACTACGAGTGGTGAAAATAGCTTTGTTTAGCGTTTATGATCTGCAATTACTAGCATGAGTAAGCAATAAAATAGTTCCGGAATTGCGAGTATTACCAGATAAATTGCTCTCCTGATGCAAATTTAGAAAAAAAGAACTTGACAGAACAAATTCTCTATGATATAGTGTAGCTAAAGTACTTTAGCATCGGAATGTAGTGCATTAATATGGCTAAAACATCCCAAAAACTATCCTCTTCCCGAACAACACTAACCGAAGTTGCTCGGCGCGCTGGGGTCTCATTGACTACCGCTTCACTTGTCATGGGAGGAAAAGCGGAAGCCCATCGAATCTCTCATGAGGTGCTGGATCGAGTCCAGTGTGCAGTGAAAGAGATGGATTATGTTCCTAATCGGCTTGTTCACTCAATGCAGAGCGGGCGTACACAAATTCTGTCATTTTTTAATGGATTTAGAGATCGCAGCGTCCACGATATTTACATGGATACTCTATCAACTGCTATTCAAAGAGCTGCTGGGCGATATGGTTACGATGTGCTGGTGAATTGTGATTTTAGCCGCTCACCTGGGGATACCTATAGGCACTTACATGGCGGAATAGTTGACGGAGTACTATTTTTTGCTCCTTTGCCCTGCGACCCATTACTGCCATTCTTGAGGGACTCACGACTTCCGGCTCTCTTAATTAACGCTCATGATGAGCAAGGAGTACTGCCCGGAGTTAAAGACGATATGTCTACTGGAATCGATTTAGTTACTCAGCGTCTTTACGAATTGGGGCATAGGCGGATTGCGATTTTTACCGATGCTAATCAGCAAAATGATTCAGAAGCCCGTACCTTAAGAATGCGAGCTAATTTAGCCAAGAAAGGAGTGAAAATTCCCGACGAATGGGTAATATCGTTTACAGGCGAGATGCTCCCTGCAATCGAGACCCTGATGAGCCAGAATAATCCGCCAACTGCTATTTTCTGTTGGCGTGATCGGGTCGCTTACTGGACGTTAGAGATTTGTGAAAAGCTAGGGATCATTGTTCCTGCTTCGCTTTCAATAGTGGGATATGACGGTCTGGACTGGCCTGCAGCTACACATCATACACCTGCTTCAGTCAAAGTGGATATGGATCAGCTGGCGGATACTGCTATTAAACTTCTGATCCAGTACATCAATGAACCGGGAAAACCCATCTTACAGGATTCTATTCCAGTGACGATGCTGGAAGGAACTACGCTGGCTAAAGCCGGCATATAATCAACAACCAACTCAAACACATGAGAGGAAAGAGTAAAATGTTTTATTCAATTAGCAAACGCAGTACTAACGGTTTCACTCTTATCGAACTACTTGTTGTCATAGCTATTATCGCAATACTAGCCGCAATTCTTTTCCCTGTCTTTGCACAGGCTCGTGAGAAAGCCAGAGCTGTCAGCTGCCTCTCCAATATGAAGCAGATCATGCTGGCAGAGTTGATGTACACACAGGACTACGATGAAATGCATAGTTTTGCGTGGGGGTGGGCTCTTGACTGGAAGCCATGGCATCAACAGATCGACCCATATGTCAAGAATAAACAGTTATGGCATTGTCCGGATGACGCCTGGGGCCACGGGGCAGACGGCACCGATTCGACCAAGCCCGCAATTCCTGTATCATATAGTATGAATTTCCGCTGGCCTGAAGACTCTTGGGGCTGGGATACGAATTCGCCGACATGGACAATGAGCCCTGCAGCTTCATCGCAAGCATCGATTCCCGCTCCGTCATCTACGATTTTCGTAGCTGAGCGTCCTAACTGGTATCACCAATGGTCAGAAGGCTGGGCGACAGATGTGTTTTGGGATTATAGTGAGTTCAATATGAAGCAGGGAGGCGCTACTCAGCACTCAAATGGTGGGAACTACGCCTTGTGCGATGGCCATGTTAAATTCATGAGAAAAGATCAAACGACGACTCCAACAGGAAGCCAGACAACCGACCCAACAAAACGGGACCCAGCAGTTGGGCCTTGGCCAAATGGGATGTGGGATAAACGCCAATAGAGCTGTTGAATATCGATTGAAAAACAAGAAAAGGAGGTCGGGTCCAAACGCTTATGAAGAAAGATGTAAATCCTGTGATGGCTATGGTCGCTGTCGTAGTGATCGTGGTATTGGTAGTGGGCGGGATCGCCTTTTACAGCAATCCGCATGCGCCTGGTGATGTCAAATATACTCCTGGAGTGCCCCCCTGGGCCGACAAAAGCAGTCCAGGCGGCAATAAGACACCCGACTATTCAAAAGTACAGGGCGCGGCTCCTCCTATGGCTGCTCCGAAAATTGATCGTTAAAAAAAACATGCCTTGCCTGATGAGATATTATCCAATTCATCAGGCAAGGCATGTTTCATCACACTACTAACCATCTTTTCACTTCTGAGATATGGTTGTTCTACAGACTTCCCACCACCCTCGACATGATAGGATTTGCAAATCTAGAACATCTTCCGGAAAGTCTCGGCAGCGATACGGATATTATCTCTCCGTTGAGGTATCTCGTATTTCCCAAGCGACTCATCTTCCAAGCAGATGTCCCTATCATAACCTGCAGCTTTCAGAATATCGATATAGATTTTATGGTCGATGTCGCCTTCATGGATTGGCGAGACATACTTTTCATACTCGTAACCCATCTCACGCATTGTCTCTACGATCTCGGCAGGATACTTGATATTCTTGATATGGGTATGCTTCACTCTTGTTGCAAACTCTGCAAATATCTCATATACCTTCGAGAGTGGCCAGCCCCTCCAGTAGAAGTTTCCCGAATCAAGCGTGAGTCCTAGGCGCGGTGAATCAACCATATTAAGAAGTCCATTAATAAATTCTGGATCATTGCCCTGGAAACCGTGATTTTCGATCCCCAGTTCTATTTTAGAATCAGCCGTTGCCGCCAGGATTTTCTTGATACTTTCGGCAACCAGACGCTGGCGTTCTTCCAATGGCAGCTCTTTTTCTCCGTGCATAATGGCATCGATACGTACAGCAGGAGCGCCCAGAAATTCACACGCTCGTACCGTGGCGACAGCCCAGTTGATTTGGAACTGTTTGTCATCTGCATTGAAATCGTTACCCATGCAGAGTGCGGAGATAGTAACTCCGTTAGCAGAGGCCTGATTTTTTAGTTCTGCAAGTTCTGCTGGAACTTTAATATTAAGCCGAGCTTTGCCGTCTTTGGGAGCAATGGCTGGAACGGTATAATCTTGGTTGATAAATAGTTCGATTCCGTTTATATTCAGGTCTTTCAATCCCTCGGCAAGCGTGGGATATTTGCACGCAAAAACTATGTCGTCTCTCACTGAGATGTACATTTGAAAAGGCTCCTCCTGTAAGTTCATTTACTCGTGTCTAGATGTAAATTTTGTATGTTTGTAGATGCTGCAGCGGCCCGTAGAGAGCCCACAGTGACCCTACCACATAATCACCTAAGATCAATCCCAAAAAGAATGGAATGGCGGCATTGTGCATTTTCATACCGCCAAAACGGATGATGATAACTTTTAAAATCCATGCGATGAAGAAACAGAACCAAAAGTAGTCCATCGCGTAGGATACTGCAAGTGCATACCCAGCCGGATGGAATGGCCACCACAGGAAGTTTGTTCGCATGCCACGCAGGAACAGTACTATCAGAAAACCGGCAGCTACATAGAGCGATTGGATGAGATTCACTTTGGCAGGCGTCTGTAACCAGCCTTGCAGTTTTTCGAAGCTCTCTGCTCCTACCCAGCGTTTAAAACCAGCTGCTTTCGCCGTCGCTCCTTCTGCAAACGTGACATGCAGATTTGCCCAGTATGCTGCAAGTGTACCCCAGACAATTGCGATAACGAGAAGCCATAAAATAGAACTCGACTTTATTTTAGCAGATTCTCCCATCTTCATCGCTTCGAGTTGATTCGGCATGGGGTGGCACCTATATCCTCGGTTGAACCAGTACATCACCGACATGGCTGTGAGAGCCTGCGCGCCAATAGCCTGGCTGCCGAAAAGAGTCACCATAATCAACCTGGGATTCACATAGTAGATCTCATGAGGCGTTCCTAGTTCCGCTCTTACGCGAGTTAATGTGAGTGCAATCAGGAAATATAATCCGAAGAAGGTGAGCGCTATCCAGGGCGTCAGCCCGATCTTACCAGAAAACCACGCGAGAGAACAGACTCCCATGGCTAACCCGATAAATGCTCCCCTGTACTGATTGGTCAAACTGGGATCTGCTGATGCCATTGCAGAATTTTTATTGAATGCGATATCCCATGTTTTTCGGAACTGGCCGCGCAAAGCCCAAACAATCGTTATTCCCCAGGCGATCCAGGCGCCGCTTGCCTGCTGTTCGAAATAAGGAAACCCTGCACTGCCTGGCCCATCCAGACCTGCAGCGGCTCCAAAGACTTGAAATAACTTACGAGCCACGAAGAAGAACCAACAGGAGAAAGAAAGATCAAGTGGTACGAAAAAAGCCAGCCCAATAGCAAACGGGTACATGGAGATATTCATAAGCCCGACTGCATCCCATGGACGTGTCGTCATGAACTGGCCAATGTTGTAGAGCTTCACCATTTCGAGATAGGGAGTGGCAGGATAGAGAGTATGCAGGCCGTTGATTATATCGACGGCCGCTGCTATTCCGAAACCAATCCACATCACTTTACTGGAAAAGAGTTTCATTCCCTGCGAACCTGGGGAATCACTCTCAGTCTCTGTCATCGCCATCGGAAGCTGAACGATAGGGAATGCCAGGCGTTCATTATCAGTCCAGTGTGAACGTATGAGTATATTGAGGCACTGGCATATTCCGATGAGTGTTCCTATAAAGAGAGTCCACCAAAGAAGCGGCAGAATGAAGGGCTTCCAGAACTGAGGGTCGTATGCTGAGACGCTTCCCTGATAGTATCCCGTGAGGGCAGTGGGATCGTGAACAAGCCAGAATTTTGGCAGGAATGCGAAAAAGAGATCCTTCCAATGATTTTCAGGAGTAGCAAATCTATCTGCATGAGCAATAGCTCCAAAAAGGTTTTGGAACATATCGTGGCCAGCCAAGACAGTTCCTATCACAAGAAAAATGTAGACTGTGAGTAGTTCAGCTTGATTCAATGTCCATTTGGAGGCTATTCTGGGTATATATTTTTTGATAGCGAGGTTGAGCAGAACGAGCCAGAACAAGAAAAATATGGGAGTAATAAACAGAGGCAGACTGGTGCCATCCAATGTGTACCAGCGGACTTCAACTACAGTGATCCAGTAAGAATTTGGGATAGTCAGAATCAAGCCTAGCAAGAGAGAACGAGGTGTAATTCCTTTTGAGGCATAGCCGCCTGTACCTGGTTTTTTATCGGTTATAGAATTCGAGTCGACTGGAGAAGGTATTGTCACCTGGGTGTTTTGATACATGTTTGTATGATAACAGATATGAGGCCAGGATGCAAGAGAGAAAATGGGATTCATAAATTGTAGAATCTGATTTCTTATCAATTTTCCGAGTACAATATTAGATGTGTTTCTCTGGGAAGGATTTTATATACTATGGGCATAGCGATCAAGCTGTTTGCAATTGCTATTGGCAGTCTGGTTGTGATCTATTTTGCGGCAGGCGCGTTCCGAAATGCCCGGCGTCTAGGACACAGAATAGATGAGTTCCGAGAAGAACAAGATACTTTTGATAAACGAAATGGTTCCCCATATCCATATGCAGCGTTGGCAGAGTTATATCGAGAAGATGAGAACAAAAAGACTAAGAAGGGCAGGAAGTAAAGCTTTTTGGATTGGTGCAGCTGTTTGGGTGTATGCCCAGCAAGCAGAAATAAGAATTCGGGTAAACTTCTGATATTATTAGGTAAGTGTTATGCGAGAGGGGACTGAATAGAGTTGAAAGTGAACGCTGCTATCGGGCAGATGAAGCCGTATAAAGGCGATTATAAACGCAATCTCAGCAGTCTGGGTGATCTATTCGAGCAGCTTGAGGAGGAGACCCCGTATCCCGATATCCTCACTTTACCGGAAACAGCACTTTCAGGATATTTTCTTGAAGGAGGAGTTCGAGATATTGCAATTTCCCGAGAAGAGCTGTTCAGTGATCTTCTGAAACTATACCGGGAAAGAGTTTCAAGAATCGATGCGGTGCTGGATATTTGCCTGGGGTTTTATGAGCTTGCCGATGGAAAATACTACAACAGCGCCCTCTACGCCACACTGACCACTACAGATACTGACTTCGTCAAAGCCCAAATAGTCCATGTTCACCGCAAGTTTTTCCTGCCGACTTACGGTGTCTTCGATGAGAAGAGGTTTGTATCGCGAGGGCGAACCATTGAAGCGTTTCCTACTAGATTTGGAATGGCTGCTGTATTAATCTGTGAAGACGTCTGGCACTCCATATCCGCAACCATAGCTGCTCTTCAGGGCGCGCAGACTATTTTTGTGATTAGCGCCTCTCCGGGGCGAGACTTTGGCGGTCAGCATGTGGGTTCGGTGCGACGCTGGAAAGTGCTGCTCCCGTCCATCGCGGAAGAGCACAATGTGTGGGTGGTGTACGCAGGACTGGTCGGTTTCGAAGGCGGCAAGGGGTTTACCGGATCATCGCAGGTGATCGATCCCTGGGGAAATTGCCTCACAACCGGCTCCGTCACCGAGGAGTGCCTGGTATGCGCTACCATCGAGCAGGAGGATGTAGCAATTGCCCGCGCCGCCTCTCCTCTTCTTGCAGATCTTGAATCTGCCCTTGGAGATGTAATTCTCCAATTAGGAAAACTTTAATTTTAACCACGAAATACACGAAATACACGAAAAAGGATTGTAGGTATTTATTATCTATATCACATATTCGAAGCGAGTGAGTAATTCTACAATCCTTTTTCGTGTATTTCGTGTATTTCGTGTATTTCGTGGTTAAAATTAAAATCTGAACTTGAAATGCTTGAGTTATGTACGAAGATGTGAGGAGTTGAGATTGAACAGGCTACCCGTATTGCGAGCGACATCTATTGAGGCGGACTCGGATATCAACCTAGAAGTGAATGAGGCGCTGCTAAATGAGTGGCTGATCGCCTTTTTGAGAGATGAGATTACGCGGCGAAGAGGTTTCAAACAGGCGGTTGTGGGTCTGTCTGGTGGTGTGGATTCGTCTCTGGTTGCCTATCTGCTGGCCGCCGCGCTCGGGCCAGAAAATGTGATCGGAATCCGTATGCCGTATAAAAGCTCCTCGTCTGATAGTCTGGATCACGCGAAGCTTGTTGCGGATGCTACCGGCATCAATATGGAGACCATCGAGATCACAGATGCAGTAGATGGATATCTGAAGTTGTGTCAAGATGCAGATGGCCGCCGCCGTGGAAATGTCATGGCGCGAACAAGGATGATCATTCTCTTCGATCAGAGCCAGAAGCTCGGGACAATCCCTGTGGGAACCGGCAACAAGACAGAGCGGCTGTTCGGATATTTCACCTGGCATGCCGACGATTCACCGCCGGTCAACCCACTGGGCGATCTCTATAAATCTCAGGTTTGGGATCTGGCGTCGTATGTGGGAGTTTCGGAAGTTATCGTGAATAAGCCAGCGTCTGCTGACCTAGTCGTGGGGCAGACCGACGAGAGTGATTTCGGTATTTCGTACCCGAAAGCGGATCGAATCCTGTTCTATCTCCTCAGAGGCTACTCAGCTGCCAGGCTGTGCGAGATGGGATTCCCAGACTCTGAAGTGACACTCGTCAAGAAAAGACTAGACTCTACCCACTGGAAGCGCCATCTACCTACGACTGCAATGCTATCTTCCACCTCTATCAACGACTACTATCTACGGCCTGTGGACTACTAGCCCTGAGCACCTCATCCTCTAATTCCAGACCCGCATATGCCGGCTTAACTAGTTCGCTAAGGCCATGGTTTATACTGGCGGTGGTGTGCGGACTGTTCAGTCTGCATCCAGATTTCAGGCGTATATTCTGGACTACCGCGCATATGCCCGACGTTATGCAGCAGTCCGGGCGTAATATCGTGCTTGCAGTAGGTATGTCGTTTGTGATTCTGCTAGGCGGGATCGATCTATCCGTGGGAGCGGTGCTGGCTCTTTCCGGCGTATCGATGGCAATGGCAATGCAAGGAACCCTGCCTGTCTGGCTTATCTTCACCGCGGTCATTCCAATTGCCGCTGGATCATCGCTGCTGATATCCAGAACATTTCAGGGCCAGGAAGCCGGTAAACGGAATGTCATAACACTATGTGTATTTGCTGTTGTTGAGATCATAATTGGTCTCCTGATGACACGAGTTATTGCTGGCGGAGTAAAGATGGAAGCTGGAATCCTGATCGGACTGTTGGTTGGGACTGCCGGCGGTATGTTGAACGGGTTGACTGTCTCAATAGGCAGGGTGCCTTCCTTCATGACTACCTTGGGCATGATGAGCGCCGCCCGTGGTCTGACGCTGTATGCGACGGATGGGAGCAGTGTGCCTGCCTCGTTTCAGCGTTTTATGGCACTGGGGCAGGGTGAGCCTCTCGTGATCATTACTCTGGTTGTAGTTGCTGTCGGTTCCCTTATTCTCACAAAACTAAAACTCGGCAGGTATTTGCTGGCAATCGGGGGCAGTGAACAGGCTTCCCGGCTCTCTGGTGTGGATGTCCAGTTATACAAAACTGCAGGGTTTGCCATATGCGGGCTGGCGGCAGCGATAGGGGGTCTGTTGGTCACGGCGAAATTCGGGCTGGCGGATACGAATGCGGGCAGCGGTGCAGAGCTGGAAGCAATTGCGGCTGTTGTTATCGGTGGGACGAGTCTGAGCGGCGGCAAGGGATCGATTGTCGGGGCGCTGGTGGGTGCGCTGACGATCACGGTAATCGAGGAGGGATTGGTGCTCAGCGGGGTGAAAAGCAATCTGCAGCCGGTGATATTAGGCGCAGTGATTGTACTAACGGTTTTTATCGATCAGTTCCGGCAGGGCAGTCGGCCGTCGATCAAATAGAATAATTTCAAAGGAGACCATCGATGTTTTCTAGATTAAATAACTCTTTACCTAACCTCCCGACCCCCTTCCCTGCACGCACAAACGATAAAGCTGTTTGCGCTAAGGAAGGGGGAGAGTTAGTACCCGAAATTCCCCCTTCCCTCCGAGGTACGAGGGAATCAGGGAAGGGGGGCAGGGGGTTAGGTAAAAATTGGACTATTCCAACATATGCCAGAAGTTCGTATGTTGGAATAATATTATTCAGTTTTAGTCTAGCCCTGATTGGCTGCGGTAAGGAACAGTCCGACAATGCTGCAACACCGAAACCTACACCGCCGCAGGCTTCAGCGAACTCTCCGACGGAACTGCAGGTCACGCCGCCTGCCGCCATCGCCACGTTAGCCAGCCTGGATGGCATCACTCATGCCAACAAGCCCTACAAGATTGTCCTGATCGTGAAAACGCGAAATAATCCGTTCTTCACACCGATGATTGCTGCCTTCGAGCAGACTGCGAAGGAGCTGGGCGCAGAGAGTGAGGTTCAGGCTCCGCCGCAGGAGATGGATACGGAGAAGCAGTTTGCGCTGGTTCAGACGGAGATCAGCAAAGGGGTTCAGGCGATCTGTATTGCTCCTGCCGATTCGAAGGGGATTGTGCCTGCTCTGAAGGCTGCTCTGGAC
>JANXSG010000096.1 GCA_025352825.1 Chthonomonadaceae bacterium | reverse complement strand
ATCTTCGCGCGAAAGTTCCTCCCGAACGAATGGAAGATTGCGTTTGGTGATCTCACGCATTTTCTCTTCAATACGCGGGAAGTCTTCCTCCTTGAGCGGAGATGGCAGTTCAAAATCGTAGTAGTAGCCGTCCTCGATAGGAGGACCGATGGCATATTTGACACCCGGGTATAACTCACCCACTGCCTCTGCCATCAGGTGCGCTGTGCTGTGTCGTAGATTATAGAGCGGGTCTTCCGCGGTCTCTTTCATGATATACTCCTTGATATTCTAAATCTGTAAATAAAAAACCGCTTCCCATAGATGGGAGACGGTGGCTGCTGCGGATTTGGTTTCGGCTGGGAATGAGGTAGTTAGATGTGTAGGAAGTTAGATTCCGTAAGCCGCAGCAGAATAGCGGACACGGCAGTATCAACCGACACTGGCGAAGCCTCCTGCTGGATAGATTTTTTCTGAGAATTGATCGGCATGATCCACGTACTTTTGATTAATATTACTTACACTATAGATTATGGCAATTTAACCACACGAAGTCAAGAAGAATTGATAACTTTCTTAAACATTGACGAAATGTACTCCACTTCAGATTGTTATGAATCGCTATATTCCTGCAGGAAATAGGCACAATCGTAAAGAAATGATGGACAGTCTCAATTAAATTTTAGCCTCGAATGGAGAACTCTATGCTCGCTCACGTGCAGTCCAGTGCTGTCCTTGGAATTGATGCTTACCAGGTGCACGTAGAAGTTGATGTCAGCAACGGTATGCCCATGATGGCAGTGGTCGGGTTGCCGGATGCCGCCGTCAACGAGAGTAAAGAGCGCGTGCGCACCGCTATCAAAAATAGCGGTTTCTTTTACCCTTACGATAAACGAGTCACCGTCAACCTCGCCCCTGCCGATATTCGCAAAGCCGGCCCCAGTTTCGATCTGCCCATTGCAGTCGGTATTCTGGCTGCCACCGGGCAGATTCCCGTCACCGAACTCGAAGGAGCGCTGCTTATCGGAGAGATGTCGCTGGATGGAAGCGTCCGTCCGGTAACTGGTGCATTGCCAGTGGCAATCGGAGCTCGGGAACGCGGTCAGAAAAAGCTCTATCTGCCTGCCGCCAACGCCCGTGAAGCCGCGATTGTGGAAGGGCTGGATGTCTATCCCATCGCCTCCCTTATTGATATGGCGCGGGCGCTCTCCATCCCTGGGTCTGCCGCAAAAACTCCTTTCGATGTCTCCCTTCTCACCCTCGATGCTGGCCATCATCCCTTCGAGTTTGCCGATGTGAAGGGGCATGCCTATGTCAAGCGAGCGCTGGAAGTTGCGGCGGCTGGCGGCCACAACGTGATACTGGTCGGTCCACCTGGCTCCGGTAAGACCATGATGGCACGCCGTCTGCCCTCTATATTGCCTCCCATGAGCGTGAATGAAGCGCTCGAAGCCACCAAGCTATACAGTGTCGCAGGTTTGCTGAGTTCAGATGTCGCGCTGGTAAACACCCGCCCATTTCGATCACCACACCACACTGTTTCAACGGCTGCTTTAGTAGGAGGTGGCTCTGTGCCTCGGCCAGGGGAAGTGAGTCTTGCGCACCACGGAATACTTTTCCTGGATGAGTTTCCGGAGTTCGCTCGCGATGCTCTGGAGGTGCTCCGCCAGCCACTGGAAGACGGGGTGGTAAATGTTTCGAGGGTATCGGCCTCTTATACCTACCCTGCTGACTTCACTCTTGTTGCTGCGATGAATCCATGCCCCTGCGGTTACTACGGCGACATCTTCAGAGCCTGTACCTGCTCGAGGACCCAGGTGCAGAAATATCAGAGACGGATATCCGGGCCCCTGCTGGATAGGATCGATCTCCATATCGAAGTTCCGCGCCTTTCCGAAGAGGAACTGCTGCAAACACGAACGGGCGAGAGTTCTGCGTCTATACGTGAAAGGGTTTGCCGGGCGCGATCCATTCAAGCTGATAGGTTTTCGAGGATTCCCGAACCCGTGAACGATCCAGATGCACCTCAGCATCCCGCTGATGCTCCCTTGCCAGAAGCTCAAGCGCTTTCAACAGCCTACGACGCCAATCGTCCTCGAACAGCGCATCCAGTATTCTGCAACGCTCAAATGGGGCCAGCCGAACTCCGTGCCTTCTGTACCCCGTCGGATCCCGTGCGATCTTTGCTACGTTCTGCGATATCACAGTTAGGCCTCTCTGCCCGTGCTTATGATCGACTGTTGAAAGTCGCCCGCACCATCGCCGATCTTTCTGGAGAAGCCGAAATCACTACCTCACACGTCGCCGAAGCCATACAGTACCGCAGCCTGGATAGAAAAATCTGGGGTGGATAAAGATTTTGAAAAAGAAGAATTTCAAAAATAATTTCGACTATTTCGAGAATGATAGCTTATTCATGTCCAATTTAATCGCCCAGTTTAAGGTGGCGCATTCAATGAAAAGCTGTGGGGATTGTTCCTCGGTAGATAATTAACCGGTATAACAAAAGTATCACAGTACGGAGGATTGAAATGAAGTTTCAAATTATACTCGATCGGGATGAGGACTGTGTATGGATCACTGAGTGCCCCTCTGTTCCTGGCTGTATCAGTCAAGGGCAGACAAAAGAAGAAGCTCTGGAGAATATTCGAGATGCCATTTCTTTCTGTTTACAGGTTCGATCTGAACAAGGATTACCGTTGACAATCGAGACCCGACAAATTCAGGTGGCAGCATAGTGCCAATCGTGCCCATTCTTAGCGGAAGAGAAGTTGTGAAAGTATTCGGAAAACTAGAATGGCAGCAGTCTCGTCAAAGCTGCAGCCATATGATCTTAACTAAGCCTGTTGAGGTTGCAACACTTTCAGTTCCAGACTATAGAGCGGTTGCACGAGGGACACTGCACAGTTAATTCGTGCCGCCATTTCATCCGTTTCAGAGTTTATAGCCGCGACTTAATAACACAGAATTAGTAAATATTCCGAATAATTTCATTTTAGTCATTTAAGTAGGTATTAATATCGTAATAAGTATTAGTACTCAATATAAGCGAGGATAAAATAGCCGCAAAAAAAATGCGCAAATAGTGTTTCTGTTTACATAATTATTTGTCAATTTATTGTGTTTAGAAATTCAAGATAGTTTTTTGTGGTTTTTTGCGGCTAACATCCTGTCTTCGAGTTCATTCAGTCTACATCTTCAATGTTTCAAATGCGAAGCAAGACTAAATTCGACGGTGGCGAATCGCCACGATGAATAGTTACCAGAATGTACCCGGATTATGCATGTTAAGATCAAAATCACTGCAGTGTGCTAGTAAACGAGCAGCCAAAATGAGACCTTTTGGCTAATTATATGGTGACTATACCTATACAAACCAGAAGGTAGGCTACCTTCTGGCAGTATAGTCGACCAAGCCCTTGCGCGCGAAAGCGCTCTGGGCTGAGATGGAAGTTGCCGTGTGGCATCGGTACCAAAAGCATGGATACTGCGTCTACGATGAATGGATGCACCAGGCGGGATCATGGAAGCAGCGTTACCTAGAAGTTCAGTCTGGCTAATAAAAAAGGCCAACGCAGCAATTATCTAGAGCCGAAATCGCCAGAATGAGCCCGAACCGGTACTTAAATAAACTTGAGGTAAACTTCATGAATAAACTGGGCTAATTCGCTGCTCCCGAGAAATTGGTATTGTTAGGGATTCTGAAGATGAGAGAAAAAAGTCCGAAAAAACTGTAGCATTTATATGCAAAATGACGTATATGGTATCGGGCAAATAGTTGTGGCGCTAGCCCTGGTTATAATTACAAAGCTATTTGCTGCGATTTTATCCCAACATCTGTATCGATCATGGTATCAACCATTCTCACACGAAGGAGTTTTTATGAAGAAAGTAAGTATGGCCATCAATGCGCGCCGAGTAGGTTCGGCAATCCCACTCTCTTTCGCACTTGCTGTCTTCAGCAGTACGACGCTATTAGTGGCAGCTCATGCTGCTGACGTGGTTGTAACTGCCAGCGCGGATAAGCATGTGAAAATATGGAACCCTCTCAACGGTGCGCTTATCAAGGATGTGACCGCTTCGGATGCTGCTGTGAACGCTATTGCTGTGAGCCACGATGGAAAGCTGATCGCATCTGGCGGAGCCGATAAAAAAATTCATATATGGAAGATGGAAGACGGGTCTTCTGTCAAAGAGTTTGCTGCGCATGATGGCGCTGTTACCTCGCTCTTTTTCACGGTTGACGACAAGGATCTTCTCTCGGGTGGAGCCGATAAAAAGGTTATTCTCTGGAAAACCTCCGACTGGAGCAAAGAGAAATCGATCGATGCACATGAAGGCTCGGTAGTTGGCGTGATTGCTATTGCCGACATGCTTATTTCGGGCGGAGCCGATGGCAAGGTGAAAATATGGGGGCTGGGCGGCGATATGCAGTTCGAAATTCCTACCGAGCACGATGGCGGATTGACTGCAATGAGTGGAAATCCCACCCAGCAGATGCTATACACGGGCGGTAAAGATGGAAAACTCAAGTTCTGGTCGGCTGGTGGCACAGGTGATTTTGAAGGTGTGCAGGGCAGCCCTGTCAATGCTCTATACACTCTTAAAGATGGAAAACGCGTTCTGAGTGGTGGAGCTGATGGCAAAATTAAAATCTGGGATGCGGACACCCATAAAATTATTGCTACGATAGATGACGGGCACACCGGCGGAGTGACTGCTCTCAGTTCCGTACCAGATGGCCATCTATTGATCTCTGGCGGAGCTGATAAGAAAATTAAAGTATGGTCGAACGACGGCAAACTCCTCAAATCAATGGATGCACACGAGGGCGCAATTACGGCTATCATTTACTTTACGGAGAAACCTAAAGAAGAGAAAGCAAAGTAAGCCTGTTTGATATCCACCTCAACTTTTCCGGGAGTTTTCAACTCCCGGAAAATATTTAGGTATCGAGCCTCTTGCAAACGTTTAGAAGAACTTAAAAACTCGTGACGGCTTTACCCCCCGTCCCCATAGGCGTTAGGTTAACGGTTTTCACGGTTAGTATTAGTGATATTTCGCGACGGACTATAGCCCGTCAAAGAAACCATAATATTAATAGCTATTCCCAGCCCTCTGCAGTCCTATGTGCCTCGTTATTCATCCCTGCCGGCCAATCCGTGGGCCTGTTCTACGCGGATGCACTCGCAGCAGGTGCTGCGAAACTCAGTGCACACCTCGGCGCTGTTGCTACCACAGTATCACTCACCATAACTCCGTAATTACATCACACCACACATCAAACCTCCACCTCAGCCCATTTCCCGAAGCATATGGAGATGGGCTGGGGGTGATATCCTCATTTCAAACCCCTTGTCCAGATTGCTCGGTGGTTCGCAAGGGTGACAAGAACAATAATACATGGGTTTGGCAGCTTCAGCCCCAGGTTAATATTGAGGCAGATTTCACCCTGGCACCCCTAAAATACACCCAAAAACCCCGTAACGATTCCGGTTTTCTACGGATCTTTAGGTTTTGAAGCATTTATTTCTAACAGTTTTATGATCCATATGGAAAGATATCCTTGCCGACGGATGAGGCGCAGTACATAAGTATCCGA
>JANXSG010000081.1 GCA_025352825.1 Chthonomonadaceae bacterium | reverse complement strand
CTCGAATTAAGTGTTGAAGCGGATGAAACGTCCATGTTTGTATTCTCCTGATTATCTTTCTTTTAGGCTTACCGTCAATTCAATTTCGCCGATTTCCAGGCAGATTGGAATGACAAGTGATGGAATGGATAGAGTAGATATCTTCACGTTTGTACCACGAATTATCGATGGAGGCGTGATATCACAAATATACCCTGCCTCAGATAGAAGCGCCATCGCATTGCCTGTAATCATATTGCCCAGCTCAGCGATAGCGCTGGCCGCAAGTTGATCGAAGGTTCTTATCGGCTGTCCCAGCATCTGAGAAGCCACTTTGTCCGCAGTAATAAGGCTCATCCCATATATCACCTGGCCTTCAATCTGGCCGGTGACTCCGGTGATTACATTACACTGCTGCGATGTGAAAACTGCTGGGCGCATTCCAAGCTGGCCTTTTTCGGGCTTCAACCCAATGGCCATCTCGATGACACTGAAGGCAGCGTTCACGAACGGATTTACATACTCCACTTTCATTTTTCGGAAATTCCTCCCTTGTATCCGGAAATTACCGGCAGACGTGACTGACTAACCAATCAGTTTCTGAACGGCTTCAATAACCTTCTCAGGTTGGAATGGCTTTACTATGAAATCCTTCGCACCAGCTGCTACCGCTTCCATGACCATGTTTTTTTGACCCATTGCCGTGCACATAATGATATTAGCATTAGGATCGTGCTTTTTGATCTCTCTGCATGCGGAGATACCATCCATTTCTGGCATGGTGATATCCATTGTAACGAGATCCGGATGGGTCTGCTGATAAAGTTCAACCGACTCTTTACCGTTGCAAGCTTCTCCAGCAATCTCATACCCGCCCTTAGTGAGGATATTTTTTAAAGTAACACGCATGAAAAGGGCATCATCGGTTATTAGTACACGCTTCGCCATTTTGTTTAGACTCCTCGTACTGCAAACATAAAATCAAACTTGCGCCTTTAAAAAAAATGACGCGCTTTGTACTTAGGGAACCACCTATTCGCTAAGCTTGGTTAGATACCCACGAACAATCAAATAACATTTTCGGCAGACTGCCTGTTAAAATCAGTGTAATCATTCGAATATCTTGATAAATCTATGAATTTTCTTGACGATCTCGTTTCATGGGAACGACTTTCAGCTAATTCGCTCATAAAAGAATGGAATGAGCGATTCGAATCCTTTCGCACGGGCATCGAAAATACGTTCTGTGCCGCCAACAAACAGCACTCCACCCGGATTTAATGCTTTGCAGAAACGTCCGTAAAGTATATCTTTTGCATCATCCGTGAAATAGATAACCACATTCCTGCAGCAGATAAGATCGTAATCGGACTCAAATGCATCAGCAAGTAAATTGTGAGCTCGGAAACTCACTTTCGCCCGAATCTCAGGCTTAACCTGGTGTACTGCACCAAATCCAGCAGGGAAACTTCCTGCGGATGGTTCTAGCTTAATAAAGTTTTTTGCTAGTGTCGCAGCATCAATATTCTTCACGTCTGCATCGCTGAACTTGCCTTCTTTTGCCTTCGCAAGAATCTTCTGATCGAGATCAGAAGCATGGAGAGTGTGCTTTCTTCCTGGCGAAAGCTGCTCGAGAAGGATTGCCAGCGTGTATGGCTCCGCACCATAAGAACACCCGGCGCTCCATATCTTAAGCGAACTCTTTTTTTCAAGCATAGGTTTGAGAATTTTCTCACGCATCTCTACCCATTTTTCAGGATTACGAAAAAGCTCCGAGACATTGATCGTCATTCGATCCAGAAAGGCCGCATACTCTTTTTCGTCTGTATCGACCATCTGAAAATACTCGATAAAGTTTTTTTTGTTTGCCCGCTCCACCATACCTAGCAGTCTGCGGTGCATCTGAGGCTGCTTATAAAGATTTAGATTTATACCGGATTTCTTAAACATCTGCTTTTTGAATTCAGCATAGTCGGGAGTGTCTACGAAATCTTGATCCGAGGGAGTAGGAGTGCTTTTATCCCCAATTGCCTGCTTTATTGAAAGCCCTGAAACTCTAGGATTCTCAAGGACAGCGCCAAGATCACTTTTTTGATAGCTCATATCGTCATTGTCCCTTTGCCCCCAATGCCTCTCACCAACACGTTAAACATTAGTGTTGATGGCTTAATGAAGGACTTCCAGCACTGCATAGTTATTCCCAACCGTATATACTATTCTTCCATGCTTACTGTAAATTTTACAGTAGAAATTCTAAGCGCCATGAATGAACGGCATTATGCCGCATTCCTGTCTGCAGGCA
>JANXSG010000012.1 GCA_025352825.1 Chthonomonadaceae bacterium | reverse complement strand
AGCGTTAGCTGCAGCTCCAACCGACGAAGCAGCGCTGCTGGGTTTGGGGCGGCTCCGCCTATTAACTAAACAGCCTAAAGACGCTGTGACCTATCTTGAAGCACTCATCAACCACAACCCCGACTCACCTCAGCCCTATTTTCAGCTCGCAAAAGCCTATGAACAGCTTGGAGACAGGAAACGTGCCGAGTACTGTCGAAAAGTCTTTCGCACCGTGTCGGAGTTCCAGACAAGTCGAGACAACACCGAGGAACAGGTTCGACTGCACTTGAAAAAGCCTGACCTGCGTTTGAAGCTGGCCCGCCTGTATGAGCGCGGTGGACAGCACGCAAAGGCTATCAATCAGTATCAGATGTGCCTCTATATCGATCCGAAAAATGCCTCCGCGAAAACGGAACTGGAAGCTCTGTCAGCGCGGCTAAGCGCCTCTGGCCAGCTGCCTGCGGTGGAAAGATTCAACAACATGGTTAGTTCTACACTCAATCATAAATAGGTATCAAAATATATTCGTTTATTTTGCGCATTTTGTGCCTCTCTGCGGCTATATTTATTCACGCTGATTTTGGTCAACCAACTAGTTTTGGATTCATCATTTTATACGATTTCATTTTGAGATTTATAATTTATTATTAAGGAAAGAAATGTCACTAAGAAGCTATCAAATACACACCGTTCAGGCCATCATGGCTTCTCTTATTATTGTAGGGCTATTTGCAGTATGCGGCTGTGGAAATCCACAGAAAAATCCGGCTACTCCCATACATGTTTCAGATATAAAGCCACTGGAAGGCTTCATGCAGGACGTAACACTATCCGCAGGAATCGACTATAAGCTATCCATCGAAGGCAAAAAGCCACTCAACATTTTGCAAACGGTGGGAAATGGATGTGCTTTTCTGGACTACAACAACGATGGCAACCTGGATATTCTGTTAATCGGGTCAAAAATTGCCCTCTACCAAGGTGATGGCAAGGGTCATTTTACAGACGTTTCGAAGCAGACCGGCCTCGATAAATTATCAGGTCACTTCCTGGGGTGCGCTGTGGGAGACTACGATAACGACGGCTACGACGACATCTACATTTCGGCGTACCGCGGTGGACTTTTGCTGCATAATGAACAGGGGAAAAGCTTCGCCGATGTCACCAAAAAAGCCGCTCTGCCTGCACAGCCCTGGGGTACATCCTGCTCTTTTACAGATATCGATGGTGACGGTAAACTGGATCTCTTTGTTGGGAACTATGTCCAATTCGGTCCGAATACCAGCCCTCAGCTCTGCGAATATAGCGGCCATATGAGCGCCTGCGGGCCACGGTTCTACAAACCTGAGTTTTCATCACTTTACCGGAACTTAGGAGGCGGGAAATTTCAGGATATTACGAAGAAATGGCTGCTCGATTCCAAAGGTCAGCCGCTTTCAACGGGAAAAGTATTGGGCGTGGCTGCTGCGGATTATAAAAGCAATGGCAAGCAGAGTATTGCGCTCTCGAACGATGAGATGGCAGGCGATCTTATGCTCAACTCAAGTGGTTCATTTGAAAATGTTGGCGCAAAATCCGGAACAGCTTATGATAGCCACGGCAATGTCCATGGAGGCATGGGAGTGGATTGGGGCGACTACGACAATGATGGCAAACTCGATCTGCTGGTGGCCACATTCCAGCATGAGGCAAAATGCCTGTATCATAACGATGGAGTAGATTTCACCGAGAGCTCGGCACAGGTAGGATTGGCAGAGAAATCTACTTCTTATGTTGCTTTCGGTGTGAAGTTTCTGGACTATGATAACGATGGGTTTCTGGATATCGCGCTTGCAAACGGACATGTCCAGGATAATATAAACCTGATTGATAAGAGCACGAGCTACGAGCAGAAGCCACAGTTATTCCACAACATCGGAGGCACAGCTTTCGAAGAAGTATCTGATAAAGCAGGGATTACCTTCCAAAAAAAGATCGTAGGGCGCGGGCTAGCTATTGGTGATTTCGATAACGACGGCCGTGTTGATCTGCTGTATATAGATAGTCAGACCGGGCCAATCCTTCTGCACAACCAGTCTCCAAATGTGGGTCACTGGCTGCTCTGCCGGCTGGAAGGCACCAAAAGTAACCGCGATGGAATAGGCGCACTTGTTACTTTTGAAGTAAGCGGGAAAAAGTATCTGCGTAACTGTGCTACGGACGGCTCGTACCTATCCGCCTCGGACCGCAGAGTACATATCGGAATGGGATCATCCACCTCCGCTGACATCACTGTGAAATGGCCGAGCGGCGGCACTAGCACCTATAAGAACGTTAGCAGTGATCGCGTGGTTACTCTCAAGGAAGGCGAGACCTCGGCCAGATAACCATGAATGTATTAAATAGCTACTCAAGTTAGGAGTGTTAATCCCTTTGGTTATTGCTCAAAAATATCTAGCATGCTCCACGCTCCTCTCCATCCTTATCCTCTCCAGCATAAACTCGAATGCCGCTTCCGAATATGTCTGGATTGAAGGTGAAAACACGGCGAATATCAATGTGAAGCCGAATATCGCGGGTTGGGGACACAAGGAATTTCTGTCTGGTGAGAAGTGGCTGCATCTCTCCATTGACGCCGACAAAGTTGATAAAGGAGTTCCTTCGGATGGAGCGATTATACAGTATAACTTCACTATTCCTAAAGCGGGGAAGCAGGAGATATGGAACCGAATCGGATTTGAATTTGTACGATCACCATTCATGTGGCGCATCGATAGTGGCGACTGGAGTACTATCGCTCCAGAGCAGCTGACTTCAGATCTGATGGAGATGGATACCTGGACGGAAGTTGCCTGGCTTAAGATGGGTGAAAAAGAGCTCACCGCAGGCAGCCATAAACTTGAGATCAAAATTGCAAAGTTAAAAGACCAAAAAGGTGCATTCGAGAGAATTCTTTATGCTTCGGATGCGCTATGCATCGCTCCCCATTTTCAACCCAACTCCCGCTTCAAACCCTCTGAATTCCGTCATGAACCGATCGATTCAGAGGCTAAAAATCAGATTTTCAAAATTCCCGCTGTAAATGGCGCAAACCGGATTCGTCTCGCTTTGAAGGGCACGTGGGAAGTTTGCCGTAACGATGAGAATAGTCCAGGCCCGGTTGCCGAACCCATTAAAGATTTCCCAGATAATCCAATATGGACAGGCATTCCGGTTCCAGGCGATAAGAATATCCTTCGCCCCGATCTTCTTTTTGCGCACAGAATATGGTATCGCACAAAGGTGGATATCCCTGCGGAGTATATAGGCCGATCACTGTTTCTCACATTCCCTCAAAATAATTTGAATACCACGGTCTATGTCAACAAAGTGTATTGTGGCTTTAATAAAAATCCTTATGCTCGCTTTGATATAGATATCACTAAAGGCATTAAGCCGGGTTTGAACGAGATATGGGTTGGAATTAGAGATGCCTGGTACGGCTATTCAGCCAATCCAGACAAACCGATGAAGCTGCGAAAAATATTCAATCTGCCCATCAGTTACTCCAATCAGGGTTTCCAGGATCTGGCCTATCCTATATGGAACGCATTTCAGTCCGGCATGCTTGTCACTCCGGAGATAACCATCGCATGTCCGGTTTATGCTGCAGATGTCTTTTGCAAGCCCTCTGTCTCGAAGAAACAGCTTGCGATAGACGTCAGTTTGAAAAATAGCGCCGCGAAGTCGCTCACAGGTGAACTGCTGTGCGAAGCCGTTAACGTGAGTTCAGGCAAGACAGAGAAGAGATTTGCTCCGACGAAATTCTCGATTATGCCTGGGTCTGAGACCACTCTTCAGCTAGCAGAAACCTGGGACAACCCAAAACTATGGTGGCCGGACGAACCGAATCTTTACACACTTCGCACTACCATCAAATCTGGCGACAAGATATTCGATGTTTCCGATACACGTTTTGGGTTCAGAGAGTGGAGTATTGCAGGAACGCAGTTTATGTTTAATGGAATCAATTTTCACGGCTGGTGCGATCAGCATCACGAAGAGTCGAAAGAGGAGTGGCTGGCGTTTCAGCGCAAAACTCATCAGCAGATGGCTCGCTTCTGGGGCACCAGTTGGTACGATCTTAACCCGGATGAGGCGCTGGACTATTTCGATAAGAATGGTGTGGTCATTCGTAAACAGGACATGCTGGATGGCGAAGCGATTGGATACAACGCCATAGAAAACGATCCCGACATGAAGGCACTGTATAAATCCGATATTAAAATGGATCTGATGCAGAACTGGCGCGATCAGGTGGTGGCGGAAATAAAAGGGGAGAGAAACCATCCTTCTGTTATGCTCTGGTCGATAGAGAACGAGTGGCTCTACATCAACTGCATTAATCTCTATGGCAGCCTGATGGATGCTTTTGAAGACGAAGTTACGAAAACAGCGGAGGAGGTTCAGAAAATCGATCCCACACGGCCGCTGATGGTGGATGGCGGAGGAGCGACAGCAAAACAGACACTGCCCGTTCACGGCAATCACTATGTAGCAAGCGCATTTCAATCTTATCCAGAACTTGCTTACTTGTCAAATGTAGACGGCGGAGGTCGAGGGAGGTGGAGATGGGATCAGAAACGCCCAAGATTTATTGGCGAGGACTACTTTATTGCTGGCAATCATCCCGAACTCTCCTATTTTGGTGGAGAAGCTGTTTTTCAGGGAAAATCGAGCAGCCTTCCTTCCTCCGGGATTATGGCGAAAATTCTGACGGAGGGTTATCGGTGGGCGGAATGCGGAGCCTGGGATCTGTACATGGGCGCAGGTGATACCGATGGTTCGTACTATAACTCCAATTCTCAGCGGGCAGTGCTTACAAAAGATTGGGACTGGACGTTCGGCTCCGGCCAAACTGTGAAACGTACTCTCGGGATTTTCAACGATTCTCACTCTTCTGAGCCAATCACGTTTACTCGAACTTTGGAGATCGGTGGAAAGCAAATCAGCAGTGAATAGTCAATTTATCAGGTCGCGCCTGGCACAAATCAGAAGTTCGATATCGATTTAGTTCTTCCAGAAGTAACATCGCGCTCGGAGGGGAAGTGGCTGCTCAGCTTGAAAGCGGGAGGCAAAGAGGTCTTTGCCGATACAAAATCGATCTCGGTAATAAATACAAAGTCGAAACCTACAAATGCAAAGATCACGCTCTACGACCCTACAGGTGGCGTGGCGGAATATCTCAAGTCACGTAATATTACATATACTCGAATTATTGATCTCAGTACTTTGCCAGATGCCAAGCTGCTCATAATCGGTAAAGACGCGCTCACCACCCTGCAGAGCGCTTCCAGTCAGCTTTCGGCCTATGCATCCAGCGGACATACGGTGATAGTGCTCGAACAGAAGAATCCCCTTCACTATCAGGCGCTCCCTGCAGAGATCGATACCTCCACGAATGAAGGCCGAACTGCCTTTGCAGAAGATTTAGATCATCCGGTGATGGCCGGATTACAGCAAAAAGACTTTTTCACCTGGGGCTCTGATCAAATAGTCTATCGCAACGCCTATTCCAAACCTTCTCGTGGAGCGAAATCACTTATAGAATGCGACAATTTGCTGCAAAACAGCACACTGGTTGAGGTCCCGACTGGAAAGGGTTTGATGCTACTATCCCAGCTACTACTCGAAGAGAAACTCGGTACTAATGCCTCAGCACAGCTGCTTCTAAATAATCTGATCAGTTATGGCGCGAACTACAAACAGATATTCCGCCCAGTAACACTGGTAACAACAAACGGGGAGCAGATACAACCAGTCGCGGATGCTGCAGGATTAAACTATTCAAAGTCGGCCACTGCGCTGGAATCCATCCAGACGCCTGGAAGCAGGATTGCGGTTATTGTGGCATCCCCTGCGAATCTAAAAATGCTGGCTGATAATCTACCGACAGTTAAAGCGTTTACGACGGCTGGAGGATGGATTTTCCTGAACGGCCTCACTCCGGAAGGGCTGGAGAGTTATAATAAACTGGTGGGCGTGGAGCACATGATTCGCCCGTTCAAGCGTGAGAGAGTCTCTTTCCCACAGACAAGGAACCCACTGACTGCAGGCATTCCTACCGGCGATATTGTTATGTACTCTTCACAGCCTATCTTCAACTATCAGGCAGGCAACTATGTCGTTTCGGATGAGTTCTGTTATGTGGTAGATATCGATGAGGTGGCTCCGTTTGGAAAATCATCCTTTGCCTCATACGATAATATCGTGAACAACTTTACCAACGCCGACGGCTGGCCGCTTATTATAAACTACCCGGTTCCGGCATCCGGCCCATCAGATATCCCAATCAGTTTTCCAAAGCCGCAGACGATCTCGGAATTCACCTGGATAGGGAATACAAACTACTGGCCCGCGACGCAGGTCAACCTCATATTGGATGGTAAGGATAAAGTAGAGTTCAAAACTGCGCCTAACGGTCTGCCGCAGACATTTGAAATAAGCCCTCCTCGATCTGCTTCGAACATCACTATGGAGTTGGCACAGTGGCAGCAAAAACCAAATACTACGGCTAACCTGGGAATCGACAATATCTATTTCAAGGCGGTACGCACGCCCGATTTCTTAAAGATGGTCAAGCCAATGCTGAACATTGGCGGTATGGTGGAGTATCCGCAGGGCGCAGGGGGCATTGTAATGTGCAATCTGAACTTTAAAGAACATGAGGAAGTTCCGGAAAACCGGCTGAAGAAGAGAGCCATTTTCTCTGCGTTGCTTCATAATCTCGATGCGCCATTTACTGGCGGAAAGTCAATCATTGCCGGCGCTAATTTAAACTATCAGCCAATAGATATATCGAAACAGGCGAACCAGTTCCGGGATGATAAAGGCTGGTTCGGCGATAAGAGTTTTACTTTCAAGGATCTTCCCACCGGCAGGCACAACTTTGCGGGTGTCCTCTATGACGTCTACGATTTTCCAACTTCCCCAGTGCCGACCGTCATCATGCTTGGTGGCGATGGTGTTCCGAAGCAACTGACCAACGAAGTTAAAGGTATTCCTGTCAATCTGAAAGCAAATGCGCTCTTCTTCATGCAAACCGCCAGAATTGATCTTCGAAGAAACGGCCAGGAACTTCGCGAGAAGAAGCAGCTCGAAATGTTCCGTTATGTAGTCCACTATACGGATGGCGAGATAGCGGAGGTGCCTATCTACTCTGAGCAGGATATCGAGGATTATAAACAGAAACAGCCGGCAGCTATTCCCGGAGCGCAGATTGCATGGGTCAGGCCATATCAAGGTTCGGAATTCAGCGCTGTAGCATACTCGAAACAGTGGAATAATCCGCGCCCTGATGCTGTGATCAAAAGTATTGATATGGTGTATGGGAAAAATAGTCGCGGAGTGTCGGCGCTGCTTGCAATCACAGTTGCAACTGGAAAATAGCTCACTGATCGCTGCTGTAATACTATACATATCTTTAATCATATTCATGAGATATGTAATTAATAGTCTTTTCGTGTGGTTCGTGTATTTCGTGGTCAAAAATTAAAGAATGTGTAGACTTAGAAACCTCTCATTGCTATAGGAAATGGATATTGAAATTCAATTTGATACTTTTCACTTTGGGACTCATCATCATGATGCCCAACTCTGTAAGAGCGGAAGAAAGAGCAAAATATCCTGCGCCTCCACCACCTCCTGCTCAGATTGCCGCGAAATTCGGAGCGCATATCCAGCGAACCATGAAGCTGCTGGCGACCAGTACTCCCACACACCACAACCATGTTCGAATTCTATTTTATGGACAGTCTATCACGATGCAGGAGTGGTCTGGAATGGTTGCGGACGATCTCCGACGACGGTTTCCTTATGCCGATATGGAGATAAAAAATCTGGCTATCGGCGGTTTTGCATCCCAACTGCTTATTCGCCCGGCGGAACACGATCTATACCCGTTCTATCCCCATCTGGTTATATTTCATGTGTATGGCAGCGATATCGAACTTGAACAGATAATTAGGAGCATTCGCTCTCGGACTACATCGGAGTTATTGATTCAGACGTACCATTTAACTCAATGGCCTCCTGCTGTGATAGATCAAAACAAGGACAAGGGAGCGTGGTGGGATGATCGCATGAACCATCATTTTCTGCCACAAGTCGCTGAGAAATATGGCTGCGGTTTAGCCGACATATATCCCTGCTGGCTAACCTATCTCAAAGATAATGGACTGGAGCCGAAGGCGCTTTTGAAAGACGGCGTGCATCTCAACGACTATGGCAACTATAATATGGCAGCACTCATCAATCGCAACCTTGTTTATCGCTCCGATCTGCCAAATGAAGGCGAAAATATGGTGCATACTTCTCGAATTGGGACGGATACGGCGTGGCGAGATGGCCGCATTAAAATGGAGTTTGAAGGCAATCGAGTGGATATTATCGCTGGAGGAACAGGTGGAACGGCCAAAGTGCTTATCGATGGTAAGCATCCTTCAGCCATTCCGGAACTCTACTCTATTTCTCGACCTAACGACATTCCCGGCAAAGACTGGCACTGGGAAATGGGTTCGATTACTCGTATCGATCATAATTCTTCGCTATTGGAAGAGGATTGGACCGCAACGATAACCGATATCGACAGCGATGGCTCGCATCTCTGGTTCGAAGTAAAGGGTTCTAAAACTGGACCGGATGGCAGCGGTACGAATAAAGAGAAGTTTGTTTCTAACAGCGGCCAAGTAGTGATTCAGCAAGATTATTGATTTATAAAAGGGCTTCAGGTTAGGGTATTACTGAAAAAAGTGGATGAGATCAAGTGGCACGTAATTTCCCATTTCAAAGACATTTACTCCGGCCCATCAGAGCTTGATCGAACCAGTGAATCTATCTACACCCTGGCACAAGGACTGATGCACGGTAAACATACTTTAAAACTGATTGCAGATAGCAGTCAGCCTCCCAAAATTAAAGCCATCAGAATATACAAACCACCTATGAATAAGTAGCCTGAAGAAATGTAGCTGCAATTTAAGCTGAGTCAATTTGCTCATATTCGAAGGGTGTATATGTGAAAATAAATGAAATTTGTTTTGCTTTTGATCCTAACGACTTGCGCAATATATTGAAAACACGACTTTGGCGCTCAACAAACGAAAGCCCTTTAAAACCATCAGAGAGAATATGTCCATTAAAACGTTCGGTAGTCGGTTCTAATGACACTTCGCCTTGAACATCCGGAAAATCATTCCGTAACGCATTTAAGATTTCTTGTTCCACCGATTTACTCCTAAACCAACAATTTCGTTGGCCAATTCCAACATTCTTTCAGTACTGACTTTGACGCGGTCGCCTCGAACTCTACCATCTAAATTAATATTATGCAGCCATGTATCCAACATTTTCATGTTGTAGTAACGCTGATTTGCTCGCCAGCGCAGATTCAAATCGAATAGTCTTGCTCGAAAATTGTCTTGCTTTTCTTCTGGTCCTGTAGGCAGAAGATTCGCCTTTTTTGCCCAATATTCGATACTGTGGCTGTTGTCGAACTGATCTTCTTCACCTGAACTTAATGCCCTTAACATTGCTTCTGCGGCCACGCCGGCAAAATAGTGCGCAGTGAAGTATTGTCCGATTTTATGTAGACTAGTGGTCGTACCTAAATGCTCTATCGAAGTGACATAATATCCTCGTGAAGTAAATTTCGGTACCGCCAAGTTATACTCCTATCCGACGTCTGATTAAGACTTGTATTCACTAACTAATGCGCGGCTCAACTCATTTCTTAATAATAGTATTCTACCAGATCACTTCTTTTGAGATAGATAGAAATGCTGGATTTGCAGAGATCTACGCAACACTACCATCTTGCGATGCCGGGTATAATGGAATGAATGAATGTACTCGGAATTGAAACAAGCTGTGACGAGACTTCGGCGGCGGTTGTTTCCGATGGCAGAACGATTCTATCGAATATCGTTGCCAGTCAGGCCGATCTGCACGCTCTCTACGGCGGCGTGGTGCCCGAGGTTGCTTCCCGCAAACATGTCGAAAACATGATTCCCACTCTTCAGGAAGCATTGAAAACCGCCCACCTCAGTTATCAAGATATACATGCTATTGCAGTCACTAATCGACCCGGTCTGCTCGGAGCCCTGCTCATTGGTGTTTCAGCGGCGAAGGCGCTGGCCTATGTGTTGAAGATTCCCGTGATCTGCGTTAACCATCTCGAAGGTCATGTCTACTCCAACATCCTCACTGAGCCGTCCCTCACCGACGCATTCCCAATTCTAATTCTGCTGGTCTCCGGCGGGCATACTCAGATCATTCGAATGAATGGTCAAGGTATCTACAGCATTATTGGTAAGACACGAGACGATGCGGCTGGCGAGGCTTTCGATAAGGGCGCACGACTGATGGGACTTCCGTATCCAGGGGGGCCGAATGTGGATAGGCTTGCGTCTTCAGGTAATGCCAAAGCCGTTCGATTCCCACGCGCTAATCTTGGAGATACGCTCGACTTCAGCTTCAGCGGACTCAAGACATCTATTCGTACTTTTACAGCCAAAGATCAGGGAGCCACGCGTATGGAGGATGTCGCAGCGAGTTTCCAGGCGGCTATCGTAGATGTTTTAGTGGAGAAGTTGAAAACTGCAGCAGAACGGTCGGGGATTACCACCATTTGTATCGCAGGTGGTGTGGCTGCAAATACTGGCCTTCAAAAAGCGATGAGGATCATGGCAATTAACCAGGGGCTTCGGCTGGTGATTCCGCCCATCGAACTCTGCACCGACAATGCTGCGATGATTGCCGCCGCAGGTTACTATCGCCTGCAGAACAACCTCGCAGATACGCTCGATTTCGATACCTTGGCCAACTCGCCTCTGGGGTAAGACTGATCTATTTCATCCCTGTAAGCGCGATTCCCTGAATATATGTCTTCTGTGCGAAGAAGAAGAGAACGAGCATGGGCAGCGTCATTACCGTTGCCGCCGCCATAAGAAGGCTCCATTCACCGCCATGCCGACCTAGAAACGCCAGCAGTCCGACTGCAAGTGTGTATGTGTTTTCATCGTGCAGATAGATAAGCGGCCCGGTGAAATCCATCCAGGCAGCGGTAAATGAGAGCAGGGCGACCGTAGCAAGTGCCGGTTTGGAGATGGGAGCGAGTATTTTGAATAGGATGCCCATTTCGGTGCATCCGTCAATACGAGCGGCGTCCGACAACTCCTGCGGGATCGTCATAAAGAATTGCCGGAGTAAAAATATGTAGAATGCCGATCCGAAGAAAGCTGGCACAATCAGAGGCAGCATCGTCCCAGTCCACCCCAGCTGCCTGAATATCAGGAAGACCGGCAGCATCGTCACCTGAGGCGGCAGCATAATCGTGGCGATGAGAATGAAGAACATCGGTTCTCGCCACTTCCATCGAATGCGTGAAAATCCGTAGGCAGGAAGAGCAGCAGACATCACCGTCCCGATCATAGTAAGCACGCAGAGGATGAGTGTATTGATGGTGTAGGTGACAAATGGGAAGGAGTTTAGCGCATCCGGATAGTTGTGCCACTGCGGAGCCAGGGTGTTCACAGGTGTTAATTTCGCGCTCTCTACTACTCTACCCGGAGAACCTCCCACTATATTATCGACAACATACCGTACTCTGCTCTTTCCCTCTTCCAGCTCTTCCACCACCGCAACATGTTGACTTCTGCCTCTCTCTTTAATCTCCTTAATCGGCACGAAGCTGGTTTTCATGATTCCATTGCTATCCGGTTCTCGGATTTGAACGGTTGGAACTGTCGGCATCCACTTTACATCCGTGGAAAAAATCTGAGTGTCTACTTTCAGTGAGGTCGAGAGCATCCACAGAAAGGGGCCGACGAAAACAATCGCGAACAGCGAAAGTATGATATATCCTGCGGATGCAGCCAGTGTCTTGCGCCAGATGACCGGGGTGTTAATCCATATCCAGCGACCGATACCGGCGGCCACCCATATAATCAGCAGGAATACTAGAATTGTAATATAAAGCTGAGCTGTAAATAGTGGCCTTGCTGACATAGGTAACCTTGCTTGCTCCCTCCGCTTCAATACTGCTCATTAGATTAAGCGTATACGCTTCAGTTTCCTCCACAGCTATCTACTCTGGCTTGTTTATAATTGGCAGCAGATCGCAGCCTTCTACCAAATACAACCTCTCATTGGGCTCAGATGCAAGGGAGTGCAGCTCTGGAGCAAAACCGCCGATTGAAAATAGTACACAAGTGGGACTATCTCGCCAGTTGGCCTCGGGGAGGCTATCGATCTTTGCCCTAAGGCCACTGTACATACCTATCCCCATACGGTTATTCACACTCCACTTACACTCTCCAAAAAGAAAATTGCCACTGTTTAACTCAGCCATAATATCAATTTCCGTTCTCCCATTCCTGCTCCAGTATCGCCCCATTTTCTTGATATCTAGTTTGAGTTTGTCCTGGGCATACTTCTGAAGCCACTGAGTACATATCTCCTCAAAAACGTATCGCCCCATAAAGTCCGCCAGATGAGGCTCCACGCGCTCTTTATAGATAATAATGGGATCCGAAAACTGGAGAGCGCTAGAAAGTGGAACCACAAATCGATACCAGAAGGTCAGGAACGGATCGGCGGTTTTATAGAGTGCCCGCCGGTCCGTGGTATCTCCAAAAGGGAGTTCGCGCCGTATCCATCCGAGTTCCTGGAGGGTTTTAAGGAAAAAGGAGAGAGCCCCCTTCTCAACTCCGGCATGCTGCTGAATGCGGCCGAACTGTGTCTCTCCGGCGGCGATAGCGCCAAGTATGGCGTTGTAAGGAGCGATCTCTCGAATCTGTTCACTCCCCAAAAGAAAGCGTACTTCATTTTCGAGAATGGCTCTTGGCTGCATTAGAAGAGTGACGATCTCTTCACCTATTGGCCGTGATGTATCTACCAGGGAATGGTAGCGCGGTGTCCCACCCAGCACTCCGTACATCATCAGTTTCTCCACCAAACCATACGTATTCGAATGGGCATAGAATGCGGCGGCATCCTCATACCGCAGCGCCTTCAGAAGAAATATCCCGGCATTGAAACGCCCAAATAGCGGTGCACTCTCCGACCCCAGCGCGGCCATTGCAGAGAGCTGTGATCCGCACAGTATAAGATAGATGGGTGCATGGATTCCTTCTCGATCCCACCAGGCTTGCAATATCGACGGCAGCTCTGGTGTCTGTTGAACCAGATAGGGAAACTCATCCAGGATCAGTGCGAATCGGCCCACTTTCATGGATCGTATTTCCTGCGTGATATATCGAAACAGCGCGTTCCAGGAGACAGCGAGCTCTTCAGGCTCTACACCCTCGGAGGGCAGCTCGGAGAGGATCTGTTCCGCGAGCATCACTCTTTGTGCGTTGGCAGTGGACTGTTCAGCCAAATAGTAACAGTGACGCTTGGGCTCGTCTTTTCCTGTGATTCCACCTGTGAAATAGCGCTGCAGGAGATAGGTTTTACCCAGCCTTCTTCGCCCATAGAGCAGTGTCATCTGCCCGCCGCGGCCTCTCATTTTCCAGGCGCGTTCGAAGGCTCCCAACTCATTGGTTCTATCGTAGAAGGGGTCGGGCTTGGGGGTTGTTATTTTTTGCTGATTTCTCATCACTGGTGATCTCAATATTCAGGATTCAGGTTTAGTATACTACACCTAATCATAATTATGCAAATCACAATTATACTAGTTATGATATACTTATATATAATTAGGTAAAGTATACTTTACCTAATCATACTTTGTCAAGCTTGATTCGAGTATCAAATTACTGGGCGGGATGTAACTAAAAAAAATGGAATGAATGGTTCGAAGCTCCCCCTTAGGTTGGAATAAGGGGGATATGAGGGATTTAAGCAATCTACTTACCGTTACGGAGCCACTTCACGCCGTTGCGGAAGACGTGCCGTATCTCTTCCTGGAAGTAGATCGGATAGGATTCGTGCCCGGGCTGGAAGTAGAACACATGCCCTTTACCTACTGTCCAGGTGAGGCCCTGTTTTGACATCTCCGTGCTGCCGTCGGGTTTTGTATACTTGCCGTTGAATACCAGATCATCCGGCTTAGGCACATGGAAAGGCTCGCTGTAGCGCTCGGTGTGAGGTACCACGAAATCCGTAATCCCTTTAGCAATCGGGTGTGAAGTATCCGCGACGATGAGATCCAGTTTAGAACCGTCCTCGACATAGCCGCCGTCCCAGCTTCCGGAATCCTTCATCAGAGCCTTGAACGGTTTAGACCAGTGGCCGGAGTGCGTTGGGAGGAACCCCATACCGCCTTCGGTGACACGCTTAACAATCCTATCCACCAGCTCGTCTTTAACGTCTCCGTGCTTCTGGTGTCCCCACCATACGAGAACTGAAGCACTTTCAAGCAGTTCCTGAGTGAGTCCCTGCTCCAGCTCATTGAGATTGGCAGTGACTACCTCCCAATTTTTAAGGGGTTTTAATCCTTCCGCAATAGCAGTATTCACGTCGTTCGGATAGACGTTTTTGGGAGCTGTTCCCTCCGACCAGACCACGACTTTACGAGCTGGCTTTGCTGCCAGGGCTGCCATCGGGTCCATCACGGCGAGTGCGGCTCCGGCGGAAATGATGAAGCCGTCTTTTAAAAACTGTCGCCTGCTCTGATCTGACTGCATACTATTTTCTCCTTATTGGTTGTTGAATGACTCTCAAGATCGCCAAACCCTCACCCCCTGCCCCTCTCCCAAAAACAGGCGAGGGGGTGACTGTCGCATGAGGTTTCCTATATACCGCCAATTTTTAAGCTGATTCCCAACTGATTCCCACACCCAGAGTAAAATAGGAGACCAAATATCTATAGCTCCCCCTCTCCTGTTTTTGGGAGAGGGGGTCGGGGGGTGAGGGCATTTTAAGAAAGTTTGTAAAGTTCCTCCGGAATGACTACTCTCGTTTGCCGCTGAATGGCCTCGTTGGCTTTGATAATAGCTACTGCCGTTTTAAGCGCCTCTTCCGGACCGCAGAAGACTCGCTTGCCTTCCCGAATACTAGCAGCCCAGTTGTAGAACTCCAGATCGTAACCATCCTTATTATCACCTGAAGTAGAAAGAATCTCACCGCCTACCTTCGCCCCTGTGTTCAGCTTCTTGGTGGCGCTGGCATTGAGTATGATGCCCATTTTGCCATCAGCGCCCTTCTCTTTCTCGGTATATTTTTCCCAGTCGAGTGTTTCTGCTTTCGGCTCCCGATAGAGTAAACCTTTATCATAACTGTCCGCACCTACGGTTGTCACGAGAGTACCCTTGTCCCCCATGAACTGCTCCTGAAATCCATCGAACTGGTTCGTTGTCAGGGATTGATAAGTCATTTTCACCCCGTTCGAATACTCATAGATCACCTGCACGTTGTCCCAAACATCGCGTCCATCTTTCCAGTACTGCACGTCTCCCATTCCTACTACCGATACGGGAACTGCGTTGAGGAACCAGTTCACCACTTGCACCTGATGGCTTCCAAGTTCTGCCATTAGCCCCTGCGAAGTTCGCTTATAGAGTCGCCAGTTGGTTAAATGCTCCTGGTCACCCCAGAAATCCAGTCCACCTGTAATTTTGCCTTCCGGAATACTTCTTCGCCATGCTCCATTACGGTTCCACTGGGCGCGCACATGGGTAACTCGCCCGCAGACCTGCTTCTGATTGAGCAGCTCGTACGCGTGGTTATATCCAATGGAAGAGGAACGCTGATGCCCGATCTGCAGCACTTTCCCGGTACGTTTTGCCGTCTGAGCCATCTTGTGGCAGTCCGAAATGGTGTAGGCCATCAGCTTTTCACAGAACACATGCTTTCCTGCATTCATCGCATCGATAGCTATCTTTGCATGAAGTGGCAGTGGGACAGTTACCATCACAGCCTGAATATCTTTCCGGTCCAGCAGTCTTCTGTAATCATCATAAGCGCTGTCATCATGGAGATGCGCAATTTTTTTTGCGGAATTCAAGTTAGGCTCGAAGATATCGCAGGCAGCTACACAATCTACTCCAGGCACTCGGATAGCTTTCCTCAGATCAAACTGTCCCTGCGAACCCGGCCCTATGATTCCAATTTTCAAAGGTTCTGCTTTGCGGTCGGCGGCAACTATCGACGAATCCGAAGCAAGAGCGGAATCCGCCCACGTCGAAGTCAGCCCTAAAGCCGCTGCACTCATCGCCGATTCTTGCAGGAATTCACGACGCGACATTACATTTATTCGAAATCTATTCATATCTGCTCCTATGGCCATTCAGCCATTTTCAACTGAGTTAATTATTCCACTGATTCGAATTCTTGAAAGTTGAATACTACAGCCCTCGATTGGTCGGTGTGATAGAATACGCATCCTACCTGTGGATATTTGCCAATAAAATCTCGAGTCCAATTTTCACCCTGAACGAGAAACGCTGTCGAGAGTGCTTCTGCATAAGCGGCATCTTCTGCAGCCACTACCACACAATCCTGAGAAGTCAACGATTCCCCTGTACGCGGATCCAGAATATGTCCATAAAGCTGTTCGCCATCATATCGAGTCTGCCCGACAGAGGAAGATATACTCAACGCTCGATCCGATATAGTCACGGTTCCAAATACTAAATCCGAGTTGATGGGATGAGTTATTCCAATCTTCCATCCCTCGGAATCCGGTGGAGATCCTAGTGCATAAAAAGAGCTGCCGCCACTCGATATCAGTGCGCATCTCATGCCATTTTCCTGCAGGAAATCGGCTGCCATCTGAACTGCAATACCTTTGCCTACTGCTCCCAGATGAAGCTCTACATCTGGAGTTTTGAACTGTATAGCGGAATTTTTCTCATCCAAGATAACATATTTCCATCCACATTTTTCTGTAAGTGTTTTCATTTTGTCCGGAGTAGGAGGGAAGATTTGAGCTTCAGAACCACTGCCTCGCTGAAAGAATCCCCACTCTCTAATTAGTTTACCCATCGTCGGGGCGAAAGCACTCTCTGTTAGTTCGCTCCAACTACGAATCTTCATCAAAATCTTGAAAAGCACTGGCGATACAGGCACTGGCTGCTTGAAAGCATTCCTATTGATAATCGAGATGTCACTGTCGATTTCAAAATGACTAAGCTGCTGTTCCAGCCATTCCACGCGGTCGAGTACATGGGACAGGATCTCTTCGATGTTAGGAGAGTCTTTTGAAATAATGGTGAACTCGCTGCCCATAGCCGCGCGAGATAATTTTATCACGATCTATAAGCCCTCACCCCCGGCCCCTCTCCCAAAAACAGGAGAGGGGTGACTAAATTAAGAATCTCAGCCCATGCAGGGAGCCTAAGCGACCGGAGATAGGTTTCGCAATTCCAGCTCGGGGTTTTATGGGTTGTGTCCTTTCCATTTCACCCCTGCATTTCAGCAGATTGATCACTCGCGAGGCCGAAACAGCAAAACACTGGCGGTGTGGCCGTGGATAAAGGTCTTTCCACCCACAGGCCCAAACTCTCCATTGCAGAAAAATCCTGCGACCGGTGTCTCGGGTACTGCTTCTAGAACAGTTCGGACATCGTGATTGGGCATATCAAACATCCGTACACCTCTGCCGTTGCAGGTAAAAATTAACCCACCTCGCGGCGCAATCTCATGCTGCCCAGAGGTCTTCATAAGGATCCGTAAATCTTCGTCAGCGGTATCCGCATCTCGTACATGGAACCGTACTGTCTGACCGGCCCGCACAGCATCACTGACAGCAATTGCTCCTCGTGTGGGGTCGGCTCCAAGTACACTGCGCACCAGAAAATCACCTCGTGCAAATTCAGACTGATATTCATTAATCACAACTCCAAAGAAGAGTCCATTCTTCACAAGCTCTTTCTCTTCTTCGGAAATGGAATTCAAAATATTCTGGGTGACTTTCAGGGCAAGCTTGCCCCCTAAAGTCTCGATAAGGTTTCCTTCGGCTTTTGTTACAAGCAGTGTTTCACCTATTGGGCGGCAGCCTTGGCTAACCACACAATCCACATCAAAATCACCGGCAAGCCGTATTCCAACCACGCCTTCCCGATGAATCGAGTCGTTTAACAGTAGTTGGTTCTGCCCAGCTTGATTGGCTCCACTAGCCATTCCTCCCACTTTCGGAATGTTCGGGGAGAGAGTATCTAATACAAAAAGAAGTTCCGCGACAGGTGTGGTATAAGGATCACCCAGTAATACATAGGCTCGGGTTTTGGGGTGTTCAGAACCTATCAAACTTTGGAGTTCGGCAGGATTTTCTGAATTGAAAAGCTCCTCCCAATGTTCAATAGAGAGATGAAAAGGCTTAATATCGATGCCAGTAAGAGAAGCTGCCATCGCACTGATGGCAGGCTCACGCTCTATCTCCTGACCACCGCTAATCACACCTTCGCAAGTGCAGCCAAGAAGCACTTTCGGGGATAGCTCTGAATTGATTCTTTCTGTCAGGTAGTCGGCTGAATCACGATAGTGATAGGTAAGAAATAGCAGTACAAGATCAACTTCAGATCGCAATTGATCTCTAAGTGAAGTTATCAACTGATCTGCCGCTTCACCGACATCCTCTCTTCTACTGATCGCTGATGCAAACCTCATCCGATCTCCCCATACAAATTATTTTCAATCACGCTTAACTACTGCCCATCCAGCACATCTCTCACTTTACTAAAAAGAGCATCTGGGGTAAATGGTTTTTGTAGAAATGAAACATCGTTTTCTAACATTCCCTTGAGTATGATGGTGTCATCAGTATATCCAGAAGCAAAGAGTACCTTCAAATGAGGAATAAGATGCAGCATCTCCACTGCAAGTTGTTGGCCGCTCATGTTAGGCATAACGACATCTGTAAGAAGTAGATCAATTTTCCCATAATATTCAGGGGCGAGTTTTAGCGCAGCAAACCCTGAAGAAGCTACTAGTACGTTGTATCCATTGCCTCGTAGGGCTTGAACGGCGTAATCACGTACCATTTCCTCATCCTCTACCAGCAGAATAGTCTCGTACCCGCGCTGTATCAAAGATGGAGAAGATGGCGCGACATCGTCCGCCTCCTTCTGCACTCTAGGAAGAAATAGCCTGAAGTTGGAACCCCTGCCAGGAACGCTCTCAGCTATCAGGAAACCGCTGCTCTGACGAACGATACCATAGCTTGTGGCAAGACCAAGCCCTGTTCCTCGACCCTGCTCTTTTGTTGTAAAAAATGGCTCGAATAGATGCTCCAGCACATCTGGTTCCATCCCTAATCCTGTATCATTGACCGACAGCATGGCATATTCACCAGGCACTATTTCGGAACTTGCCTCTTTTGAAGTATCCGTCACGTCGATATTCTGGATCTCTATTGTAATACTGCCGCCATCGGGCATCGCGTCGCGTGCATTCACCACAAGATTTACTAGCACCTGTTCAATCTGCCCTGGATCCGCCATCACATTCCAGATATCCCCATTGGAAACTGTGGTGAGTAAGATATTTTCCCCAATAAGCCTCCTGAGCATTTTATCCATATCAATCGCTAATCGATCCAGCCTAAATACACGTGGTTCTACAAGCTGTTTTCTTGCAAACGAGAGCAGCTGGTTGGTAAGCGCTGCCGCTCGTTCTCCGCCCTGTCGTATCTGTTCCAAGTAGCAGTGTATATTGGAACTGGGGTCGATATCCATTGAGGCCAGTGAGGCGTAACCAAGTATAACGGTTAGTAAATTATTGAAATCGTGCGCTATTCCTCCGGCAAGTCTACCGATACCTTCCATTTTTTGTGATTGCAGGAGCTGTTCTTCCAGGCTTTTCCGTTCGGTAATATCTGTAATCATGGCAAGCGCCCCGATATACTGGCCATCATCATTGTAGAGGGGGTTCGTCGTGACATATGCCCAGAGGTCTTTGCCGCTTTTACAACGGTATTTTGAGTTATGCTGCTCAGAAATACCTTCTCGTCGGCGCGTTAAATTCTTGGCTGCAGATGAAATGAAGTCTGGGGCCATGAGGAGCATGAGATTCTTCCCAATCATCTCCTGCTCTGTATACTCAAGCATATCAGCCATGCGATGGTTTACGTAGATCGTGTTTGCTTCACTATCTATAACCCATATTCCCTCGTTGGTGGTCTCCACAATCTGCCTATACTTAGTTTCACTAGCACGGAGCGCTTTTTCGGCATCTTCTCGCATTTTGTCTTTTCGTAATGTTTCCATTGCGAAAGAGAGATTGTCAGCGAGAGTTTGGAGAAGCTGAACTTCTTCATCAGCAAAATACGACTTCTCCGTAGCATAGAAGGAGAGCACCCCCTCAACTTTCTGATGGATTATCAGCGGGAATGAGGCGCACGATTGGAAATCACGCTGCGTGGTAAGTACAAGCCAGAATTTCATGCGTGGATCGTTTTCAAAATCCTGGCATATATCGAGTTTACGCTCCCGAATACATACTCCCACGGTACCTTGATTCTCTTCCGGATTCTCGAGGTTTATGGTGAAAGTTTCTCTGAAACGAGAAATCGTACATGAATCTGCAGAAGGATAGACGAGATTGCCCTGATCATTGAGCAATCCGACCCAGACCATAGCCAAATTCCCATCTTCAATTGCAATATTGCAAACACGTTCAAAGAGCTCTTGTCTGTCCTTGATTCGCACAATGGCTTCATTTGTCTTACTCAGCAAGGAGTACAGCCGATTTACCCGTCGGATGCGTTCTTCAGCATGCATCCTATCCGTGATATCGGTAGCAACTCCTATGACATTAATAACTTCGCCTTCATCACCTCGAACGGGAGCGCTTCTAATTTCGAAGGAACGGCCAGCCACTATTACTATTTGAACCAAGGGTGTGCCACTGATTGCATGCTCGATTTGGGAATGAAGTTGTGTTAAACCTGGGAATATCTGCTCTGCGGTTTTTCCCACAAATTC
>JANXSG010000295.1 GCA_025352825.1 Chthonomonadaceae bacterium | reverse complement strand
TGTGTCTGAGCAAGGGTACTATTCGCAAGCGCAAGCGCCTGCTGAGGAAGTACACTCGGTTTACGTTCATAGCACTCTGTCACACTGGGAGCATCGAATATCTGCAGGAACTCAGCCTGTTTTTCAGCAGCATGCCGCAGGTAGATACTGCGACGATGCGAGGTCAGGCCAAGATTGTGGTCGATTTCGGGTCCACCGCGAGTCTCATCCAGCGCATGAGACACGTAGAGTAAATTATCTCGCACCAGTTCTGCCTCCATGCGCCGGGACGACATCCGCCAGAGAAATGTGTTGTCCGGATCGCGGCGAGCATTTTCGATGTCGTTTGTAGAGTCCATCCGGTATGCTCTGCTGGTCAGGATAAGTCGATGCAGAGATTTCATATGCCAGCCGCTATCCATAAATTCAGAAGCCAGCCAGTCAAGTAACTGTGGATTGGAAGGCAGACGACCGTTTCGACCAAAATCCGAAAGGCTGGGAACGATACCTGCACCAAAGTGCCTCGCCCAAATGTGGTTGACTGCCACTCTGGCGGTTAGCGGGTTCTGTCGGTCTGTCAGCCATCTCGCGAAGGCAAGTCTCCTACCAGAGCTATTTACAGGATAGATACTTACGGCACGGGGCTTGTAGTCAGTTCCATCAGGTTTTTGCAGTTCTGCGAGAGCCGTCTTGAGCGCTTTTTCTGCATCGGCAAGCTGAGCTTTTGCCTCGATCTGAGGTTTTCCCGCTGCTGCAGTTGTTAAGGCTGTGTGCGATGTTAGGATGTTCAGTTTTGCTTCGTCTACAGCCTGTGCCCTCTGAGCTGTTAGGGTCTCAGAAGCTGCCTTTTTCCATTCCTCAGTCTTATGCTGGCCTGCATCTTCCAGTCGCTCCACATTCAGTACTGATTTCGTCGCAGCAAGTTTGGATTGTGTCACAGTAAGCGTCAGTTCGGCAATCTCAATGTTCAACTTTGAAACAGCTTTATCCGCATGCAATTTAGCCACATTCTCAGTTGCTGTCTTGTCTTCCTTCTCAGCGTTGGACAACGTCTCTGCCAGCACGAACGCACGTTTATCCGGCTGTGATGCAAATCTCGACAGTTTCAGGGAGGCTATGTGCAGTGAGCCTCCAAGCGCTCCAGGAACACCTGGTTCGATCGGCTGAGTCTTATCCGGGTTACGGTCGTCTCCACGAGGAAACAGAAATGTTTGGGCTTTGAGATCGGCATCATAGGCTCGAACCAAGCCATCCTTAGCGGTATCGGGCTGACCTGGAATTCTATCTGTACGCACGTTGTGGGGCTCGAAGATCGCTCTCATGCGATAGTAGTCGCGCTGGGATATTGGGTCGTACATATGGTCGTGGCATTTTGCGCAGTGCATTGTTAGTCCGAGGAATGCCTTCGCGGTATGCCCAACGGTGTCTTCCATCCACTGCTCCCGGCTCAGCAGTTTGTAGTTTCGAACCAGGAATCCGGTAGCTCGCAGTGAATCGGTATTTTCCGGGGCGATCTCATCGGCGGCCAGCATCTCCTGCGCCATGCGGTCGTAGCCTTTGTCGGCATTCAGTGACTCCACAATCCAGTCCCGCCAGCGCCAAATATGTGGCTTACTGTCCCTTATCTGTCCGCCATCGGCCCAGCCAGCCCAATCGCTATAGCGCCATACATCCATCCAGTGACGCCCCCATCGCTCCCCATAACGAGGGCTTGCCAACAGCATATCCACTACCTTTTCATATGCTTTTGGAGAGGTGTCGGATTCAAATATTTTCATCTCTTCCGGAGTGGGTGAGAGCCCCACTAAATCGAAATATACTCGGCGCAGCAGCACCGTACGAGTCGCTTCTGGCCTTGGATGAAGTCCGTGCTTCTCATGTTCTGCCGTGATGAAAGCATCGATAGGATTGGTATTCCTCAATGGGCTCTTAGTTTTGTGAACTGCGGGGCGATGAACAGAATCAAATGGCTGCCAACGATAGGAGCCTAAAAACTTTGCGAATTCTGCACGTTTTGATTTCGCAGTTTTGAGCTCCAATGCGGTGGGAGTATCGTTTTTATCTCCTGGTGCGTGACCAAGCAGCAGTTCAGTAATATTGTCAACACCATCCCAGTCACTGTCTTCATTCGCAATGAACATCAATCGCGTGGCAATATCGGTCTTCTTTCCAAGAGAGCGAAGCTGATCCGCGGCGATTCGCAGTCTGTTTCCGAACGGATTGTGCGGGAATTCGGCCAGACTGACAGGGGTTTTTGCGCTAGTCGAAGGAAGGTGGCAGGTAGTGCAAGTGTTCAGATTTTTCGAGAGAAACCTATCGTAGAACTTCACCAGTCCGATACGATTCGAAGGCGTAGCAGAGATGACTGTCGGAGATGAGAGCCAGCAGCACACTATTCCAAATATACAAATACTTCTCAGCCTGAGCATAAGCCTACTCCTGCATGATACACGATACTGTGATTATAACATGTTGTGATCCTTTTTTCTCATCAGGAGGGTAAAAACTTGCTTTTGCGTGTCCTGCTTGGCGATGCACAATTCAAAAATTTATATCCCACATTTAGATACTATGCAAAACAGAATAAAAAGGACTGGTACAGGATAATAAAGGACTGGTATTAGTAATGGAATATGTTTCAATCCTTGATATTTCGATGAAACCAAGTATTTTTTCCGTTTATATTTTATCTCAGAGCCGATTATAATGGTCACATCGTCTGCGATATTGCAGTCGATTTATCACAATCAGTGGTATAAGAAGGATTTCACACAATGAAAATTAGCTTTTCAACAATGCTGCTCGCGGCCGCTACAGGCCTTTCGTTCGTAGGCACTGCTTCAGTCGCAATGGCTGACAGCACAGCATACACCATCCAAGATACAACTGGCCAGGGCTTGGGTAACGGGCCGTTCACCCTGGGTTTTGCATTTATTCCTACGGTTAATATGGATGTAACAGCCATCGGAATCTTTGACGACAATCAGGACGGCCTTGTTGACAGTTATGTGGCCGGTATCTTCGATAGCGCTGGCAGCTTGCTCGGCAGCACAGTCATCTCGAATGGGACAGTCGATCCATTAACTAACCAGTTCCGTTATGCCTCGATGACTCCTGTATCACTGGTAGCAGGTAATACTTATGAGATTGGCGCAGTCTACCATGATAGCAAAGATCCATTGATTTTCCCGGGTGCCGCTACAGGATTCGCTACTGATCCCAATATCACTTTCGTTGAGAACCGCTACATTGCTGGTGGTTCACTGGTAGCTCCTATGAACACGGCTGGCACCGATCCAGCATATTTCGGCCCGAACTTTATGTTTACTAGCTCTGCAGTACCTGAACCAGGTACCGTCGCCTTGGGACTGATGCTCGCAGGCAGCTCCCTTGGTCTTATCACCCGCAGACGAAATCGCAAATAGTCCGGTCGAACTTGCCCAGTATCTGGCTCGATGAGTCTGATACGGGGCATTTTTTTGTGTTGCATAGTGTATTTGAAATATAATTCAACTCTTTATTTGTGATAGGCATAAAATCGGTACCCTTTGATTTTGCCAGGTTTCTTTCCATCACGAGGGACATACCGAAATCCCGTGAACTCCCGTTCTCCTCCTAAATCGATGATCACACGATGTGGATGAACTGTGTTTGGGGACGACCAGACACTGTGCCATATAGTCGATAGGTCACCATCGAGCAGATTATCTGCAGAACCATCTTCTTGCGAATCCTCTTCACTGTCCGCATAGATCACTTTCCATCCATTTCGTGGAAGCGGCTCTCCTCCCCCGCTAATCAGGAAAAACTCTGCGCAAGAGGCATAACTGGTGCCATCAAAGGAGGATGTCGATTCGAAACAGACCAGATTTGCTTTGGTGGTGGCGAACTTGATATTCTGAATATCGTCCTCATTGGAGAATTCACCAGATGATTTTAGGTCCGATTCCAACGGGATGGGGGTGTTCGAGAGTTTTAGACGGTTTTTCTTCATCAATGCCGCCTCAGGAATAAGCTGGTTAAGAATGGGGGTTGATACTCCTTCCACAGATGCCGATTTAGACACCAGCATCTCGAATACTGTGATCTGGTTTTCACCTTTCTTCAGCCACGGAGCTGGAAGGTATAGGGTCTGTTGCGGGCCGACAAACCAGTATCGGCCCAAAGCATGTCCATTCACCCATACCGACCCTTTTATCCATCTGCGCATATCCAGCCAGGTGTCACCTACGCTATCCAGACTAAAGTTACCGTTGAAAATTGATGGGAAAGATCCCCTCTGTCCATCAAGCGGAAGTGAATTCGGTGTTTTCATAGGCAGGGAGTATATTTGCCACCCCAGCAGCTCTTTCTCGTTAAAAAGAACTCGTTTAGTGATTCCTTTGAGATTATCCGTGAGAAGACTGCCATAATTGATTCTCCCGCCGTTCTCTGCTAGAATATCGAGATGGCACGCACCAGCGTGCAGGTCGATATCCATGGAACTCTGCTTTTTTCTGCGATCCAAAGTCCCCACTTGCTTTCCATTGACCAGTACCACCGCATAGTCGCGCAGTTCCTGGAGTGTTAATCTGCCATTAGCTGGCCCCTTTAGACGTGTGCGATAGAGAACATAACCGTATGCCTGATGGAGTGTCTCCATAGAAACAATGTTCTGTGATTTTAGCGGCTTTGGCAGGAATCCCATCAGGCTGCCTTGCTCACGGAGTTCGAAACGAGAAACAGCAATAATAGGATTAGTGGGTGGTACCTCTGGGATGGTGTCGGCAGGCAGAAGGCTTTTCATCTTTTGCCGTACAAGATTGTAGGTGTTAGTCGGTCTGCCGGCTTCATCGAGAGGTGCGGAGTAGTCGTAACTGGTGATATGCGGCTGATAGGCTCCACCCATGTTCGCGCCGTTGTAGAAGCCAAAATTCGTGCCTCCGTGAAACATGTAGAGGCTAATCGAGGCCTGATTCTGAACAGACCACTGCATGGCTTCGACTGTCGCTTCTGGATTGGGATTTGGGAATGGCTCTCCCCAGTGATCCAGCAATCCAGGATAGAACTCAGGCGCAATATAGGGCCCTCCGGGCTCAAACTTATCGATAACAGGTTTAAGTTCAGGGCCACTCGATCCGTTTAAACCGGGAAGTACGCCAGGAAGATAGCCATCGGGCATCTGGGAGGAGCCGTCTGCAGTGAAAAGGGGAACTGTGAATCCCGAAGCTAGAATTTGATCTCGGATGGCAGCCATATATACCTTATCTTTGCCGTAGGATCCGTACTCGTTCTCCACCTGTACCATAAGAATATTGCCCCCATGATCCACCTGAAGTGCCTCTAGCTGTTTCCCGAGCTCTTTAAAGTAACGTGCTGAGTAAGTGAGGAACGAAGGATTGTTTGAGCGGACTACCAGGTTTTTTTCTGTGAGCAGCCAGTAGGAGAATCCCCGGACTCCCACTCTGCACACACGTATGGGCCAGGGCGCAGCAGAACAAAGAGCCCTTCCTCCTGTGCGATTCGAATGAATCTAGCCAGGTCTGCATCGCCATGGAAGTTGAAATGGCCTTTTTCAGGCTCATGAATATTCCAAAATACGTAGGTGGTAATTGCATTCAGCCCCATCGCTTTCGCCATTTTCAGCCGATGACGCCAGTACTGGTGTGGGATTCGAGAGTAGTGCATCTCGCCAGAAAGTATATTAAATGGTTTGCCATTTAACATAAACTGATGATTCTTTATCTCGAAGCTCTCAGCTTTAGCTGGACGCACGATACCAGGGTCAGCATTGACAGGCGCAATCGAAAGGGAAATCATTAGGCTGCATAGCAGCAAAGCAGCGAATCGTGAGGTCTCTTTTCCCAATAATATCATTCTAAGTAGCTTTGCCTTTTCTTTGGAGATTCCGAAAGTACAATCGTACAAATGGGTATTTTCAGATGTAACTGCAGGCGTATTCGACGAAATCGATTTCTTCGCTTGAGGCGTTTCGCAGTAAGTGTTTATCAATCAAGAAATTTAGGTTTAGTATCTTATAAGTTGGCTAGCGTTCAAAATGAACGCAAATCTGTTTTTCCCGACTACGGATTAAAGGGGAGGTGAAAGTAATGCAAGATCGCATAGTTTTAACCGCACCCCCCGTCCCCCTCTCCCATCTTGCTCGTTCCTCGCAAAGGAGGGGGGTGACTAAATCGAGCATTTGCCCCTCTCCCAGTGAGGAACGAACGCCCGGGAGAGGGGTTGGGGTGAGGTGCATTTGTGTTTTTAAACTACAATTAGATTACTTTGGCAACCCCTAAAACCCTTCGCTGAAAAAAACTAGTGTTCCACTGTTTTCGACATGGCGCTTAAAGTTCAGTACAGTTCCCCGACTCCTGCGCCGAGTGCATCACCCGCAGGGCCGCGTGCGAAGCTGCGGAAGAATGGGAAAGCGGTTATACGCAGAGAGAAGAAAAGCTGGCGTTGGCTATTGAAACCGAATGGTGTCTCAGAATACGTGGCGCTGGCTTCGAGACAGTCCCAGGTGTGCGTAATCTGCAGATTTGTGCTCTCCAGCTGGCCTCGTAATCCGTTGTACCTCAGCAGTCCCGCCATACGCCACCCAGGAGCGATAGGTGCATCAAACTGGGTGTTCACCTGGCTAAACTTGCCCTGATTGGGATCGTATCGTGTGAAAAGATCGATCGCCATATCTCTACGCCCGCGCATACGAACACTTCCAGTTACTGCGAACAGTTTACTGGTATTCGGATCGTAAGTGACGAGTGAATCGAAACGCAGATGCTGATTCGGCCGCCACATCATCCTCGTCGAAACAGACTGCCATGGATGAAGCTCGGAAGTTCCCAGTAGATCGTAGCCCACTCTGCCGGTTAATTGAAACTTCTTATCGTCCAGATAGCCTGCTTCCGCGGTGATATAGTGAGACTTCCCGAAAGTATCAAAATAGAACGGAGTACCACCTTCGGGCTGCTCATACTGGTAGGTAACATCGATGCCGGATCTTCCACCCAGGTGCTGACGCAGACGCGTGATATCCCTCATGATGTACTGCGCTGCGCCATCACCATAAAACCGCTGCTCAAATCCTCCCCCTGCTGTGATTTCGGTATTTCCACGTAGAATGGACTGATCCTGAACGTTCAAACCCAGCAAGACTCGTTCCGTTTGAATACTGCTGCTAGGTTCAGAATATCTCCCTACTCCAATATCAAAATGCATCGGAAAACTTTTAAGCCAGCCATTCTTAAAATTAATGGTATCCGATGAAAACTGCAGCTCAGGAAGTTTTACAAGTGTTCCTAAAGTACTCCCCCCAGACTGACTACCTAAGGGAGTATCCTCGTTCGCATTGACAGCATAGGTGTAGTCACGCGAGACATGCTGAAACTGAAACTGAGACTCTAGCCGGGCTGTACGGCTGATTGACCCACCAGAATCACTGGTGTATCTCTGCATATCGAATCCGTACGACAAAGAGTTTCGATTCGAGCCAACTGACGCGAATTCGAAAGACTGTTTCAAACTTCCTGTTAGCTGATCTGTGCCAAACCCCGCTGATCGATTGGTAGTCCAGCCAAAGTTGAAATTGGCATTCACCCCGTGAGAGATATCGTTGTGGTCAAAACCCAATCGCACGTTTTTGGCAGCCTGATCCGTAAAAGTAAAGTAACTGCTCCGCTGCAGCTCTGTGAGCAATGAGATTCTGTTATTACTGCCCAGTCCCTGTTGGTGCCGATAACTGCCATTAAAATTCTTATCGAACCCATCCCTGAAATAGCCCTGAATTGCGAAAAGGCCCCCATTTTGCGGCCCCATACCGGTTCCTAATCTTTGTAGATTTGGGCCGACATTCCCATATCCATAAGCCTGAGAATAGACACCTGAGCCTGCAGAACTAGAGCCAAATCCCGCATATCCTCCAGCAGTCTGGTAACCCGAGGTGTTGTAACTGCTGTTCTGTTTTCCAGCCAGATACTCCTGTTCAAATCGGTAGCCCTCTCCTCTTTTCTGAGTCGCATCAAATCTTAGGAAGGTTGCCGCAGCCGCACCCACTGCAAAGGTGTAGGGGAATCGAGCAAAATATCCTTCTTCACTATTCTGACCGAATTCAGGAAGATAGTTCGTACGTGCACGCCGTACAGACTGATCCAACGGAATTAAAATCCTGGGGAGCACAATCAACTTTTGACCAAATAAAACGACCCCAACATGCCGTAAAAGAATGTATTTATGAGGAATATACTCTGCTGATTTCACTCTCAGCTCGTAATGGTGATGTGGGGCGAGGCAGGTGGTGGCAATGAACTTCTCCGCAAAACTATATCCACTGGAATTGGCAAAGGCTTCTCCACCACGCACATACACAGGATCGAGTAGTCTGTTTTTAAGAAGGTCAGGCATTAGTATTGCGCGGGGATTATCAAAACGAAAACTCTTTGTACCTGGGTAGAAATGAATTGTATCTGCATAAGAGATTGATCCCTGTTTATCAAGTTTTGCATTACCTGTAAAAACAAGCTCCCGACGGAAATTTCCGCTCACATTTTCTGCTGTCAGCGTGATCCCGGCAATGGATACCTTCACGCCGCCATGCGCTTCGAACTCGCCAGTCGCTTGATCAAGTTTATCTAGCGAATCAGCTTCAAAATTCAGTTCGGGTTTGTCCGGAGCATCAAGTATTTTTGCGCTGTCCGGAGAGGGAACATCTTCTATGGAAGTTTTTTTTGGATTGAGTTGAGGTTCCAGTGCTGTGTTCTGTGGATTGGGATTCACTTTGGTGGCAGGTATAGTCGATTGTGCAATCGCCAAACGACTCGATAATAAAGAGAGGACTATTGTGGTGAGAACCAATTTATGTCTGTACAATCTGAATAACATCTGATTCACATTCTCAAATCGATTCCAATCGAGGTTTTATAAATTGTGAAAGTAGACTCATATTCGACAATTTCCGGGAGTTGAAAACTCCCGGCATCAAAAAACTAGCTTGTTCTGCCCTTCTTGTTTACGCCAATTAGCCACCGGATAAGTGCATAGATGGGTAATGCTAAAAAGGAATTGTATAAAATCGTGCCTGCAAGAGATTTTGCCCAATGCGAAAAATGGATTTCGGGGTCGAAAATAAAAAATAGAGCTCCTGCAGAAGCAGTGCCGCAAGCAGCCATGAGTACCGCTATAAGATAATTATCCCGAAACATTCTATCGTCCAGCCAGCCTATAACACTGCAGACTAGAACACGGCTCACAACAAGGCTTCCATAGCCAGCGTGCGGAGGAGCTGCAATGACTGCTGTCAGCAATCCAGCCAAAAAACCGACTGCAGCGCCGCCATTGGCATCGCAGAATAGGGAACAGAGAACAGCCGTGGCCGACAGAAAATCCGGCCGGGCTGCCTTTATTCTAACTGCATCCGCATATACGGCCTGAAGAATCGCAGCGAGGAAAAGTGCTGAGCTAAAGCCAAGGTATTTCCTTGTCTCTGCATTCATGGGAGAATATAAACCTCTTCAAGTTTATCAAAGTCAACAGCAGGTTTCACTTTTGCACGCTTAAGGAGATTTCCTTCATCTTCTTTCACCTCAGTCACCGTGCCCAGCGCAATTCCTGCCGGAAAGATTCCACCCAGTCCGGAAGTGACCAGAATATCTCCAATTTTGATGTCGGCATCGTTGGGAAGATAGAGTACTGTGAGAAGATGCGAATTATCACCCTTACACACTCCTGTGGCACGCGAATCGGCACGCTGAACTCTTGCGCCCGCCCCTGAATTTTGATCGGTTAACATCAGTACAGAGCAGGTGGTAGGTGTGAGCTCTGTTACTTTGCCTACGAGGCCATTTCTGGTGATAACCACGCTGTTAACATGAATACCATCACTGCTTCCGCGAGAGAGTGTAATAGTATCGAACTTAGGATCTGGCCGCCGCCATATAACATCCGCAGACAAAGGGCGAAAGTGTGCACTCTGAATAAATCCCAGGTCTAGACGCAGTCTGTTATAGTTTATTTCTGCTTCGTGAAGCCGAATATTGTCGCCCTCCAACTGAGCAATTCTTGCGTGCATCTCCGTGTTTTCACGGGCAAGTGTTCGACCATGGAATAGCCAGCCGGTCTGAACACTGCACCAGCGGGAAAAACCGCCAAGAATTCTAGCAGGAGGTGCAATAACGGTACGGAGTATAACCGCAAGCACATCCGGCTTTCCATTTGCCATCGATCTGTTATGCCAGAATCCCGCGAGCGCACCTAGTATCAAAAACACCAGGACAGCTTGAAATCGGCGGGCGACAGGTGTCCGCTCCGAGCGCATATATACATTCCAGGAACATACAAAGAGAGCATGAGATACCGTATATCCTACCCTTTCAATACTCTTCTTAGAGCAGGGCTGGTATCCATATCTTCCAGAAGTTTCCCTGTGCCCAGAACTACACAGGAGAGTGGATCATTAGCGATATGAACTGGCATAGATGTTTCACGAGAAATAAGTTTATCTATCCCTTCCAAGAGTGCTCCTCCACCTGCCAGAACTATACCGCGCTCATAAATATCGGATGAAAGCTCTGGCGGTGTCGATTCGAGCGTGAGTTTCACTGCTTCCACAATGGAGTTAATTGGGTCTTGGATCGCTTCTCGAATCTCAGTACTTGTTATTGTCGTGCTGCGTGGAAGCCCAGAAATGAGATCGCGACCCCGCACTATCATCGTCCGCTCTGCCGACCCCGCGAAAGCAGATCCCACCTCGAATTTAGCCTCTTCCGCAGTTCGATCGCCTATATAAAGGTTATAAGTTCGACGGATGTAGTTGATAATGGCTTCATCAATCTCGTCACCGGCAATACGAATAGATCGGCTGGTCACAATGCCAGTCATCGAGATAACTGCAACTTCCGTAGTGCCGCCGCCGATATCTACAATCATCGAGCCGGTCGGTTCCGATACCGGAAGCCCCGCTCCGATGGCAGCAGCCATCGGCTCTTCAATGACATACGCTTCCCGAGCCCCTGCTTTTTTTGCCGCCTCCAGCACAGCCCGCTGTTCCACCTCAGTCACTCCCGATGGAACTCCAATGACCATTCTTGGCGAGACAAGCATCGTACGTCGATGCACCTTGTGAATGAAGGTGCGAATCATCATCTCTGTCTGATCAAAATCAGCAATGACACCGTCTCGGAGAGGCCGAACAGCTATAATATGCCCCGGGGTGCGGCCAATCATCCGTTTAGCCTCTTCGCCAACGGCAAAAACTTTTTTCGGATTATCGCGATCTACCGCTACAACGGAGGGCTCGCGTAATAATATCCCTCGTCCATGAACGTGGACTAGGGTGTTGGCCGTGCCCAGGTCGATTCCCATGTCTCGGGAAAACCGACCAAAAAGGGCGCGTAGTGGATTCATGCGGATAATATTCTCCTGAATGACTGTGAGGCGTCCTAATTATAACACAATCTGAACCCTTTGAATATATTTGTTGAATTCCTAGGTGGGATGGGCGCAATCGTGTGTTTCGTATGATTTCGGAAATGGACGAAAGCTTCTTGCAAAAGTCTCAAAGTAAGTGAAACACTCTTCACGCCCTCACCCCCTTCCCCCTCTCCCAAAAACAGGAGAGGGGGTGACTATGGCACTGGTTTTTCGATCTTATATAAGGCGTTGATCTAATTATAAGCGCATATCCCTCGTAGTGGGAAGCAGGAAACCAACGATTTAAAGCTCCCCCTCTCCTGTTTTTGGGAGAGGGAATCGGGGGGTGAGGGCTTGACGATACGGTGATTGTTGTATCTCATATCGGAAGTATATTTTGGTACCGGCTATGCCAGCTTAGGAATCAGAACTACCCGAGTCGAATCCGCCAGAGTCGAAACTCGACCCACTATCAAAGCTGCTTCCAGAGTCGAATGACGATCCCGCATCGAAAAGAGAGCCAGAATCAAAAGAGGTGCTCATATCAGTATTTGAGGCATCTTCACCGGTGAAACCTGTGCCGTCCAACCCAGGTCCGTCCGTCAGGTCAATCCCAACGAAATCACTGCCCACACCGCTATCTCCCACTCCAAAACTATCGCTGCCCCCATAATCTAGCGCTTCTTGAGGAAGCGGCATTTCCGACTGCATTGGATCGGATACCGCATCCCCACTATTAGAAAAATAGACGGGATAGGAAGCATAATCGGAAGAATCCATCATAGTTGAAAGAAGGAATACTGCATCTATCCCAAGATCAATAGTCGTGTAATCATCATAACCCGACGAATAGCAGACATTTGAGCGGTATCGATAATCACGGTAAGGGTCGTAGGCTGGTACGCGAAACCAGGGGAGCCTTTTGCCACCAGTGGATATGGTGCGAATTTGAGGCGGCACTCCTTGCTGTACCGATCCGACATCGTCTGCGCAGGCCAGCACTTTTCTGCGTTTGCCTGCCACCACCATATTCACGGGCATGAGATCGGCTATCCTGGCTGGGCGAGAACAGAAAAAACAGGCTCCTCGTTCGTGTTCGGGAATGTCAAGTGGATCAATACCAGTCAGCACGGGAGCAGGTATCGAATGTAGTTTGCCATCACTTTGCAGCGGAGTAGCCTTGTACTCCGTTCCATCGACTGCAAGTGCGTATCCGGTTCCGCCAGTTGCTTTATCTATAATAGCCTTGCAACGCGTGGTCTGTTCCAAAGCTATTTCCAGCACAGCTTGAGCTCTTCCCAGCTCAAACGGAGTCCGAGCAGTTCTGGCTATATGTGCAGCTTGCTCTAAATGCTTCGCTGCCTCCTGTCTTGAAGCGCGTGCCGATTCAATTTCACTACTATTGCAAAGTAGGTCGAGGTAGTTGTCTGCATAAGTGAGGCCATCAATCACATCCATTCGGAGACGATTGATGGGCAGAGCAGACTCTTTCAAAAGAGCTGCATGGCCGGTCTTCATAGAGAGAAACTTGACTACAAATACGATAAAAACTATAATCGACATCAAAAAAACAAAGAAAATGAAAAATGGCATTATCGTGAAAAGATAAGGCAAATGCGTTCTCCATTCTACAAATTCAGTACTTTGTCCATTCCAAAACAAATTAATAGCCGCAAAAAAGCACAAAAAACTATCAAGATTCCCTAGTTACTTCAAATGGGATGAAAAACGTAGCAGTTTGTTTTCGCATTTTGTGCTTTTTTGCGGCTATTTTATCCTCACTTGCGTTCGACTCTCATTGCGGCAACCAGGATACCAATTCCCAAGATCAGATTGAAAATCACCCAAGGAGTGAGCTGCCAGAATCCAAGCCCTGCAATAAATGGGATAGTGCCACGTAGGAACTCCCAGCCAAGATGGAGCATCAGTCCGAAAGACATCCAGCCAACTAATTTCATCTCCTGGCGATCATTAGAATCCAATCCGAGAATTAAGAATGCAGGAATCAATTCACTGTGGGCGATGATATTGAAGTGTGCGGACTCACCGAGGAAACCTGCCAGCCAATCAGGGAATAGTAGACCAAATGCGAGAGCAAAAGTAGCTGCTAGTGGATATCTAGCAGCTGTTCCCATTTTGTTTCGCAGCTTACCAATACCCAAACATGCCGCAAAAAGCCAGGCAACCATCCAGAATCGAGCCACCCCATCTCCGTGTACCTCGTGGGAAAGATGTGCAGCGTCACCAGCATTGAGAATACCAGCGCCATATTTATTGGCTGGCCCATCTACTTTCGCAGCGGATCTCTGCAGAACGGCTTTTATGTCGGCGGGGTCGTGAACGCCTCCAGCATAGACGAGGGCTGCGACCGCGGCAACATGGGGAGACGCCATCGAGGTACCCTGAAAGGCGTAGTAGTCATCCGCGAATCCACCGTTATCATCTGAAATGAGGGTGTTTTGGAGAATGCCTCCATGGTCGGGATCCTGCTGCTTGTCGCCTCCAGGAGCGGCAATCGCAACTGGCTTTCCCCAGCTCGAGTAGAAACTCAGCTTCCCATTCGACCCAACTGCAGAAACAGCAATACAGGAAGGATAGGCAGCGGGATAACCCACTCCTTCACCACCAGAGTTTCCTGCAGCACATACTATCGTCACACCCTTTTTATTAGCATACGCACAGGCCGATCGAATAAGACTGTCTGGGAAGGGGCCGCCGAGGCTCATATTGATGATATTAGCCCCGTGATCTGCAGCCCATCGGATAGCTTCGGCGATGGTGTCTGATCGGCCGGAGCCCTGTGCGGTCAGCACTTTTATTGGCATTATAGCAGCTTCGAATGCCAGGCCTGCCACACCTTCTCCATTGTTGGTGCTCTCCGCGATAGTGCCTGCAACATGTGTTCCGTGGCCGTTATCGTCGTTTGGCATGTTGTCTTTGCCGCAGAAGTCGTATCCCGGAACAAATTTAGTATCTGCAAAATCTTTTGCTCGCGTTCCTTTTTTGGTGTTATCATAAGCAACGCCGGTATCGATAACAGCAACCACAGCGCCGCGGCCTCGATTGTTCTCCCATGCCTCCTCGGCATGAATCATTGCAAAGTTCCATTGCTCATCATAGCGAGGATCATTCGGCCGCCATTTGGTTGGCTCGGTTTGAGTTTTTGTGGAATCTGGTACAGGCTTTTCGCCGTTCAACGACTCTGGAGTGCGGTAGAGATGTATCTGATCAGCTGCTTCCACGGATGAATCCGATCGTAGAGCTGCTAGTTCACTTGCCATACTCTTCCCGGCTGGCAAGGTAAAGTGCAGCACCCCCAGGCTCTGTGAAGTCTCATCGTCCCATTGGAGAGAAGCGCCTGTCAGCTGAGCAAGGCGCGACAGAATCCCACCATCGACGCCTGGCTTTAGTTGTACCGCAATCTCGTTTGGGAGTGACCAAGCCTCTCCATTGACCGCTGGCCAGTTCAGGGCAGTTTCTGGAGCGGCAGGGATACGGCTCTCTCGAAACCAGGAGACCAGAATCGGGGAGACTGTGAGCATCAGGCCTGCAGCTGCCGCAACCCGCCAGAAATAGGAATACGAACTCTTCGACATCAAATACCTCGCATTTCACAAACAAGAAAAGAACAGAGTTGACTACTTTGGAAGCCAGTCTTTATGACGGCTAAGGATATAGTCAAACCGGTCGATGACTTTGCCGGTCATTTCATTTAATAGTGGCGTTCCGCCTGTGTATACCGTACTTTTGGGATCACCAAACGGATTCAGGCCCTCCCGTTTGATCTGATCCTCAATCCACTTCTTTTTCTGTTCATCTATATTTGGCATAACATATCTCCCTGTGCATGAGAAAATAGGATGTAAATTTGATTGCAGCTCAGTTCTGTGACGATGAGAACGGTGCGATAGTTTCACTATGTTCGTGGTTCGGCTTCACGCATCATTCTGGCGCTCTCTTCGGCGAGGGTATCATTTATAAAAGCTCCCTCACCTGCTTCTGAGCCAGCCAGATATTTGAGCTTATCAGGAGTACGGTATGGCGGATAGAACTCGATATGGAACCTGTAGTATCCAAAATCTTCTTCCTTCGTTTGACTCGGGCGCTGGTGCATCGCCATTATGTATGGCATAGATCTTCCCCACAGATTATTGTACTTGAGCATCACTGTTTTCAACATCTCTGCAAGGGAACGCTTCTCGTCATCATTGAAATCAGTTATTGCCTGACGCAGCTTTCGCGGCATGATATGTACTTCGTAGGGATAGCGCGCAAAATAGGGTATCAAGGAGACAAAATCACTATTCTCTGATACTATTCTGCGTCCGTCGTTCAGTTCCTCGGCAAGCACATCCCCAATCAGATCCTGTCCGGTCTTCTGGAAATGAGTATGACAGGCTCGCAGTTCACGTTCGGCGGTGGGCGGTATAAATGGATACGCGTAAATCTGGCCGTGAGGGTGTGTGAGGGTCACACCGATCTCGCGGCCTTTATTCTCAAAAATGAAAATGTACTTCACAAACTCTCTACTGGATAGCGCTTCAAAACGATCTGCCCAGACATGTACCAGCTCTTCTATCTTATCTACAGGCAGCAGCGCTAATTCACTATCAGACTGAGATGTGTAACAGACCACCTCACAAATGCCCTGAGCAGGAGCAGCAGGCAATAACTTCGTGCCCTTCACCGCCGCCTGCGGTGCCTCAGCGCGAAGAGATGGAAATTTGTTTTCGAAAACAACTATCTCGTATTCGCACGCGGGTATCTCGGTAGGGAATCCTCCCAGCTTTGTTGGCGCCAACGGATTGTAGTCGGCTGGAGGAAAAAAGGTGCGATCCTGTCGATGTGTGGCTGTAATTACCCACTCTTCTAAGATCGGATTCCAGCGCAGTTCAGACAATATTCTCTGCCTTGGAGGAATGGATTTGTTCCGATTTCACATCTATATCTAGAAAACTGAGTGTTTGTTCAGTAGTAGCAGTGCGTTTAAAATGGTAGAAAATCAGTATCCTGCCATCTGTTTTGATGATCTGTTTTTTCTCGTAATTCATTTACCTCACCCCAACCCCTCTCCCAGATGCTCGTTCCTCGCGGGAGAGGGCAAATGCTTGATTACTTCTCCCCCTCTTCTCTTGTTTTTGGGAGAACGGGGCCGGGAGATGAGGGCTTTTTTTTAGAAATGGTACTGCTCGATATTGGATTTATCGAACACTACAGATGGTCCCGTGATAATGCTATTCTTGTCTCCAAATTTCTTATCGCCAAGCTTACCGGCTCGGAATAACCCCCCTGTTGAGGGTTTAATGGAACCTTTTAGCATGCCATCGATCAGGTATCCACACAGATAGCCTTCATCAAATGGACTCCACAGTGCAAATTTTTGCACCGTACCGTTCTGGACAAATCGGCGCATCTGATTCGGGGTTCCGAGACCAGTTACCTGGACTCTTCCTTTCGCATTGGCTGTCTCTACAGCCTGTGCTGCGGCAGCAATTCCAACAGAAGTGGGTGCAAGAATGCCCTTTAAGTTGGGATATTTGATGAGCAGTGCCTGAGCTTCCGTAAGGCTTTTTTGAGGATCATCGTTACCGTACGCGATCTCCACTAATTTCATTTCTTTGTATTTAGGGTCTTTCAGTGCCGTTTTCATGCCTTCTATCCAGAAATTCTGATCGGGTGCATCTGTCGTGGCGCTCAAGATAGCAAAATCTCCCGTTCCCCCGATCAGTTCACTCATCAGCGCAATCTGACTGGAGCCTATTGCATTAAAATCTGTGGGAAGGATGGCAGCGTGTCGCGCATCCTCATTCTTTGGCAGATCAGAGTTCACCGAGATCACTTTGATACCGCGCTGCATGGCTTCCAGGAGCGCAGGTTTCAGCGCGTCTGGGCTATTGGCGGAGATAGCAATAGCATCCACCTTCTGCTGGACCTGCTGTTTGATAAAAGGCAGTTGAGAGGTGGCATCGGCAGTCGCAGGAGCTGCTGTAGAGAACTGATATCCAAGCTCATCTCCAGCTTTTTTAAAGCCGTTTATGATATCGTCGAAATACGGGTTACCTGTGTTTTTGGGTATATAGACTATCTTAAATTTTTTACCTGCTGATACGGAGTTTCCAGCAGTCGATCCTCCTTCGACTCCTGGATTGGGGGCTGGTTTACCGCATCCTGCCAGGCCTAACATCGTTCCTACAAATATCCAAATCGCACTCTTCATGGTGCTGTTTCGCATTCTGCTCTCCTTAGATTTTTGACTTTATATCATATAATGCATTATTTGGAGAAAACTCGCTAAACAAGAGGATTTACATATCTAACTCCATCGATCATCGATACCCCTGGAATGTCTTTGGTATAGATGATTGTACATCCCGCGGCTTTGGCCGCTGCCCATATTAGAGCATCGAACCAGGATATCGAGTGGGCGAAATGGGCGTGTATGGCGGCAAGTGTCATAGTTGGATTAAGAACTACTACTTCTGCTGACGCTTCCATCTCTTCTATGAGAGATTTCATGTCTTCCTCGTTTGTTATATCCCTAACTTGCCTCGTGAAAGAACTGCACAAAACTCGTTGATAACTTGAGTGCTAATAACCATGCGGTTTGCGTTAGACAGTCGTTAGATTTTTGCTAAAGCCTGTCCACGTTTGTTTACTTCACGACGATCTGCAGAATACACAAAGATATTAGTATCGACGAATGATTTTTCAATAGCGATTGACTCTTGCAGCATATAAATCCTCACGTTGGGGAAGTGGCTCTGTCCCAAAATCTATTCCCGATTGCAATCTTGATAATAAACGTTTGCGAAGGGCTTCGCGTTGTTCGAGTTTTGTTAACTGCTGGGCATCTAGAAAAGTAATCACGACACGAGACCTTTTAACTCCGTCAGGAATCTCACCTAATTGAATTCTGCCATCTTCATAAAAACCTTCCAAAGTTAATGCATTCATTTTCTTTCCTCTGTTAGAAATACAATATTATATCTTGACATACAAACTTCAAAATTATTCGGGTTGAGTTTTTTAAATGATGCTTTATAGGAAATTAATACCGCTTTTCAAACTGTACCAGATTAGTATGGAATGTTGCACCGCCACCCATATCGGCAAGAGCATCGGAAGTGAGCATGTTGACATTTCTGTTTTCAGGGCTGTCTCGGTGCCACCATAAGGACGGTGACCATGCTACTCCTGGCTTCACATTCTCGCTGACGACTGCTTTGAGATTCACATCGCCTCGGTGGTTCCACACGTGCAGCATATCGTCGTTGACAGCTCCTCGCACTGCTGCATCTTCAGGATTCACCCAGATACGGGGCTCCTTCTCACTCTTCATTAAGGAAGGCAAATTGGAAAATGTTGAGTTCAGAAAATGATGAGCCGCAGGAGAAAGCAGATTTATCGGGAATATTTCTGCCAGCTCTGGATGCGCCTCTGCACTTTCTGAAGCCGGTTCATATCCGGGCATAGGATCGTAACCATCCTTCTTAGCCGCTTCGGAGTAGAGTTCAATCTTTCCGGAAGCAGTCGCAAACTTCATTCCGCTGCTCTGAGCATAAGGAACGAACGGATTCGAAGGAGTGTGCAGCTTGGCGAATCCGTGCTCCTGAAGATACTCAAAAGTGATACCCTCCAAATATGGATGATCCGTATCCAGCGCTTTTCGTATTACATCTTCGGCAGTCTCATCGAACACACTATCCATATACCCCATCGCCTTCGCCAGCATATTCAAGACTTCGATGTTGGGCTTGGATTCTCCTAAAGGCGGCACTGCAGGTGTGCAGAGATTGAGATAGAGCTGACCGTACGATCGCATCAGATCCATGTGCTCCATCTGTGTCGTTGCGGGTAGTACGATATCAGCGTAGAGGGCGGTGTCACTCATCATCTGCTCATGAACGACCGTGAATAGATCCTCCCGAAGCAGACCCTTGATCACTGCATTCGAGTTCGGCGCGACAGCGGCAGGATTGGAGTTGTAAACATAAAGGGAGCGAATAGGGGGATCAGTCTCTTCCAGCAGAGCACGCCCTATTTCGTTCATGTTTATCGCGCGAGGGACATTGCGACCCCACTTGACCTGCGATTCATCGTCTGGGGAATGCACTAAATCGGGGCGTTTTATGTTGCGAGTATTCAGTGGGAAGTGCGGACTGGAGGATAGCAGCAGCCCACTCCCAGGTTTCCCCCATGCCCCGATAACAGCAGGTAGACAGGCAATCGCACGGATCATCCCGCCGCCGTTGCCTGTGCGAGACATACCATAACCCAGTCGTATCGCTGAGGGTGTCTGTGTGGCATAGGCGATTGCCAGTTTTACAATCTCTTCGGCTTCCAAGCCTGTAATCTGTGCCGTTCGCTCTGACGTATACTCCGCGCAGCGATCTCGAAATTCCCTCCAGCCAACGGTACACCTCTCCAGAAACTCCTCATCATGTAGTTTTTCCTGGAAGATGGTATTCGCCAACCCCAGAGCCAGCGCCGCATCTGTACCGGGGCGAGGCTGAACGAACCAGTCGGAGGCATTTGCAGTTCTAGTTCGGTAAGGATCGATAACTACGAATGTTGCTCCCTTAGCCTGCGCTTCTCGAACGAATGGCATCTGGTGCACATTGGTGGAGGAGAGATTCGTACCCCATGCAATAATAAACTTGCTGTTCGCGAAATCCTCTGTATCCATCCCGCCTGTCCAGCCGTTCACATATCCATAACCCACTTCAGCCGCAGCGGAGCAGATAGTCCTCTTGAGCTGCGAAGCACCCATTCGATTCCACAGCCGGCCATCGCAGGCAGACATATTGACGACGCCCATCGTGCCAGCATACGAGTAAGGAAGGATAGCCTCAGGTCCATTTTCCTGAATGATCTGCTTCCATCTATCCGAAATAAGATAGACTGCCTGATTCCAGGAGATGGCTTCGAACTTGCCCTCACCTTTTTTCCCTGATCGAAGCAGCGGAGTAAGGATTCGATCCGGGCTATATACCCGCTCTTCATAGTGGGCAACTTTGCGGCAGAGATTCCCCCTGGTGAATGGGTTTTCCGGGTTCCCCGCCACACGAATCAACTTTCCATCCTCCACAAAAGCAATCATAGAACAGGTATCTGGGCAGTCGTGTGGGCATGCAGTTTTTACAGTTGAAATCATGATTATTTTTCTGCTAGATTTATAGTTGTACTCGATACATCACACGGTGGCATAAAGTACCTTTGCGGTCGACAAAAGCTGTCGTATACGGATGACATTTGCACTTCGTTCTACAGCTTTTCGGTTAACCAAATCGACTTCTCTTCCAAAATAGGCCTTTAATTCTGAAAGCATTTCTACCTGATCCAAAAGTCCCCGTCCCACATCAGGATCAAACGAAGCCATGATATCTATATCACTATCAGGGCGAAAATCATCCCTTAACGCAGATCCAAAGATTGACAACTCTGTAATCTTCCATCGCTGGCAGAAGGCAATTAGCCAATATCTATCGGTGTGTTTAATTGTAAACATAGGCATCCTTAAATCACCTCGAAATTACAAAAAAAAATAGCCTGGAATGTAGTTGAAATTTTCTCACTTCAAGTTAGAGGTGTTATGTTCACTTCTCCACCATCTATCACATCGAGCAAGACGTGGCTGCCATAAAGCAGTGACATTCCGATCAGTGGTTCGTTCTGAGTTTCAAGTACATCTATTATGCGAATTTGATCGTGCCATAGTACAGTAACAGTATAAATTGGCAACGAGATAATACTGCCATCCCCTAGAGAAGCGCGAATGTAGGCACGACGAACTAACCCAAACTCTGCTATTTGCTCAGGTCTCAAAGTCAAAAAGTCGTTGAAGCCGGTATCGATGGCTGCATCAATCTCTAGAGGGAGATTATCAGAGCGGTATACTGTCAGCTTGATGACTGCTTCTCGATTTGCGGAGATGACGCCTTTTATCATTGCCGCTTCACCTTTAATCGACCACCCAGATGAACTGCAGCGGGAAAACCAATTCGAAGAATGTAGAACTTGCCACCTTTATGGAGATTTTCCGCGCGTTCTAATGCACGATGCCTATCAGCATCGATTTCATACTCTTGTGACTCAACATCAAGCACAAGAAATTCGCCTCGATGTTCAGTCTCTACATATAGACGAATTTTCTCTTCATAAATACGCTCAGCCTGATCGCTAATCGCTTGCGAATCCCCGTTATTTTTGGACATAAAATTCTCCATATCGCGGTAGAAAATACGTTTTATTTTTTGTGCAGAGTTGTACTGCTTCTCACGAGATCTCTCGAAATATTTTACTCATCGGATATTCAAAACCTGGTAATACATCTTCACCAGAGAGAATATCTCCAACTTGTAGGGTTGTCGGCGCCACTCCAGATCGATGAACGGTCAAAATCTTCTGGATCGGATCGAGCACCCAGACTAGCGTACTTCCTGCCGTAAGCCAGCGCGATACCTTGTATGAAATTTCGGCTCGCGTATCTCCGGGAGAACGGGTTTCGATGACCAGGTCCGGAGCTAATTTGAGATATCCTCTCGGAGGAATCCCTTCCAGCCTTGCCCGCGAAACAAAAGCAAAATCCGGACCTAACACCGTATCTGGGTTCTCCTCGATAGTAAAACGAGTCTCCGCAGCAAAGCAAGCACCCAGATCATTTTCAACGACAAACATTGTAATTGGAGCTGATAGAAGGATCGTCTTATTCCCATGATTAGCGCTGTTATTGGGCATGGCACACAGTTCTCCTCGAATCAGTTCGTATCGTTCGCAGGACGGCATGTTCTCCAAGTCATGAGCTGTGTACACCTTTCCGATTGGGATCAGATGTTCTATTCGTTCTTCTAGTAATTGCATCGTACAAACTCCAATTCTATCTGGAACATTAGTGAATGATATTATACGCCCGAAGCTTTATCAATGGTATGATTATACAAGAAGGGTTCCTGGAATGCAAGTTTACATAATTAGCAAGACAATCAATCCATCGTTGAATAGAGATCAATAGGCTCACTCTTTATGTGTTGCAACCTCAAACCTAATGCTCCCTATTGACAAATTCGCCATAATGTTAACACATAGTTATAACGGTGAGGAGAAATACTAAATGGTCAAAACCCTTCAAAAACATGGGAATAGCCTTGCTCTGGTACTGGAAAAACCAGTGCTTGATCTGTTGAATATCAATGCAGAGACTACTCTCCAAATAAATGTAAGTAACGGGTCTCTAATTATCACGCCAACTCATGTCGGTATACCTGAAAACGAAATTGCATACTCGCTAGAACGCTTGCGTCCGCGTCATAAAAAGATGCTGGACAATCTCGCAAAATGAGTAATAGTATACTTTTCTTGAACGTGGAGAATATATTGCAAATCCACACCAACACTATCCTTAACGAAGGTGGGGCTGGAGGAGTCCGTGATTTAGGCTTATTGGAGTCGGCCGTTGCCATGCCGCAAACACAATATGACGGCATTCTTCTGCACCCAGATTTAGCTTCGATGGCTGCAGCTTATCTCTTTCATATCTCAAACAATCACGCTTTCGTGGACGGTAACAAACCGACTGCAGTACTAGCTGCTCTGGTCTTCTTGGATATAAATGGGATTGCTGCAGAAAAGCTCCCAATGGAACAGGCGTTGGAAGAAGTAGCATTTTCAGTTTCCCGCCATGAAATGACGAAAGATGAATTGATTAACTGGTTTAGTATAGAATTATCCAGCAACTAATAAATAATCAAGCTCATACTTCAAATAATTTGAATCAGCATAGATGAACAGGATATCTAGGATGGATGTATTTATCCTGTAAATCCTGATCATCCATGTTATATAACTGATGTTACGCAGGCGAGCTATTCACGAGATCGAATAAAGCTTTTCACGTTTTGGTATAAGCGTAAGTTAGTAGAGCTTCAATAGTAAGATTCGCGCGACGGACTAAAGGGGTTGTGAAAGTAATCGAAAACCATCCGTAATAAGAGCCGGGCAATGAAGTACCCGTCTGGAAGACCTGCGGCCAATCGCCCTGCGGGCGGAATCGCGTCTGAAAAACGCCTGTTTTTTGTTGCCGGGAGTTTTCAACTCCCGGAAATAGTCGAATGAGCGATTATTTTCACAACCCATTTAGCCCGTCGCGAAAATCAAACTGCTTTGGATGAACTGCCCGCCTGCGAAACATGAGTTATATAAATTTTTTATACTAATGCAGAACTTTCTGAGTTTATTAATCCAAGCTAATTGAGCCCGTCGGAATCTTTTACTCCGAGGCTGGCGTATATCTCACGAGTGGCGGAAGATCGATTAAGCGTATAGAAATGTATTCCGCGAACTCGGTTATCTATCAAGTCTCTACATTGCTCTGCGGCCCACTGCACTCCAACTTTGCGTACATATTTAGGATCGTCGTCACACCTGGCAATTGAACGAAGCAGGCGTGCTGGAAATCGTGAACCCAGTGCCAGTTCAGACATTTTATGAAGCCCCGCACTCGAAGTGACCGGCATGATACCCGCTATTATCGGGACCTTTATTCCCGCCTGCTCGCATCGCTCACGGAAGTCGAAAAAATCGTGGTTGTCGAAAAACAGCTGTGTCACAATATAATCCGCTCCGGCATCGACCTTAGCCTTCAGAAAGTCCAGCTCCAGTAATCTGTTAGGAGTGGCATGATGGCCTTCCGGAAAGCCGGCCACACCAATTCCAAATCCTCGTAAATCGGGATGAATCCCCTTATCATTGAACTTCTTTATGTACTTAACGAGATCGACGGCATGCTGGAAATAATCACTGGAACGGTCGTAATTTGCCAGTGAACGAGGAGGATCTCCGCCAAGAGCCAGAAGATTTGATATGCCATCCTCTGCATATCTTTCCACTACTTTCCTAATATCTTCCTCAGTATGGCAGACACAGGTAAGATGCGGAACTGGATCACATGTGGTGGTCTGCTGCAGTCTCAAAACCAGATCATTGGTTCTATCTCGGGTAGAGCCTCCTGCGCCGTAGGTGACAGAAACAAACGAGGGGCGGAGCGATTCTAACTCACTTATCGTCTTATAGAGAGATTCGGCAGCTTCATCGGTCTGTGGTGGAGAAAATTCGAAGCTGAAGGTAATGCTGTGTTTATTGAATATGTCTTGAATATGCATCTGTATTAATCTCTTTGAATAATTTGAGCGATAATATATATGAGTGAATTATACCAGAGGGTGAAGCAAAACGTCTGAATTGAGATGGAGCCAATCTTGACTATGTCCCAATTCAGAGATATAATTAGAAGAGACGTTTGGTATGAGTACGGGAGTAAAGCCTTGCAAAATAGAGTTGTTTTGATTAAACTATTAAGATGTGTCGTCGGTCTCACATTCACTGCGCTGTTACCATCTATAGGAGATACCCAAACACCAAGGCTGAATAGTCTCCATTGGAGCGATATTACAGGAAAGAGCTACCAATCCACAGATTTGAGATCGAACAAGTCTACTGTCTTCATTTTCACCTCTACTCAGTGCCCCATATCCAGCATATACACTCCTCGAATAAATAAATTAGTGAGTACTTTTAACAATCGTGGAGTGCAGTTTTTTATAGTCAACTCCAATCAAGAAGATTCAGTCGAAACGGTTCGTAAATTTGCCAATGATAGAGAAATACGCTGTCCAGTGGTGAAAGATAAGGGGACAGAGTTGGCGGATGCGCTATCCGCAAACTCGACCCCCGAAGCCGTCGTTATTGACTCCGATTTCATAGTTCGCTATCGAGGCAGAATTGATGACAATACCGAAGTTGAAAAAGTTATTCGCCCATATCTGCACGATGCACTTATAGCAATACTCGCCGGAAAACCTATTCTTCGTTCGCGAACTCTGGCGGTTGGATGTGCTATCTTTAGAGATTCTGGTAAAGTGATGGAAGCTTCTCAGGGCAGCCCTACCTACGCACATGATGCAGCCCCGATAATTTTTTCCCACTGTGTGAGCTGTCATCGCCCAGGAGAAAATGGCCCATTTTCGCTCACGACCTATCAACAAGCAAAAACGTGGGCTTCCGCCATCCAGCAGTATACTGCCCGAAAAGTAATGCCTCCATGGAAACCAGTAAACGATAACGATGTATTTTTAGATTCTCATGCACTTTCGGAAAAAGAAATTGGAATATTGGCAAGTTGGGCAGATTCAGGTGCACCACTCGGAGATGCTAACTCTGTGCCTCCACTACCAACATACGCCGCATCCACAAGCTGGAAAATGGGCAAACCAGATATTATCATGCAGCCAAAGACAGCTTACCACTTATCGCCAGAGGGTAAAGATGTCTATCGGAACTACGTCTTTCCCCAAGAGTTCTCTCAAGATCAATTCGTTAGAGCAGTGGAGTTCAAAGAGGATAACAGAGCAATTGTGCACCACATAGTGGTCTATATCGACCGGAGCGGTATGGCTGCCTCTCTCGATAACCGAGAAAAAGAACCAGGCTATACAGTCTCGGGGACAGGCATCGGAGTGGGAGTTGAGGATACTGACTGGCTCACACTTTGGACTCCCGGCAGTAATTCTGCTCGTATATTTCCTGCAGGAACTGCTTATAAAGTTCCAGCGGGAGCCCGGATGGTTCTGCAGGTACACTACCACAAAACCGGGCGTATCGAAACAGATCAAAGCAGAGCTGGCATCTTCTTCACGCCTGCCGCTTCAGTAAAACAGGAAATTAAAATGGAGCCAATTCTCAACGCCTTTTTCAAACTGGAGCCAGGCAAATCAGATCAAGAGGTTACTAAGAGTTATCATATTCAGCAAAACTTGCATGTATGGGCAGTGATGCCTCATATGCATATGCTTGGTAAACGGATGAAGATGGAGGCTGTTCTGCCCGATGGAAAACAGATACCGCTAATAACCATTAACGACTGGGATTTCAACTGGCAGGATCTCTATAGATTCAAAACGCCTATTGCTCTCCCAAAAGGCTCTCGCATAGATGTCACAGCACTCTATGATAACACCGAGCAGAATCCTCGTCAGCCATCTCACCCTCCACGAATGGTTCGATGGGGCGAGCAGAGTACTGACGAGATGTTTATCGGCTTTTTCCAGTACACAGTTGACAAACCGAGCATAAAGAAGTAATTACCACCTCACCCCAACCCCTCTCCCTGACGTTCATTCCTCACTGGGAGACGGGCAAATACTCGATAAAGCCTCCCCTCTCACTTGCGAGCTATCATGCAATCTGGGAGAGGGGCCGGGGGTGAGATTAACAATAACTAGGCCATCTATGGGGAGACATGCACTTTAAAAGTTGCTTTCTTTGCTGGCTTGATACCGTAGACATCACTCACGGTAACTGTCGCGACATAATCACCTGAGCGAATATAGGTATGAGAGACCACACGCCCTTCACCCTCTTCCTGAATCCCATCACCATCATCAAAATCCCAGCTATATTTCAAAGGCGTGCTTCCGCCTGAAGCTGTTGCATAGTATTGGCCAGAGGCGTTTCGCTGTACAACCTTTTCGTTAAGCTGAGAAATACTGATGGGAGTGGGGTCTACATTCACACGAATCTGCCCAAGATAGATTGTCGCAGGGCTGTCACCAAAAACTCGTATTGCTTTGATCTGCGGAGATGCGTTTGCAATTCCAGGAATTCCGACGATCGGGATGTGAAGTAGTCTCCACTGTTTGTCTTTCGTTCCGGTGGCAATAGGCAGCAAAAACTCGGTTGATTTCCCATCTGAAGAAATAAGAGCTACACGAATATTTTGAAGAGGCTGTTCTGGCTTATATCGGTTGTTTCTATTTTGCTGGTTACTCTGTCCAGCCGCACCACCGCCGGATTTACCGCCGATTCCGCCCGGCCCTCCCATACTGCCTCCCTGGCCAAAGCCGCCTAATCCACCGCGTCGGGCACCACCACCTTGTAATCCACCGCCGCCAAATCCGCCAATACTTCCGCCACCACCCTGAAATCCTCCAGACCCTCCTCCGAATCCACCAGGGCCGCCATACATTCCTCCCATTCCGCCTCCTCGCATACCATTTGCACCCTGGGTGCCAGGTGGAAGTATCGCAAATTCAAGAAATGCATTTTTATCATTTACATACGCGCTGATATCCACAGGTTTAGCAAAAGTAAGATCGACTCCCTGATATAAGCCGTGCGTAACGATCTTGAAAGATTGATTACCGCTGTAGCTCACTCCCTTATCCTCGTCCACGGTTCCACTGCCCCAGCTTCTAGCTGTAATTCCGGATGATGCGGCTGTGCCACCGTGAAATATGACCATGCCAGTGTTGGTTTGAGCGTTTGCAGCAGTAATTCCTAGCAGACTAACAGCACACATTTTGATGCTCAGAGAGCAGATCCTGCCCTTAGAAACCTGAGCAAGAGATCGTATGACGCCGATATGTCTGTGGCTTAAATAGAAAAACATGATCAACTCCTCCTGAGAGCAATGAGCTCTCAATGTGCAGATTGTTTTATAGAAATAGTTTACTTATTTGAACTGTTATTAATATGGACGAAGATAGCTGTTCACAAGTTACTCAAATAGCCCAGAGGTAACGGGCCGTTGTTGGCTTGCTAATCGAATATCGGTGTGAGAGGGAACTTGTATTGTTTCTATTGAATGAGCGATTCCCGATTCAATATCAATATCCACCAGCACCGCAGACAGCTGAGCATCTCCATCCGCCACTTCAAATCGAGCCGGAAGTGCGTTCAGAAACTTGGGTATCACAATTTCCCGCTTCATGCCTATAATCGAATCGACCGGCCCGGTCATTCCTACATCTGTTAGAAATGCAGTGCCTTTTGGTAATATCCTCGCGTCCGCGGTCTGCACATGCGTATGTGTCCCTACCACAGCGCTTGCCCGGCCGTCTACATAGAAGCCGAATGCTATCTTTTCCGACGTCGCTTCTGCATGGAAGTCGATGAATATTACTTTCGTCTCTTTTCGTATTTCCGATAATACGACATCTGCAGCGCGAAATGGGTCGTCAATGTTCTCCATGAAAACCCGACCTTGCAGAGAGACAACCCCGACTTTGCCTGCGCTGGATTGAAATATGCCCCACCCCCGGCCAGGTGCCCCAGCAGGATAGTTTATCGGACGGAGAATACGGGATTCTTCCTCCAGATATGGGAAAATATCTCTCTTTCCCCAGGCGTGATTCCCCAGTGTTACCACGTCCGTTTCACTGCGATCAAAGAATGTGTCTGCTATATCCGGTGTTATGCCAATGCCTGCCGCCGCATTTTCACCATTTACTATGACAAAATCCACTGCATATTTCGATCGAAGCCGTGGTATCCACTCCTGGGCTGCTAACCGGCCGGGTTTTCCCACGACATCCCCGACCATCAATATACGCATCAGATGGTCTACTTTCTATTTCGCAAAACCCACAGATCTCGTCTCACGAATCACCGTTATCTTAATCTGTCCGGGATATTCCATCTCTTCTTCGATTCTCTTCGCCATGTCGTGCGCGAGTTTCATCGAAGCAAAATCGTCCAGAATATCCGGCTTGACTATAATACGCACTTCTCGGCCAGCCTGTACTGCAAACGTTTTTTCTACGCCTTCGAAACTGTCGGCAATCTCTTCTAGTTTCTTGACACGCTTTACATACGT